>JBCDBL010000032.1:0-34472 GCA_039183635.1 Pseudomonadota bacterium
CAGGTGATCGTCGAACTGCACATCGACGACGGCGCCGATGACCTGGGAAATGCGGCCGGTTGTGTTGCTCATATCCGTCTTCCTCGTTTTTTCACGTCGCAAGGCGCGGGGAAATAGTCGCGCCTTAAATCCTTTTTCAACGCGTCGCCCCGGCCTTTCGACAAGGTAATCGCCCTCAATCGTGACAGGCGTCGGCGGCGTCAAAACCTTTTGTTTTCGATGAGCACGGAAGACTTTCGCCACCCACGCCCGTACTTTTTGAACCCAACTCACGCCCGCAGATGCGGGATGCGTCTCGTCGTCTTCGGCATTGCCCGGCCCCCATTACCCGTTGAGAGTCGGCGCTGTCTTAACGTTCCCGTCTAGAGGGCCTCGGCCCCGGAGATAATCTCAATCAACTCTTTCGTAATCTGCGCCTGACGCGCCCGGTTGTAGGTCAGCGTCAGTTTGTCGATCATATCACCGGCGTTGCGCGTGGCGTTGTCCATGGCGCTCATCCGCGCGCCCTGCTCGGAGGCGGCGTTTTCAAGAAGCGCCCGAAGCACCTGGGTCGTCACATAGCGCGGCAGCAGCGCGGCGAGAATTTGCTCCTCGTCCGGTTCGTATTCATAGGATGCGCCCTTCAAATCCGGCGCTTCAACACCCTCCGGCGCCGCGACAGGGATCAACTGCTGCGCTGTCGGCGTCTGGGTGATGACGTTTTTGAACTCAGCATAGAAAATCTTGCAGACATCGATCTCGCCAGCCTCGAACATTTCCGTCACGCGGGCTGCGATGCCGTTCGCCTGTTCGAACCCGGGGTTTTTCACGCCCGTCATGTCAACTGTATCAATGATAAGATCGCCGTAAAGACGCTTCAAAACGTCCCGGCCCTTTTTCCCGACACAGAGAATTTTAACCGTCTTGCCTTCGCCCTGGAGGCGTACAATCTCCTCCCGCGCCAGGCGGGCGATGGAGGAGTTAAAGGCGCCGCACAGGCCCCGTTCGGCCGTCGCCACCACAAGAAGGTGCGTATCGTCCCTGCCGGAACCGCGCAACAGCAGCGGCGCGCTCGGATCGTCCTTACGCGTTGCGGCGAGATTGGCGAGCACAGCGCCCATACGGGTTGCGTAGGGACGCGCCGCGCCGGCGTTTTCTTCCGCCTTGCGCAGCTTCGCCGCCGCCACCATCTGCATCGCCTTGGTAATCTTCCGTGTCGATTGCACGGAGGCGATGCGGTTTTTGAGATCCTTAAGAGAAGGCATCTATCGGTATCCGTCCCTTACGCCGCGAACCCTTTGGAGAACTCGCCAAGAGCGCTTTTCAGCTTGGCTTCCGTTTCGTCGGACAGTTTTTTCGATGTGCGCACATCGTCAAGAATGTCCTTATGCTTGGCGTGCAGCGCCCGGAGGAACTCTGTTTCGAACTTGCGCACCGCTTTGGACTCGACCTCATCGAGATAGCCGTTAACGCCAGCGTAAATCACGCACACCTGCTCTTCCACTTGCAGCGGAGAGTATTGGTCTTGCTTCAACAACTCCGTCAACCGGTCGCCGCGGGCGAGCAAGCGCTGGGTCGTGGCGTCGAGGTCGGAGCCGAACTGTGCGAAGGCCGCCAACTCGCGGTACTGCGCCAACTCACCCTTAATCTTACCGGCGACCTGTTTCATCGCTTTGATCTGGGCGGCCGAGCCAACGCGGGACACAGACAGACCAACGTTCACAGCCGGCCGAATGCCCTGGTAGAACAGATCCGTTTCCAGGAAGATCTGACCGTCCGTGATCGAGATCACATTTGTCGGGATATAAGCCGACACGTCGTTCGCTTGCGTCTCAATCACCGGCAGCGCCGTCAAAGACCCGGAGCCGAAATCCTCGTTCAATTTCGCGGCCCGCTCCAACAGGCGGGAGTGGAGATAGAACACGTCGCCGGGATAGGCTTCGCGGCCCGGCGGGCGGCGCAGAAGCAAGGACATCTGGCGGTAGGCCACGGCCTGTTTCGACAAGTCATCGTACACGACCAATGCGTGCATGCCATTGTCGCGGAAATACTCCCCCATGGCGCAGCCGGCGAAGGGCGCAAGGAACTGAAGCGGTGCGGGCTCCGACGCCGTCGCAGCGACAACGATGGAATATTCCATCGCGCCGTTGTCTTCCAAGGTTTTTACGATTTGCGCCACCGTGGAGCGCTTTTGTCCGATGGCGATGTAAATGCAGTAGAGCTTGGCGCTTTCATCATCGCCAGAATTGACGTCTTTCTGGTTCAAGATGGCGTCGATGCACACCGCCGTCTTACCCGTCTGACGGTCGCCGATCACAAGTTCACGCTGGCCGCGGCCGACCGGGATCATGGCGTCGATGGCTTTAATGCCCGTTTGCACAGGTTCGTGCACGGATTTGCGCGGCAAGATGCCCGGCGCCTTGACGTCCACAACCCGGCGCTCCGCCGCCTCGATCGGGCCTTTGCCGTCGATGGGCTCGCCAAGCGGGTTGACGACCCGGCCGAGAAGGCCCTTGCCCACCGGCACGTCCACAATGGCTTCGGTCCGCTTGACGGTGTCGCCTTCCTTGATGTCCCGGTCCTCGCCGAAGATCACGACGCCGACATTGTCGCTTTCCAGGTTCAGCGCCATGCCTTTGACGCCGTTCGCGAACTCGACCATCTCGCCGGCTTTCACCTGATCGAGGCCGTAGACCCGCGCGATGCCGTCGCCGACGGACAGAACCTGGCCGATCTCGGACACTTCGGCTTCCTGGCCGAAGTCTTTGATCTGGGCTTTCAGGATGGAGGAAATTTCAGAGGCTTGGATGTCCATGGGTCTTTTACGTCCTTATGAGGCCTTAGGCCTGCTTCATCACGGATTTCAAACGGGTGAGCTTGGTGCGGAGTGAAGAATCGATCATCCGCGAGCCGACTTTGACGACAAGGCCGCCAAGCAAAGCAGGATCGACCTCCCGCTCCAGATTGACGCTGCGGCCGATGGCGGCTTCGATTTCGGATTTAACGCGCGCAGCCTGGCTGTCGGACAAGGCGCCGGCGCTGACGACGCTGGCGGCGACTTCGCCGCGATGGGCGGCGACCAGGGTTCCGAACGCTTTAATAATGTCCGGCAGGGCGAACAAGCGCCGGTTTTTGGCGACGACGCCTATGAAGTTACGTGCAAGAGCGCTCGCGCCGGCCTTTTCCAACACGGCGTCGATGGCCTTCTCCTGGTCGGCGCGGGCGATCACAGGGCTTTTGATGAGGCGCGTTAAATCGTCGGAGCCGTCCAGCACGCCTTTAAGATCCGACAATTCCTGGGCAAGAGCGTCGATGGCGTTCGTCTCTTCGGCGAGTTCGAACAGGGCGAGGGCGTATCGGCCCGCCACGCCCGCGATCTGAGGCAAGTCTGAAGCCACTTTTCGGCGAACTCCTGTCTTTGGCGACCCGCCCCTTTAGATCGGCCAGGAGCAGGCAAGACATTGAAATTTTAAAGGTTCACTAGGAAGCGCAATGCCGCTTGGCAGACCCCCAGCACTGATTTCGCGCGGGTCTAGCACACGGTTTTCGCACTTGCAACGCTATGCAAGAAACAAGGCTTGGGCGTTCGGTCGCAGGGATCGCACGAGTGTCGTTGTGCGACTTTGAAACCGCCAAAAGCGGGAAAGACATAATAATACAAATTATAAAATACGCCTTGTGATAGAGGCGCATATATTTCTCACTTGTATAAGCTTTTGCTTTCATCCTTCAGAATCTGAACGTCCAAACGGCCGCCACCATTCCCACCAATCACGACGATAATTGGAGTCTTTTATGAGAAGGCTGTAGCCATAATAAGAATCTTTTTCTCCCCGGCATCCACCGCTTGGACCGCTCAACCGGCTCTCCTTAATCATCTCAAGATATCCAGGGTCGGCAGACGTAAGAGCGCGATCGCTCCCCTTCTTATAGATAGAGCCTATTGTATCTACGTATTCCGTATTAAAACAAACAAAGTCTATGTAAGGCGGCACAAGCATCAAACCATCATCGCGAAACAGTGCGATTTCACGATGCCCCTCCGAAATCGGATTGACCGCCGCAAGATAAACGCCGGGCGGCAGCTTGGCGCGCGCCAAGCTATTTTCAAACTCAATCCAGGACTTTAAGACAACAACGAGAATAATAAGGCCAAGAGCGATTTTCACACCGCCGCTCAGTATGCTTCCCAAGACTTTAACTGGGTATGTGTGCCAATTCATTTATGAATGCTCTTGCTGTCGTCCTTTAAAACCTTCGCCTTGAAGAGGGCAGACTAGATATATTTGATGTCACAGGCTAACCCACCAAAATTGCTTGTTCTTTACATGCTAAGGTGCAATTTCGACGAAATTAAGAAGGCGTAACCTTTAGTCTTCAAAAGGCCGCCACCATTCCCACCAATCACGACGATAATTGGAGTCTCGTATGAGAAGGCTGTGCCCCGTGTGATAATCTTTCTCGCCTCGACACGCACCGCTCGGGCCGCGCAATTTGCTTTGTTCGAACATTTCCGAAAAGCCTGGCTCTCCATATCGAAGAACGTGTTCGTTTCCTTTTCGATAGATGGCGTCGCCGGTATCTATGAAGTGAACGTTAAAGCATACAAACTCTACATAAGGTGGGACAAGCATAAGACCGTCGTCTCGGAACAGAGCGATTTCGCGATGCTTTTCCGAAATCGGATTGACCGCCGCAAGATAAACGCCGGGCGGCAGCTTGGCGCGCGCCAAACGATCGTCAAACGCAATCCAAGTCTTTAAAATAACAGCGAGAATGAAAAGGCCGAACGCCACTTTTACAGCACCGCTCACTATGTTTCCCAAAATTTTTAGAGGGAACCTGTACCAATTCATTTATAAATGCTCTTGCTGTCGTCTTTCAGAACTTCCGCCTCAAAGAGGGTAGCCCAGCTATCTTTAATGTCATAGGCCAACCCGCCAAAATCGCTTGTTCGTTTCCATATATCCGAGACAGCTTTATCTCTTTGACCTAAACGGTCGCGTATACCAGCGACATCGGTGAACTCGTCGGAGAAATTAAAAATAATTTCCCCACGAATAAACAGCATGCCTCCCCGGTCACTGACAAAGCCTGCAAAGCGCCCCTCCACAACGCCCCCGCCATGCGCAATATCAACGTTGGAGAAGTCATAACTCCATCCGAACGGATACCGTATCGGACCTGATTTTTTATTTCTCGCCTCTTTTGCAATTTGATTCGAAAGTCGGCGGTAAGCCCCTTCGGCGCCAGTATAGTATGCGTATTCTTCCACAATATCTTTCAAATGTCCCATGCTGCGCAGCGAAACAGTGCGGCCGCCGCCAAAATAAAAATGGCGGAAGAAGTCCAAGGTATTCCAGCGACGACCGGATGAACCCCCAAGATTTGAAAGCAACTGATGATACGCATATTCCGTAACGCCGGGATAATAAGGGAACGCCCCGCATCGGCATCCATATTCATCGCCGGGATGCCCCGTGGGCAGCGTATCTGTCCAACTGAAAACACGCCCTTCATTCGCCGCATGGCTTGCGCGCACTTTGTTGTCGCCTCTTGTGCGCCAAACATATTGCGGTGTTACCACGTTCGGCTTCGGCGGGTTTGGTCGGAATTGACCCTTGCGCAAATAGGTCCGGAACGCCTGCCGATATTCTAAACCTGCATTGGTCGGCATTTAAATTGCTCCGCAAAGAAAACTCTCACATTGCGGAGACTAAACAGTGATCACTGCCGTCGGATAAATCCGACCTCACAAAAACGAATAAGGATCCACATCCACCGCCACACGCACCGACGAAGGCGTTTTCACATCTGCGCGCCAGGCCGTGAGAAAGGCCTGCAAATTCACGGTGCGCGCCGCCTTCACCAAAAACCGCATCCGTGTCCGACCGCGCAAACGGGCGATGGGCGCCGGCGCGGGGCCCCAGACCTCAACATCTTTGGCGTGAGGCGCGGCTTTGGCGAGGGTTTGGGCCGCCGCGCGCACCTGGTCTTCTTTTTCCCCGGTGAGAATCACCGCGGCCAGGCGGCCATAGGGGGGGAAGCCCAACATTTCCCGGCCTTCAGCTTCCTGCGCCAAAAACGTATCGCGATCACCACTGATGAGCGCGCGCATCACAGGGTGGTTCGGCTGATAGGTCTGCAACAGGGCGCGGCCTTTCTTCTCCGCCCGCCCGGCGCGGCCGGCGACCTGGTTCAAAAGCTGATAGGTGCGCTCCCCGGCGCGCAGATCGCCGCCGCTGAGGCCGAGGTCCGCATCCACCACGCCAATGAGGGTGAGGTTCGGGAAATGATGGCCCTTGGCGGCGATTTGCGTGGCGATCAGAATGTCGATCCGCCCCGCCGCCATATCGGCGAGGAGCCCCTTCACCTCCCCCGGCGCTTGCACCGTGTCGGAGGAGAACACCGCCACCCGCCGGTCGGGCCACCGGGCCTTCGCCTCCTCCCCCACGCGCTCCACCCCCGGCCCGCAGGCGGCGAGGCTGTCTTCGGCCCCACAGGCCGGGCAGTGTTTGGGCTTCGGCATGGAAAAGCCCGTATGGTGACAGACAAGCTTGTTCTCATAGCGATGCTCCACCAACCAGGTGTCGGAATGGGGCGCCGTTAGTCTGTGTCCGCATTTTCGGCAAATGGTGAGGGGCGCATAGCCCCGGCGGTTGAGGAACAGCATCGCCTGCTCACCGCGATCCAGGGTCTCATCAACAGCTTCAATGAGTTTTGGGGAGAGCCACTGCCCCTTGTCCGGCGGCGCGGCGCGCAAGTCGATGGTCTCCGTTTCCGGCATCGATGCGCCACCGAACCGACCGGGCAGCGTCACCGCGCTGTAACGGCCTTGGGTCACATTGATCATGGTCTCTAAGGCTGGCGTCGCGGAGGCCAAGATCACCGGAAAGCCCTTCCGCGCCCCCCGCGCCACCGCCATGTCCCGGGCTTGGTACAGGACCCCATCTTCTTGCTTATAAGAGCTGTCATGCTCCTCATCGACAATGATGAGGGACAAGTTTTGGAACGGAAGAAACAGGGCCGACCGGGCGCCCACAACAATGCGCGCCCCACCATCCGCCACCCGCCGCCAGGCGCGGCGGCGTCCTGCATCCCCGGCGTCGGAGTGCCATAGCGTCGGCGCCACGCCGAACCGCGCCTCCACCCGTTTGATGAATTGCAAGGTAAGCGCAATCTCCGGCATCAACACCAGAACTTGCGCAGTGGGGTCTTTTCGTAAGGCGGCGGCGATGGCTTCGAAATACACTTCGGTTTTGCCGGAGCCTGTAACGCCATCAATCAGCGTGGTTTTATACCCGCCCGCTACAACGTCTGCTTTTAACGCCTCCGCCGCCGCATTTTGTTCAGGCGACAAACGCGGGCCGGGACGCTCAAGATCTGGCAGCGGATAAGGCGGGTCCGGATCGATGGAAACGGGAACAAGCGCACCGGCGTCCGCAAGCCCCTTTATAACTCCGACGCCGCACCCGGCCGCGGCCGCCAAAACTTGCGCCGTTTGCGGAACGTCTCCCGCCGCCGCCAGAACCTTCGCACGGATTTCTGTTGTTTTTTGAGGCGGCGTCTTGCCCAAAACATAGCCTGTTTTCGGCTTGGGCGGGGTGAGCTGCGCACCGGAGCGCATCACCATGCGCAACACTGCGCCTTGGGGGAACAACGTATACGCTGCAACCCAATCGACAAAGTTTCGTACATCTTGCGTCAAAGGCGGCGCATCGAGAACCCGGATCACGGTCTTCAACGCCTTTTCCGCTTTTTCCGTCAGCTCTGTCGTGGACGGCGCCGCCCAAACGACGCCCCGCACCTCCCTTGGCCCCAGGGGAACGACAACATATTGCCCAACGGCGAGCGGCGCGTCCTCCGGCGCGAGGTAATCGTAAGGCCCGGCCAACGGCAAAGGCAACAGCACGGAGATGCGGGGTTCGCTCATACCAGCGCCCTTACCTCACGCTGCAATTCCAACAATTTGTTCTGAACATTCAACTCGGCGTCTTCCCCCGCGCGCGGGGGAAGTGTCCCGCAGGGACGAAGGGGGCTTGGATCAAAGAACAAACACAAATTTAGGAGACACAATAAACATCGCATCCCCCCTCCGTCGGCTTCGCCGACACCTCCCCCGCAGGCGGGGGAGGAAAAGACGCACCTATTCCCTTCACAACGTTCCTTAAGAGCGCCCCGTGCATTTTCCAAAAAAGCCATGTAAACCGTCGCTTAACATCACTGCGCCTCTAAAGAAACAGGATCACCGTCCCATGAAATTCTTTGTCGACACCGCCGAAACTGAAGAGATTCGCGACCTCGCCGCGACCGGTCTTGTGGACGGGGTGACCACCAACCCCTCCCTCATTATGAAGTCGGGCCGCGATTTTAAAGAGGTGATCGCGGAAATCTGCAATCTGGTGGCGGGCCCCGTCTCCGCAGAGGTGACGGCCACCGAAACGGACGCCATGGTGGCGGAGGGGGAGAACCTCGCCAAAATCGCCGATAACGTCACGGTAAAACTGCCGCTGACCTGGGACGGCCTGAAGGCGTGCAAACGGCTGTCTGATAACGGGATCATGACCAATGTCACCCTCTGCTTTTCGGCGAACCAGGCGCTCCTCGCCGCCAAAGCCGGCGCCACGTTCATTTCGCCCTTTATCGGCCGCCTTGACGATATCGGGATCGAAGGGCTCGACCTGATCGCTGACATTCGCGAGATTTACGACAATTACGATTTCGGCACGGAAATCCTCGCCGCCTCTCTGCGCCATCCGATGCACGTCCTGGAATGCGCGAAAATCGGCGCCGACGTCTCCACCCTGCCGCCGAAGGTGCTGCGTCAACTTGCAAAACATCCGTTGACGGATAAGGGACTTGAAGCCTTTCTGGCGGATTGGGAGAAAACCGGACAGAAGATTTTGTAGTCTGCCCCTTCACGCGTCGTTCTTCCGATGAAGCTGTAAAACCAGCGACGGTCGCCACACGAAAATGTGAGGCGTTCGAAGCGCGCCATCACGCGCCATTGATTTGATTGCGATCCGCAGTTTCGACATTCTCCAGATAGACGAAAGACAAATTCAGGGGATTTTAGGATGATGAATACCGTAAAACGCTTCGCACCGACGGCGATCTCTCTTTATATCGCTGTGATTTTTCTCGATTCACTGCGCTACAAGTTCACCAATGCGCCGGAAACCCAGACGATTTTCGGCAAACTCGACGCCTGGTCCGCCAGCCTCGGCGCGCCAGGCCTGTTCGCTGAAACCGGCTTGTTCAGCCAATATGTCATAGGCTCGGCGGAGCTTGTCGCATCAGCCCTCATTCTTAGCGGCCTTGTCCTCGGTTTGCGCCGCCTGCAGGGCCTTGGCGCGCTGATCGGGATCGCCGTCATGACCGGCGCCATCAGCTTTCATCTGTTCACCCCCTTAGGGATCGACCCGAACAATGACGGCGGCGGCCTGTTCGTCGCAGCGATCGGCGTGTGGATCGGAGCGGCCGTCCTGGTCATCCTGAGACGGAACGATATTTCGGCCCTTCTCGGCGCCATCGGCGCGGCGCTGGTGAAAAAAACCGATTAACGCCCTACGCAAAATTGGGGTTTTGCGTCGCCCGGCGAAACACTGCATAATCCGTTATTATGCCCTTGGAAGCCGCTGACATCGGACGCGATGAGTCTTTGCGTGCTGCGAACCGTGATGCGGCGGCGATCGCAGCGGCGGCCGCCCCGGACGCCGCCGACGCCGCCGGCAGGTTCCTCGCCTACATCAAAAGCGAACGACGCCTCAGCGCCCATACCTTGCGGATGTACGCCTATGGGCTCCGACTGTTCTTCGATTATTTGAAGGGCCATCTTGGAAAACCGGCGCGCCTCAAAACCCTTAGCGCCCTCACCGTCGCCGACATCAGGGGCTTTCTCGCCAGCCGCACGCGGGACGGCGCCGCCATCGCCACAGTGCGTATGGAGCTGTCGGCGCTGCGGGCGTTTTACCGGTTCCTCGCCAAGCGCGAAGGCGTCGACAATCCGGCCATCGGCGCCGTCCGTACGCCGAAAGCCGACGCCCGCCTGCCCCGCCCCCTCGCCCGCGCCGACGCAAAGGACCTCATCGACGAGGCCGGCGCCCCGCAGGATTGGACAGGCATGAGGGACCAAACCCTGTTCCTATTGCTCTATGGCGCGGGCCTCAGAATTTCAGAGGCCCTCGCCCTGCGCTGGGCTGATGCGCCGCTGGCGGAGACGCTCGCCGTCATCGGCAAGGGCCGCAAGACGCGGATGGTTCCCATACTGCCGGTTATCCGGGAGATGAGCGCAACGTACAAAACCGCCTGCCCCTATGGCCTTGAAGACGACGACCCGCTGTTTTTCTCCAAAACCGGCAAACCCTTATCGCCGCGCCTGGCGCAACAGACCATGCAGGCCCTGCGCAGCGGCCTCGGCCTGCCGGACAGCGCGACGCCCCACGCCCTACGCCATTCCTTCGCAACGCACCTTCTCGCCGCCGGCGGCGACTTACGCGCCATACAGGAGCTGCTCGGCCACGCGTCACTGGCCGCCACCCAGCGATACACCAAGGTGGAAGCCGACAGCATGCTGAAGACATACGCGCAGGCGCATCCCCGTGGGAAGTGATATTGACGGTATTGGAGACCTGTTCGCCTTCATCGGACGCATGGCCATGCGCCTTCTCACGGGCCTATTCGAAGTATTGCTCTATGGCTTTCCCGGCGGAAAATGGGGGTTGCGCATTGTTTCGGCCTTGTTGGGCGTAAGCGCGCTCATCGCTATTTGGTTTGCAAACCTCTTCACGCCGAAGTTTGAAGCGGGCCCGCTTTTCTGGGGGCTCGCCCTTGCCGCGCTTTCTGTCATCGCCTGGATTTGGTCAAACCGGATTAAAAGCGATTTTTAATCCGCCCCATGCATCCATCGTTTGACGACAGGGGCGAGGAGCAGCATCACAACCGATATCGCCATCGCGATGTAGGCGACATTCGTATAGACCGCCGCATACCCTGCTTTCGCCGCGGCGATGTCCGTCAGCTGGCCGCCGATGGTCTCGGCCCCCGTGGTGCGGGCGATAATCCCGGCGAGATAGTTGGATAGGCCGGAAAACAAAAACCATGCGCCCATGGCCATGCCCACCACCCTGGCCGGCGCCAGCTTCGTTACGGCGGATAAGCCCACGGGCGAGACCAGAAGCTCCCCCATCGTGTGGATCCAGTAAATGAGGAACACGAAATAAACCGCCGTTAAGCCGTCCGTCCCGGAGGCCTGCATGCCGCCGACCAATGCGAGAAAGCCGAGGCCGGCGAGGAAATTGCCGATGGCGAACTTCACCGGCGAGGAGGGGTTCAGGTTGCGCTTGGCGAGCGTGATCCACAGCCATGCCAGAATGGGCGCGAATATGACGATGTAGAGCGCGTTTAACGACTGAAACACAGGCGATGGAACCGATAATCCGAATATCGTGCGGTCCACCAGGCGCGCCGTAAACAGATTAAGGGAGGAGCCCGCCTGTTCGAACAGCGCCCAGAACGGAATCTGACCGAGAATGATATAGATCGCCGCAAACATGCGGTCGCGCTCTTCGCCCTGGGTTTTCACGAAGGCGTAAGCGATGAGGAAGACAAACACGGCAAGCCCGAGAGACCCGACAAACCATTCCGGAATGACGTGGGCGTTCATGACCAGCAACATCGACACCGCGATGATGCCGAGCCCTGCGAGGTAACACCCCCATTCGACATTGATCGGCCCCAGAACTTTTTCTTTCAGCTTCTCAACGCTCGGCGGCTCCGCGCGGCCCTGGAGCCAAGGCTGCCCCAGAAGAAAAACCACAAGCCCGACCGCCATGCCTATCCCTGCGAGGCCGAAACCGTACTTCCACCCGTATGCGATGCCGAGATATCCACAGAAAATCGAGGAAAGGAACGCTCCCAGATTGATCCCCATATAAAAAATCGTGAAGCCGGAATCGCGCCGCTTGTCGCCGAAGCCGTATAAAGCCCCGACAATCGTGGAGATGTTTGCTTTGAGGTATCCGACGCCCGCAATGATGAGCGCCAGGGACAGGTAAAGGATTAAAACGTATCCCTGTTCCTGCTCGATGCGCGTCTCGAACGCGCTCACCGGTATGATGTTCGGCAAGCCCACGGCGTCGGGATCAGCGATCAGCATCTCCGTCGCGCCTTCGTTAAACGCGACAAAGGATTGTCCGCTATCGGAAACAATCAGCTGTTTGGCGTCCCCGCCCCGGCCATCGAGCGTCACCTGATATTCGGCGCCGTCGTAGGTCAAGATCTCCTTCGACCCCGCGCCCTCGAACGCCATGCCGAAATGGCCGAGCACCAGCAGGATCGCGCCGAAGGTCACAGCCTTTCTCTGGCCGAGATAGCGGTCGGCGAGCGTTCCGCCGACGATGGTCATCACATAGACGAGCGCGGTGTACGCACCGTACATGATCGCCGAGCGTTCGTCCGAAAACAGAAAATGCTGCGTCAGGTAGAGGATGAGGAGCCCGCGCATTCCGTAATAGGAAAATCGCTCCCACATCTCGGTGAAGAACAAAATGACGAGCCCGCGCGGGTGACCCAAAAACGTTTTTTCTGCGGCGCCAGCCTCAACTGCGGCGTCGGTCATAAACCCTCCGTTTGTTTTCGCGCGGAAAGGCCGTCTTTTTGACGCGACCCGGCCGCCCCCGGCCTTGATCGCGACGCAGCGTGCGCGCACATTGCCATTACCTTAGGACGGGGCCGCTGCAAAAATCCAGATGCGAAGTGCGGCAGCTCCGCCACACGATTTCGAAAGGCCCGCCATGACCGCCGCATTCGCCCTCGACCCGCAGCTCGCCGCCGATACGATCCACGTCGCCAACTGGCCCTTGTCCGAGGCGCGGCTGATGGACGACGCCAGTTACCCTTGGGTCATTCTCATCCCGCGCCGGGCGGACGTTTTCGAGCTTATCGATTTGTCCGAGGCCGACCACGCGCTGCTCAGCCGGGAAATTCGCCTGTTGTCGCAGATCCTGGCGGACCTCACGGGATGCGACAAGCTGAACGTCGCCGCCCTCGGCAATCAGGTGCGCCAGCTCCACGTCCATGTCATCGCCCGCTTTACAAGCGATGCGGCCTGGCCGGGCCCGATCTGGGGCGCGGCGCCCCGTGCGCCCTACGCGCCTGCGGACCGGGACGCGTTCATCGCCCAATTGAAAGACAGGATGGTCAGCGCCGCGCCGGCCGCAGCGCCCGCACAAGACCGACAAGACTGATCGCCAGCCAGAACAGCTCGATCACAAAAGAGGCTGCATTGAAGGTGAAGGCGAGGGAGACAAGGATCAGCACCGCGCCCAAGGCGTTTAACGCGGGATAGAGGGGTCGGTCCACCGCCATGCGCCCGATTTGCGAGGCGAAATAAGTCCCGACAATAAGGCCGACGCCGAAAAAACCGACAAAATCGTGCCAGTCGAGCTCAATTATCAAACTGTCACTTACCATACGCCCCAACCTTACCCGTCAGGAGCCACTGTCACTTTACTACCATTGTTACAAGTCGGTATAAGAAACTACTAAAGCAATACTTATTTTTTCCAACGCACAACCGTAATCTCAGGATAATTATCAGTATTACAGACATATCTCAAATTAACGGTTCCCTCTGTGGTGTATGCCGTCATAATCATAGAGAGTTTCCGGTTATAATCTTCCGCATCAGCTATATCTAAAAAATATCTTAGTTTGAACGATGTAGCTGTACATTGATGTTCAGCACCAGCCTCGAGCCAAACTTGAGTAATTCCGTTCGACCATGAAATAATACTATCAATTTTATGGTAACCTGTGTCGTTTGCAAAACTCATTGCCGAAGAAAGAAAATACACAAGACCAACCAATATAAGACGCATATGATATTTCATTTTACAGCCTCCGTGATTAATGTATAGATATAATAAACTCATAAATATTACCTATCAAGATTTTTTAACTTGTACGAACCATATTATCTTTCTGTTCTTTGTTGAAATACAACGAAAATCTGTAAACGCTACATAACAATCACACCTATTCGGCGAAACGCTGCCGTCGCCCCGGCAGCATCCGCTTGCTTAACGAAAATATAGTCCGTATCGAACGTCGAAATAGCGAATAACGCTATTTCTGCAGCAGCCAATGCGCCGGACAGCTCGGCAAGGACGCCTGTCATGGCGAAATCCAGCGGACCTTCGACAGCGAAGCACCGCCACCCCACCTCGACACGGTCGGCTGCGATATCGACTGTTTCAGAGATGACGATAGAGATTTCATCAGGGGTGCGCGTAACGCTGACAACCCCGTCGGCGTCCCAAATACTTTCAGGGATCACGGCGTCGGGGGCGCAGCGGCAGATCTTGCACCGATCAGCTGTGAGGCGAAGACAAAGCGCGTCCATGCGCTTACATCTGCATGGTCCAGCCTTCAACGCCCATGGCCGCCTGGCGCACCGCCTCGCTCATGGTCGGGTGTGCGTGGCAGGTCCGCGCGATGTCCTCCGATGAAGCGCCGAACTCCATGGCGACGCAGACCTCGTGTATCATTTCGCCAACGCCCGGGCCAATCATATGAGCGCCGAGAACCCTGTCGGTCTTCGCGTCTGCGATGATTTTCACAAATCCGTCCGTCGTATGATTGGTTTTCGCCCGCGAATTGGCGGTGAAGGGGAACTTGCCTACGGTGTAGGCGACGCCCTCCTCCTTCAGCTGCTCCTCGGTTTTACCGACGGCGGCCGCTTCCGGATAGGTGTAAACGACGCCGGGGATGACGTCGTAATTCACGTGCCCCGCCTTGCCGGCGATGATCTCCGCGCAGGCGACGGCCTCATCCTCGGCCTTGTGGGCGAGCATCGGGCCGGGCGTCACATCGCCGATGGCGTAAACGCCGTCGAGATTGGTTTTGAAATGGGTCGTGGGGATAAACCCGCGCTCATTCACTTGAACGCCGACTTTTTCAAGGCCAAGTCCTTCTGTGTACGGCCTGCGCCCAATGGAGACGAGTACGACATCGCAATCGATGGTCTCCGCATCGCCGCCCTTGGCGGGCTCCACCGACAACTTTACCTTGGTTTTCAGCTTCTCAGCGCCTGTGACTTTATACCCAAGCTTGAAGTTCATGCCCTGCTTTTTCAGGATGCGTTGAAATTGCTTGGAAACCTCGCCGTCCATACCCGGCGTGATGCGGTCGAGGAACTCCACCACCGTCACCTCAGCGCCAAGGCGTCGCCAGACGGAGCCCATTTCAAGGCCGATATACCCGCCGCCCACGACCACCATGTGTTTCGGTACGGAGGGTAAGGACAATGCGCCCGTGGAGGAGACGATCTGTTGTTCGTCGATCTCAACGCCGGGCAAGGGCATAACTTCGGAGCCTGTGGCGATGACGATGTTCTTTGCAGAAATCTCCTGGGTCTTGCCGTCGGCGTCGGTCACTTTCACCTTGCCGGGGGCGATAATTTCACCGGCGCCGAGAAGACCCGTCACCTTGTTCTTTTTAAACAGATATTCAATGCCCTGGGTGAGGCCGTTCACCGCATCGTCTTTTTGGCCGAGCATTTTCGGCAAGTCGAGCTTGACGCCCGTCGCCTTGATGCCGAGGTCGGCGAATTCCGTTTTCGCAGCCTCATAAAGCTCAGAAGCGTGGAGCATCGCCTTTGACGGGATGCACCCGACATTGAGGCATGTGCCGCCAAACCGCTTGGTTTCGCGCTTTTCGATACAAGCAACGGACAGCCCGAGTTGAGCTGCGCGAATGGCGCAATTGTATCCGCCGGGGCCGCCCCCGATGACAACGACGTCGAAGCTGTCGGCCATAGTAAGTATCCTGATTTTTAAAGTCTTCGAGAGGAAACAGCGACTGACGTCGCCGCTATCGATTTATATGTAAGAGCTAGAGATCCAGCAACAAGCGTTTCGGGTCTTCCAGGCTTTCTTTGACGCGAACAAGGAAGGTCACAGCGCCTTTGCCGTCAACGATGCGGTGATCGTAGGACAGCGCCAGATACATCATCGGGCGGATCACCACCTGGCCGTCCCGGACCACAGGGCGCTGCTCGATGCGGTGCATGCCGAGAATGCCGGACTGGGGCGCATTTAAAATCGGCGAGGACATGAGAGAGCCGTAAACGCCGCCATTGGAAATCGTGAACGTGCCGCCCTGCATTTCTTCCAGCTTCAGCTCGCCTTTGCGGGCGCGGGCGCCAAAATCGCCGATTTCCGCTTCGATGCCGGCGAGAGACTTCATATCCGCATCGCGCACCACCGGCACCACGAGGCCCTTGTCAGACCCCACCGCAACGCCGATGTCGTAATGGTTCTTATAGATGATGTCCGCGCCGTCGATTTCGGCGTTCACATCGGGGATTTCCTTCAGGGCGTGAACGCAAGCCTTCACGAACAAACCCATAAAGCCGAGCTTGACGCCATGCTTTTTCTCAAACAGCTCCTTATACTGTTTGCGCACGTCCATCACCGCCGTCATGTCGACGTCGTTGTAGGTGGTGAGCATCGCGGCGGCGTTTTGCGCCTCCTTCAGGCGGCGGGCGATGGTCTGACGCAGACGCGTCATCTTCACCCGCTCCTCTCGGGGCCCCAGCTCCCGCGGGGCGGACGGAGCCTTTGTTGCAGCAGGTTGAGCGCCGCCGCGTTCCAAGAAAGCAAGGGCGTCGCCCTTGGTGACGCGACCGTCTTTACCGGACCCAGGGATTTGTCCCGCATCCAAATTGTTTTCAGACACGATGCGCTGAACCGATGGGGCGAGCGGCGCGCCAGCGGGCGCAGAGGACGGAGCCGCTGCAGCTTGCGGCGCAGGCCCAGAGGCGGCGGGTTGCGCTGAAGCCGCGGCGCCAGCCTCCATTTTGGCGAGCAAGGCGCCGACCTCAACCACATCGCCTTCAGCAACGGAAATTTCCGTGATTGCGCCATCGGCCGGAGCCGGCACGTCCATAGAGGCTTTATCTGTCTCCAGAGAAACAATGGGATCGTCGGTTTTCACCGCATCGCCCACTTTCACAAAAATCTCGCCAACCTCCGCTTCAGTCACAGATTCGCCGGCCTGGGGCACGGTGATGTCGAGAATGTCTCCGCCGCCGGAGGACGCCGGGGCCGGCGCTGCAGCGGGTTCCGGCGCGGGGGTAGACCCGTTCGATTTCGCCGCGCCGCTCTCATCAAGAGCGCCCAGCAAGGCGCCGACCTCAACCGTGTCGCCGTCTTTGGCGGTAATTTCCGACAAAACGCCGGACACCGGCGCCGGCACTTCGACGGAGACTTTGTCTGTCTCCAGCTCCACCAGGGGCTCGTCGGCGTTCACTGCATCGCCTTCTTTTTTCAGCCATTGGGCGATCGTTGCTTCCGTAACAGACTCGCCAAGGGTCGGCACCCGAATTTCAGTCGCCATATTTTTTTCCGTGCTCATCAAGCCAACCTAGAAAAAGGCCGGGGGGTTAAACTGTCAACGCATCGTCCATAAAAGCTGCAAGCTCAGCCTGGTGTTTGCTCATAAGACCCGTCGCCGGAGAGGCGGCGGCCGGCCGGCCGGCATAGCGCGCACGGGCGCTGGCTGCGCCGATCTGGTTCAGCGTCCATTCGATGTTCGGCTCCATGAAGAACCAACCGCCCATGTTTTTCGGCTCTTCCTGACACCAGACCATGTCCGCGTTTTTAAATCGCTCCAGCTCTTTCATAAGAGAATGGGCCGGGAACGGATAAAACTGCTCAACACGGAGTAAATAAACATCGTTGACGCCGCGCTTCTCACGCTCCTCGAACAGATCGTAATAAACCTTGCCGGAGCACATGACGACGCGCTTAATCTTATCGTCCGCCACAAGTTTCACTGTGGAGCCGGGCTTATACTCTGCATCATCCCACAATACGCGGTGGAAGGAAGAGCCGGGGCCCATCTCCGCCAGAGTGGAAGTTGCGCGTTTGTGGCGCAAAAGCGACTTCGGCGTCATAAGGATCAACGGCTTACGGAACGGACGACGGATCTGGCGACGCAGAATGTGGAAATAGTTCGCCGGCGTCGTGCAGTTGGCGACCTGAAGATTATCCTGCGCGCACAATTGCAGGAAGCGCTCCAACCGGGCGGAGGAATGCTCCGGCCCCTGCCCCTCATAGCCATGCGGCAACAAGCACACAAGACCGGACATGCGCAGCCATTTGCGCTCGCCGGAGGAAATAAACTGATCGAAGATCGTCTGGGCGCCGTTGGCGAAGTCGCCGAATTGCGCTTCCCACAGGGGCAGACAATTGGGATCGGCCACAGAATAACCGTACTCAAATCCAAGCACGGCGAACTCCGACAAACTGGAGTCGATCACTTCATACTCCGCTTGATCGCCGCCAAGGTTATTCAGTGGTGTATACGGAGCTTCTGTTTCCTGGTCCGTAAACCGGGAATGGCGCTGGGAGAACGTGCCGCGCGCGCAATCCTGGCCGGACAAACGCACCTTATGGCCTTCCTTCAGCAAAGACCCGAACGCCAGAGCCTCGCCGGTCGCCCAATCTATCCCCTCGCCCGTATCGAACATTTTCGCTTTGGCCTTCATCAGGCGGACGATGGTTTTATGGGCGTTGAAATCGGCGGGTATCTCCGTAAGCTTCGCACCGATCGCTTTTAGGTCTTCGATCTCCACGGACGTGTCGCCGCGACGATCGTCATCGGACGCCAGGCAGAACCCCGACCAGGCGCCGTCCAGCCAATCGGCCTTGTTTGGTTTGAAGCTTTCGCCAGCCTCAAATTCTTCTCGCAAAAACGCCTGGGTCGCCGCAACCTCCTCGTCCACCCAGTCCCGGGTGACGACGCCTTCGGCCACCAAACGGTCCGCATATAGCGCCTGGGTCGTGCGATGACCGCCGATCTTTTTATACATCAGCGGCTGGGTGAAGGACGGCTCATCGCCCTCATTGTGGCCAAACCGTCGATAGCAGAACATGTCGATGACGACGTCCTTGCCGAACTTCATCCGGAATTCGGCCGCCACCTTGGCGGCGTAGACCACCGCTTCCGGATCATCCCCGTTCACATGAAAAATCGGCGCCTGAACCATCAGCGCGACGTCGGAGGGGTATGGGGAAGACCGGGAGTATTTCGGGCTTGTTGTAAAGCCAATTTGGTTGTTGACGACAAAATGAATGGTGCCGCCCGTTTTATATCCTTTAAGACCCGACAGACCGAAACATTCCGCAACTACGCCCTGGCCCGCGAAAGCGGCGTCGCCATGGAGCAAAAGCGGCATCACATGGGTGCGCGGGGATTCAATCGCGTCGGGAACGGGCAGCCTGTCTTGCTTCGCGCGGGACTTGCCCAGAACAACGGGGTTCACCGCCTCAAGGTGGGAGGGGTTCGCCGTCAAGGACAGATGCACGCTGTTGCCGTCAAATTCCCGGTCCGATGAGGCGCCCAGGTGATACTTTACGTCCCCCGAGCCGTCGACATCGTCAGGCGTGATGGAGCCGCCCTGGAATTCATGAAAAATCTGATGGTACGGCTTGCCCATCACGGCGGACAAAACATTGAGCCGGCCGCGGTGGGGCATGCCGAGAATAATTTCCTTAACGCCGAGCGCGCCGCCGCGCTTGATCAATTGCTCAAGCGCAGGGACCATCGCCTCACCGCCGTCAAGACCGAACCGTTTCGTCCCGGCGTATTTAACATGGAGAAACTTTTCGAAGCCTTCCGCCTCGATGAGTTTCTTCATGATCGCCTTTTTACCCTCGTTGGTGAAGGCGATTTCCTTGTCTTTGCCCTCAATCCGTTTTTGGATCCAACCCTTTTGCTCCGGATCGGTGATGTGCATGAACTCAACGGCGAACGTGCCGCAATAGGTGCGGCGGACGATCTCCAGAATCTCGCGCATCGTCGCCGCCTCAAGGCCAAGCACGTAATCGAGGAAAATCGGTCGATCGAGATCGCCTTCTGTAAATCCGTAGGCGGAGGGCTCGAACTCTTCAAGATTGGCTTTTTCGGCGATGCCGAGGGGGTCGAGATCGGCGATAAGATGTCCGCGGATCCGGTAGGCGCGGATCAGCATCAGGGCCCTGAGGCTGTCTTTCGTCGCAGCCCGGATCTCATCTTCAAAGGCCGCCGGCGCGCGGGCGGCGATTTTCTTTTCAAGCGCATCTTCCACAGCCGGCCAGTCGCCATCGAACACGGCGGTCATCTCGCCGTTCACCGGCTTCGGCCAGTCGGCGCGCTTCCAGCTCGGCCCGTCGGCGGCTTTGGTCACCGATTGGACATCGTCGCCAAGGCCATCGAAAAAGTCCCGCCATTCAGCATCAACGCTTGCGGGGTTTTTGACGTATTTGGCGTAGAGATTCTCTATGAAGGGAGCGTTTGCTCCGAACAGGAAGGAAGTGGCTTCTAAGATAGAATTCGGCGCTGGTTCGGCGGCGTCGTCGCGCGCATCGTGGGCCATGGGCCTATACTCTCGCGGGCTTTGTGTTGTTGTTAACTATAAATATGCCGGTTTTTCTATTACCCAAGACTTAAAACACGCAACAGATTTTCAACTTTTTCGTCAATTTGTGATGACGAGACGTCGCGCGCACCAAAATGGAGGGCGCGCGCGGACGATTTTAGCCGTTCAGGAGCTCCACCAAGGTGGACCCAAGTGCTGCAGGCGTCGGCGAAACGGAGATGCCGGCCGATTTCATAGCTTCGATTTTAGAGCCGGCGTCGCCTTTGCCGCCAGCGACGATCGCCCCGGCGTGGCCCATGCGTCGGCCCGGAGGCGCGGTCACGCCTGCGATGAAACCCACCGTCGGCTTTTTGACGCTGTTCGACTTCAAAAATGCGGCCGCATCCTCTTCCGCTGAACCGCCGATCTCGCCAATCATAATAATGGAGTGCGTGTCGTCGTCGGCCAGGAACATTTCCAGGACGTCGATGAACTCCGTACCTTTTACAGGATCGCCGCCGATGCCGACGCACGTGGACTGTCCAAGGCCCGCCGTCGTCGTCTGGTGCACGGCTTCATAGGTCAGCGTCCCGGAACGCGAGACGATTCCCACATTGCCTTTTTTATGAATGTGGCCGGGCATGATGCCGATCTTACATTCACCCGGCGTGATGACGCCGGGGCAATTCGGGCCGACAAGACGGGTTTTGGAGCCTTGCAGCGCCCGCTCCACCTTCACCATATCGAGGACCGGAATGCCCTCCGTGATGCAAATCACAAGCGGAATCTCTGCGGCGATGGCCTCAAGAATTGAATCTGCGGCGAAGGGCGGCGGCACGTAGACTGCAGACGCCGTCGCGCCGGTCTTATCCATCGCCTCGGCCACGGTGTCGAACACCGGCAAATCGAGATGGCTCTGGCCGCCCTTGCCCGGCGTCACGCCGCCGACGACGTTCGTGCCGTAGGCGATCGCCTGTTCGGAGTGGAAGGTCCCTTGCGAGCCTGTGAAGCCTTGCGTGATGACTTTGGTGTTTTTATCGACGAGTACGGACATGTTACGAAGCCTCCTTCACGGCTTTCACGACCTTTTGCGCCGCGTCGTCCAAATCGTCCGCAGGCGTGATGGCGAGGCCGGAGGTCGACAGGATCTCCTTGCCTTGTTCAACGTTCGTGCCTTCAAGCCGCACGACCAGCGGCACCGTCAGGCCCACCTCCTTGGTGGCGGCGATGACGCCCTCCGCAATAATATCGCAGCGCATGATGCCGCCGAAAATATTGACGAGGATGCCTTTGACGTTGGGATCGGAAGTGATGATCTTGAACGCCTCGGTCACTTTTTCTTTCGTGGCGCCGCCGCCGACATCGAGGAAGTTCGCCGGCTCGGCCCCGTAATGCTTGATGATGTCCATGGTCGCCATCGCAAGGCCGGCGCCGTTCACCATGCAGCCGATATCGCCGTCGAGCTTGACGTAGGACAGATCCCATTTCGAGGCCTCGACCTCCGCCGGGTCCTCCTCGGTGAGGTCCCGCAGCTCCATAATGTCGTCATGGCGGTAAAGCGCGTTTGAATCGAACCCGACCTTGGCGTCTAGAACTTTCACGTCCCCATCCTTGGTGACGATCAGCGGGTTGATTTCCAGCATGCTCATGTCCTTCTCCACGAAGGCCTGGTAGAGCTTCAAGATCAGCGCCGTGCATTGCTTGAACGCGCCGCCGGAAAGCCCCAAAGCCTTCGCCACGGAGCGGCCATGGTGCGGCATGCAGCCTGTCGCGGGGTCAACGCTCAGGGTGAAGATTTTCTCAGGCGTATTGTGGGCGACCTCTTCAATGTCCATGCCGCCTTCGGCCGAGGCCACAAACGCGACCCGCCCGGTTTCCCGATCGACCAGGATCGACAGGTAAAGCTCGTCGGCGATGTCGGAGCCGTCTTCGATATAAATCCGGTTGACCTGCTTGCCGGCCTCGCCCGTTTGCTTGGTGACAAGCGTCTTGCCCAGCATTTGCCTGGCGAAATCAGCAGCCTCCTCCGGCGACTTGGCGAGGCGCACGCCCCCGGCCTCCCCGGCCTCGGGCTCCTTGAACTTGCCTTTGCCGCGGCCGCCGGCGTGGATTTGCGCTTTGACGACGTAAACGGGACCGGGCAGCGCCTTGGCGGCGGCTTCGGCTTGATCCGGGCTCATCACGACACGTCCGTCGGACACAGGCGCGCCGAAGGACTTTAAAAGCTGTTTGGCTTGGTATTCATGGATATTCATATGGTTGCTCCGAAGCGGCGCCGTCCTGCGGGACGCGAAACGGCGTCGGAACGAGTGGGCGCGGACAGATCCGCGCATAGGAAGAATCAGCGCGTCAAGCTCTGATCAATGCGACTTATAACACCGTTCAAAAGGCGCGCAACTAAGGTTAACGGCGTTTCGAAAAGAATTAAGACATGAGAATCGTTAAGAGTCCGTTTCAAGGTCCGCGAACGGAACGAACTGGCCGAGAAGAACGCCGCCCTCCTTGTCCCGAAGCTCCAGAGCAATGGCGGAGGCGTCCCAGTCGATATCGATGACGCCGAAATTTTCAACATTGTAGATATCGCCAAGCCGTTTCGGCCCTGCTTCCGCGGTATTGTTCCGGGCCGGCGCGTTCAAAGACGAGGATGTGAGTTCATAGAATGGATAGGGCGTCGCCGCCTTCTCCCGATAAAGTCCGCCGACATGGCGATCGCCGGTGACGGCGAACACGCGCTCAGCTCCGGTCTTTTCGATCAAATCGAAAAGACGCTCCCGCTCCAGGGGCAGCGTGCGCCAAGCCTCCCAACCATGGCCGTCCGCGACGATCTGGATGGACGAGACAAGCACCTTGAGATCTGCAGGTTTTCTCAGCTCCTCTTCCAACCAGGCCCATTGCGCTTCGCCCAGCATCGTTTTCGCCGGATCGGGATCGGGAACATATCGCTCCTTGCCTTCAGCCATAGGCTCGTCTGTGGACTTGAGAGCAGAGCGGAAGCTGCGCGTGTCGAGCAATATGATATGAAGACGCCGCCCTTGCGGCCCCAACATGTAAGAGCCGTAGATTCCCTCGCGCGACCAGCGGGGATCTTCTTGCGGAATATCGTAGGCTTTCAAAAACAACTCTTGCGCCGCCGCCTTGAACGGCATCGCGGCGCCAGCGTCGTTAAGGCCGTAATCATGGTCGTCCCATATGGCGATGAGCGGGACCTCTTTGCGCAAGCGGGCGAAGGGTTCGGATGCGGCAAGCTCGCGATAGGCCTTGGCGATGTATTTCGGGCCCGCCTGCCGCGCACGGTCGACTTTATAGCTGCTCAAAACCCCGCCGTTCGGCAACGTCAGATCGGCATAAATATCCTGCACATAGTTGTCCGCATACATATTGTCGCCGATAAAAAGAAACAGATCCGGCTCCACCCCCGCGATCGTCCCGAAAATCGACTGGTCGGCCCATTGCTGATTGCAGGACCCGAAAGCGATGCGGGTGACAGGCGCCGTCGGATCGAGGAGCGCGGAGGTCAGGGGCGTAATACGCAGCGGATCGTCCTGCGCCGCATGCGACGATGTCTCGGCCTCATTTGCAGCTGGAGCGCACGCCGCAATCAAAGCCATAAGCCCGCTCAACAAAATTGTACGCCGCATAACGCCTCGCCCCCGCTTTCAAAGTTCGGCCGACTTTAGCCGGGCGGGATAACATTACAATGACGCAGGCCGCGAAAGGCGTATAGTGGCTTCGATCTATGAATGTTCTACGAACTGGGAGGTTTGACGTGTCGCTACACCCGTATCTGTTCTTCGATGGCGCCTGTGCAGAAGCGTTCGATTTTTACAAATCCGTTTTCGGCGGCGAGTTCGTTGCGCGCATGACTTTCGCCGATGCGCCGCCGGACGCCCCGTTTCCCGAAGACGAACACCACCTGATCATGCATATGGGTCTGCCTGTGGGCGGCGGCGTTCTGATGGGCTCAGACGTCTCTCGCCAAAACGGCCCGGCGCCGGTCAAAGGCGGCAATTTCGCAATCTCGTTCCAGGCCGAAAGCCTTGATCAATGCGAAAAGGCCTTCGCCAAACTGTCGAACGGCGGCGAGATCGTCATGCCCATGGGCGACATGTTCTGGGGCGCCCGGTTCGGCATGTGTACGGATAAGTTCGGCATTAAATGGATGGTGAATTTCGACCGCCCGCAACAAAACTAGATCTTGTTGAGATTCAGAGTTGTTCCGTCATCCCGGACGTTACACGCGCCCAAAACCCATAGGTTTTGGCGTGCGCGTGTTAGCGCCGGGATCTGTCTGCACATGTCTGAAATCTGTTGCGCCAGATCCCGGATCGCTCGATTTTCTAACCAAGTCAAAGACTTGGAGAAAACCGGCGTCCGGGATGACCAGATATATTTATGAACCTCAACAAGCCTTAGATTGCCGGACTATTATTCGTGCGCATGTGGTATCGATACGATAACGCGCCATCCCAGCGAAAGCTGGGATGTGAGAGGCGGCATACTCCGAGCAAGCGGCCCTTGTATCCTGACGTTCGTCAGGATGACGATGACCCTTGTTAAAAATTATGCGTACGAATAAAAGTCCGAAACTCTAGCGGATTAAATCTGACATTTGCGGCCCCAAACGCGCTGCACCGCAATGCTTTGAGAAGCTCAAATGTCAGGATAATTTGATCGATAACAAAAAACGCCAGGGGTGCGAATCGTTAGATTCGGACTACTAGCCTTGCACAAAGATCGCGAGGCGGCGGCGGTCCGCGTTCACCTGCAACCTGCCCTAACCGACGCGGGCGGCCTCAAACGCGGATCTGGCGATCGCCCATACTTCCAATGGTCCGGCGGACCAGTGCTGAAACACTTCGCCGTCATGAGTCTCGCCGATCCGCCGGGCCACCGCCTGGGACCGCGTATTGCCGGGGGCGATCAGACTGATGACGCGATCGACCGCTTGCGTCTGAAAGGCCCAGCCTGCAGCGGCCCTGGCGGCCTCTGCAGCGTAGCCCTTGCCCCAAGCGCGGCGAGCGAGCACCCACCCCACCTCAAGACCTGGCCAGCCTTCAGGCTTTAAGGGACCGACCTGGCCGATAAATCGGCCTGTCGCTTTTTCCTCCACCGCCATGGGGCCATAACCGCGCAACACCCACTGACCCGCCGCTGTCGCCATGCGCCGCCAAGCCTCTTGGCGTATAAGCGGCGTCGTTCCGAGAAAAGAAACCACTTCAGGATCGCCCATCATTTCGGCGAAACCGTCGGTATCTTCATCCCTGTGGAGGCGGAGAACGAGACGGTCTGTCTCGATGCGCGGCGCGGAGACCATGTCGGCCGCGCTCATCCCTTCGCCCGCTTTTTTTGGACGAGGTCTTCTCCCAGCGCCAGAACGCGGCGGGCGTTCCCGGCCCAGGTGCGATCATTGTCGAGGATGGCGGCCCTGGCGCCTGCGCCAAGGCGCGCGCGCAGTCCCGCGTCGTCGCACAAAACCTTCAATTGCGCGATGAAATCGTCAAAATCCTCAGACCGGAACAATCTTGCATTTTCATCGCTGCTCAGAATTTCTTTTATATTATCCGTATCCGGCGCGATAATAGCCTTGCCGAGGCCCATATACTCAAACAATTTCAGCGGCGAGGCGTAGGGCGTCACCGCCGGCTGCAAAGCGATGTCGAAAGCGGCCACATGGGCCGCCGCCGCGTCCCGCTGTACGACGCCGGCGAAGGTCGTCTGATCGGAGACGCCCAACTCCGCCGCCAGGGCCTCAAGCCCGTCCCGGGCCGGGCCGCCGCCGACGATAAACAAATGCAAGTCCGACCGCCCCTCCGCAGCGAGAAAGCGGATCACCCGGTCAAGGCCGTGCCAGGGCCGCACGAACCCCATGAAGCCCAGAACCGTTTTGCCCTGAAGCCCGTACTTTTCCCGCACCGGACCGGCGTCCACATCGGCGAGAAAAGCCGGGTTCGCTCCATTGTGTATGACGACGATTTTGTCCCGGGGCACGCCCGCCGCTTCAACGTCTTTGGCGAGCACCTGTGTTACCGGCAACACATAATCCGCCGCACGCCAGGCCGCCTCCTCGCTCCATTTGGCGAGGCTTTTGAAGGCGAAGCCTTCATTGGCGAGGCGCTCTTTGTAAAGCGGCGCGTTCACTTCCAGAATAAACGGCGCGCCCGTGACTTTTTTCAACCACGCACCAGCGAGGAAGAGGACATTGTGGCGTTCATACACAAAATCCGGCTTGTACTCTTGATAGGCTTTGCGCAGACGGAGAAAGGCGGGGGCGGAATAAAAAAACTCCGCCAGCTCATAAAGCGGTTTCGGCAAACGGTCTTTTAAGCCCTTGCCGTCGCCTTCACCGGCGCTCAGCGCCTGGGTCGCGCCCTTATCCCCCCCTGGACCGCACATTAAGATATCCGCGCCTTCGGCCTTTAGAGCGGCCGTCAGCTCACGAATATGCACCGACATGCCGTCGGCCGCCTTGGTGCGGTGGTGGTAGAGAATTTTCATTTATAACGGCCGCTCCCCGAGCGTTCACCGCGTATCGCGCGAGGTCCCGGCTTTCGCCGGGACAAGCGAGGTTTGTTGTGTTAGCCCAAAGACGGCTCAAGCCTCTTACAGGCCGCAATCAACTCGCGCACGGCCTCAACGGAAGCCTCGAACATCGCTTTTTCGTCCGCCTGGAACGACACCTCGACAACCCGTTCGACGCCGTTCGCACCGACAACGATGGGAACGCCCACATAGAGGTCGTCTACGCCGTATTGACCGGTCAGATGCGCCGCACAGGGAACAACGACTTTTTTATCCTTCAAATAGCTCTCAGCCATTTGGATGGCCGAGGCCGCCGGGGCGTAGAACGCCGATCCCGTTTTCAAAAGGCCGACAATCTCGCCGCCGCCCTTGCGGGTGCGGTCGACGATGGCGTCGATTTTCTCCTGGGTGGACCAGCCCATGGAGATGAGGTCCGGCAAAGGAATGCCCGCCACTGTGGAATAGCGCGTCAAAGGCACCATCGTGTCGCCGTGACCGCCAAGCACGAACGCCGTGACGCTTTCGACGGAGACGTCGAATTCCTCAGCAAGAAAATGACGGAACCGGGCCGAATCCAAAATGCCGGCCATGCCGACGACCTTGTTGTGGGGCAGGCCGGAAAACTCCCTGAGCGCCCAGACCATGGCGTCAAGCGGGTTTGTGATACAGATGACGAACGCATTCGGAGCGTAGGTTTTGATCCCCTCGCCCACGGATTTCATCACTTTCAGGTTGATTTCGACGAGATCGTCGCGGCTCATGCCCGGCTTGCGCGGCACGCCGGCGGTGACGATGACGACATCGGCGCCTTCGATGTCCTTGTATTCGCTCGTCCCTTTCAGGGCCGAATCATAGCCGTCCACCGGCGCGCTCTGGGCGATGTCGAGCGCCTTGCCGGCGGGCATGCCTTCAGCGATGTCGAACAGGACGACGTCGCCCAACTCCTTTTGCGCCGCGATGTGGGCGAGCGTTCCACCGATCATGCCGGCGCCGATAAGGGCGATTTTGTTGCGAGCCATAGAAAAGCCTCCGTGCCTTTAGAATTCAATCGTTGGCGCGGGATGTAGCGCGAAAGGGGCGCAGGCGCAAATGCAGCCCCGGTCTCGCAGAGTGCGGAACCGGGGGCCATGGTCAGGGATCGCGCCGTTCGGCCATGGCGATCACCACGCCGCTCAAAAGCAAGATTGCAATCAAGTTCGGAAACGCCATCGAAGCATTGGCCAGATCGCCCATGCGCCAGATGAAATCCACCGGCTGAAGCGCGCCGATAAAAACGGCGCCCACCCACACGAACCGCATCGGCCGGGCCGCCCAGTCGCCGATGAGATAGGTGATCGCCTGCTCGGCGTAGTAAGACCAACCAAGGATGGTCGTAAACGCGAACAGGGCGAGCGCGAATGCAATAAAAAGACCGCCGAAGGGCACGCCGGCGCCATACACCGCCGTCGTCACCTGAATGCCCTGAAGCTCCGCCGAGCGCCAGGCGTATTCCACCACCTGTCCATCGGACGGAAACTGGCCCTGAACCACGAGAATCACAAGCGCGGTCATGGTGCAGATAACGATCGTGTCGATGAAGGCGCCGAGCATGGCGATCTCGCCCTGGCGCACCGGGTCGTTGGTCTGCGCCGCAGCATGGGCGATGGCGGTGGAGCCTTGCCCGGCCTCATTGGAGAACAAGCCCCTGGCGACGCCGTAGCGCACAGCCTGCAATATTCCGTACCCGGCAAGGCCGCCGGCCGCCTGCTCCAGACCGAAGGCGTAGGAGAAGATTTGCCCGAACGCCATCGGGATGCGCTCGGCGTTTAGGATGAGAACGGTAAGGGCCAAAAGAATGTAGCCCGCGGCCATGACCGGCACCACTTTGCCGGCGACGGAACCAATGGATTTGATGCCGCCGATGATAACGATGAAAACGAGCACGGCGATGAGAAGACCGCCGCCCCAATTCGGTATCCCTGTAGCGGAGGACAAGGCGTTCGAAATCGAATTCGCCTGGATCATATTGCCGGTGATAAAAGCCGAAAACATCGTGCCTATGGCGAAGAACACGGCGAGCCAGGCCCATCCCGCGCCCAGCCCGTTTTTGATGTAATACATCGGTCCGCCGTGGATATGGCCGTCGGGGTGCCGCTCGCGATACTTCACCGCAAGACTCGATTCAGCGAAAGCAGCGGCCATCCCCACAAGGGCTGTGACCCACATCCAGAAAATGGCCCCCGGTCCGCCAAGGGTGATGGCGGTGGCGACGCCGGCGAGATTGCCGGTGCCCACCTGGCCCGACAACGCCGTCGACAGCGCTTGCCAGGGGGTGATCTCCCCCTCTTCGCCGGAGCCTTTGCGGCCGCGCCACAACTCGGCGAAGGCCGGGCCCATGCGCCGCAGCGGCATAAACTTCAATCGCACCATGAAATAAACGCCGGTGCCGAGCAGCATCACCACCATCGGCGCAATCGGCAAGATTTGAGCGTCCCCCCAGGATCCGCCCCACACAAAGCCCGACACATTGTCTACGAGCTGATAAAACCCTTCCATCTCATCGCCTTATTTTTTCGAGCGCCGCCCTTGTTCGGTCGGGCGGGCGCTTTGCTTTGAACATGGCGGGCGAGTTTAGAAGCTTCCGGCCTGCACGCAAGGCGACCGCCGCATTTCGCCCGCTTGGGGACAGAGTTCAGATGAAATGTCCGTCATGCAAAATTGAACTGATATGCGCTCTCGTTTCCCTGGAGGACAAAGCACAGGCGCCTTCAACGCGGCGCTGTCATGTCGAAACGAGGGTCAGCGATCGCCAAGATCTCATCTTCGCCGTACCGGAGTTGCTTTAAGATTTAGAGCTTGCGGTCGTGAGAAAAGCATACTGCAGACTCTCAGATTTTTTATAATGTATACGAACTAAATTTCAGGCAGCTCTCCTTAAGCCGCAAACCTTATGGGGCGAAAGCGGTTGCAGCCGCATAACTCCCAATTTCAAAATACCAGCAAAGCCGATTGGATTTAGCAACCCGCCTTTCAGGAGCCATTAACACCCATGCGCCATCCCTCAAACGACACACAGCGCCCCTTTTCAAACACTCCGCTCATCAGAATGAAATCTGAAAACCAGTGCAGAACTGCCTTAGCCGAGAGGCTTATAGCGCCCAAAAGTGAACTGTTATATCGATCCCTCACCCCGTATCTATATAAGTTATCGGCTATTTTTGTTGGTCGTTTGACGGTTTAATCGATCAATTAGTCAGTTTGGCTATCTTACTCAAATTTCAAAATCCAACGCTACACTCAATTCGCTTTGCGTCGATAAGAGGTTGGCGTTTGACCAACGTGTTTGGTGAACGCTCGCCGGAAGGCGTCTTCGTCTTTGTAACCGACCTCACCGGCTATCTGCCCAATAGACTTGGTCGAGTTGTGGAGAATGTACTTTGCCTTATCGATACGAACCCGCTGAATGTAGTCAGAAGGCGGCTTTCCGTTAACAGCTTTGAAGCGCCGCGCCATTGTCCTGGTGCTGACACCCAAATGGCGGGCCAAACCGGATACGTTCAAGGTCTCGCCAGAGTGTTGACGGATCCAGCGATCGGCCTTTTCTATGAATGGATCGCGCACTTGCCGATGGTATGGGATGGCATACGCACTTTGCGACTCCCGCGGACCGTCCAGGCATAAGTACGCCCCGGTCATTCTCGCTAAATTTGATCCAGCCAGCTTACTGATCAAATGGAGCGATAAATCCATGTACGAGGCGCCAGCAGCGCCAGTAACCAGATTTTCTGCATCCGCAACGAGCTTGATATCGTCCAAAACCACTTTTGGGTATCTTTCGCGAAATTCGTTTGAGAGCCACCACGTTGTCGTGGCCTCTTGAAAATCGAGCATGCCCGTTTCAGCAAGGATGAAGGCCCCGGTGCAAGGCGCAGCGATAATGGCGCCATTATCGCTCATCTGACGGAGAAAACTGCTGAGTGGCGTGAGCTGGCTCAGCATCGATAAGAGCATGTCTGCTGAATCAACGAGAAGACCGGGAACGATAACGACATCTATGTTCTGAACCTCGCTCAGCGCAAAATCTACGTTCACGGACTGTTGATTACCACAAATCACAGGCTTCCCATCGATCGAAGCGGTCATCAAACGAAAGAGAGGCTTTTTCGGGTCTTCTTTGTTCGATGCCCGGCGCGCAATGAAATTGGCGGTCGCAAAGAGGTCGGCCGGCGCCGCGAAAGCGCCAGCCAGCATTCCGTCAAAACCTATCGTAAGAATTTTGTACATTTGTCCGATAATGCCGGAAACCTGTCACATCCGCCACTGTTATTTCACGTCATCCAAACTTAGGAATCTGTGGTTCGAAGAATCTGTAAGCCGGAGATCTAAATTATGGACACGCATCCTGAAGAAATTGCAGGCAAGTTTGTCACAAGGCTGCAAAACGGCGACGTCTTGGAAGCGAGCCAGCTTTTGCACGACGATGTCGTTTGGGATCAGCCAGGACACTCACAATTCAGCGGCGTGCACGCCGGAAAGCCACAAGTTTTAAAGCTGCTTGCCGGGTTTGCCGCAATTGGCGTCACCATAGAGTTTCAGGAAGCGTATTGGTGTGACGACGAAGTACTATGCCGTGTACTCATCAAGCATGAACTAGGGGACCGAGCAGAGTTTCAACTGCTCAGCCTGAAAGATGGAATGATCAGTAGGGTTAGGCATCACGGGGACACTGATTACTTATCCATGATTTCGAGTTTTGGCGCTGAACATCCCCAAGCGGCGTCGTAAAAACCTCATACCAAGCAGCGCCCCCCATGTCTCACACATCTATAGCGATTTTCGGTCTGGTTGCCTGGACGCTGATCCTCTTGACGGGCATTGCTATCCTCCGAACCACGTTGACATTGCAGAGGGTGAAAGCGGCGAATAGTTTCAGCCCATCTGGGGAGGATGTCTCGCCATTTTCAGGGAGACTGTGCCGCGCTCATGCCAACTGCTACGAATTTCTACCATTTCCACTAGCAATATTGCTATATGCCGTCGCGACCCAACAAACATCGATTACAGACAGTTTAGCGATCGTCCTGTTGACTACAAGAGTTATGCAATCCTCGGTTCACGTGGTCTCGACCAGTCGATTGGCTGTCTCTGTCAGATTTGCCCTCGTGCTCCCTCAAATTTTCATTGCCTTCTATTGGATGGTGAGACTCGTTTGGAAGCAAGGATAGGTCATTGGAGATTTACATATTTCATCCGAATGTCCGTTTCTGGCGAAACCTGGAAGCAACAGGACGCAGCATTGCGTCTACGAACGGAACTTAACGCCCTTTCTATTTACGTTTTTTGAGTTTGTGTCCAACGTCGACAATGGCTTCGAGCGCAGGGATCAGTTCGGCGCCTAACGCCGTCAACTCATACTCGACCGACGGAGGAGAGGTTGGCCGAACATGCCGAATAAGGACGCCGCGCTCTTCAAGCTCGGAAAGTCGCGCCGACAGAACCTTTGCCGAAATCGGCGGGATATCGCTGCGCAATTCGCTGAAACGTCTTGGCCCGGCGCGCAATTCCCAGATTACATTCGGGGCCCATGCGCCGGCGATAATCGCCATGCACTCCGTTAGCATGCACGGCTCCGGCGGCTTCGGGCTTTTATTTTTTCTCATTTTGAGCGGCATCGTCGATACGTGGTTACTCTGCGGTTACCCAATAATTTTTAGTAACCATTGGAAACCTTATAGTCAACGGTTACCTAAGTGCTGCAGCGACCTGCTGCTGAAACGCTCGCAAAGGAAATCTTGCAATGAAACTCTACTACAAAGCCGGCGCCTGCTCTATGGCGACCCATATTGTTCTGAACGAGTTGGATGAAACGTTCGAATTAGAACGCGTCGACACCAAAAAAGGCGTCACCGAGACTGGCGCGAATTATACAAACATCAATCCGCGCGGTTACGTCCCCGCGATAACACTCGACACTGGCGAAACGCTCACGGAGAACGGTGCAATTCTTCAATACATCTTCGACCAGCGCTTTGGCGACAAAGTTGAAATCAACACCTTGAGTCGCGCGTACTTCCAGGAAACGGTGAGCTTCCTATCGTCGGAGTTGCATAAGGCGTTCAGCCCATTTTTCGCCGAAAAAAGACTCAACGTCGACGAACGCGCTGAAGCGCTCACCAAACTGCGCAAGCAACTGTCCAACCTTGAAAATATGATTGCCGACGGTCGCAAATTTATACTTGGTGCTGAGTATACGCCAGCGGATGCTTACGCGTTCGTGATCCTCAACTGGGCGAATGTTATCAATGTGCAACTGGACGACTGGCCAAAAACAAAAGCGTTTTATGAACGCGTTAAGGCGCGTCCAGCGACGCAAACAGCTTTGGCGCGCGAAGGCCTTGTGAAAGTGGCTGCGTAATGTCAGCGCAAGCCGAAATAGAAAAAGCCATCGGCGCCTACTTCGATGGCTTATACCATGCCGACGTCGAAAGGTTGCGGAAGGTATTTCACCCTCAGGCCGTCTATGCAACCGCAGATGAGGTGAAACCGCTCATTCGTGAGATGAACGACTATTTCGCAGTTGTAGCAGACCGCGTTTCACCGGCGTCCCGGAACGAAAGCCGAAAAGATGCAATCGACCGCATAGAGATCGCTGGCGAAAACACCGCCAACGCACGCGTGCGGTGCACTATCGGTGATCGCGACTTCGTCGACTTCTTATCCTTCATCCGAACGGAGGGCGAGTGGCGGATCATCTCAAAAGTTTTTCAAATCATCGAACGCAATAAAGGAGCGTAGAAATGCCTTATATCAATATTCAGGTCACACGCGAAGGCGTCACCGAAAACCAAAAACGCGACCTCATCAAAGGGGCGACGGACCTTCTGGTCGACGTCCTCGACAAATCGCCTGCAACAACCTTTGTCGTGATTGAGGAAGTGGAAATGGAGAATTGGGGTATTGGCGGACTTCCCGTTGAGGATTTTCGGAGAAACGCAAATACGCCCCAATGATTGGGCGCCATTTATCACACTCAATATGGCGAATCTTGGCTGGAAAGCGGTCGTTCCGGAAGCTTGCAGGAACGATCGCTTTTGCCGAAAAACCACCGCGTCTGGCGGCGTAATCCACCGGACCTCGTTCACAGGTCCGCGACCTAAGCCGCAACCTCGCCAACGCCCTTGGCCAGATACTCCGCTGACTGCATTTCTGTAAGACGCGACGCGGTGCGTTGAAATTCAAACGCGCCGTCACCAGCCGGGTAAAGGTCAACCGGCGCCGCTTCGGCCGAACAAATGAGTTTGGCTTTGCGCTCATACAGGGCATCGATCAGCGTCACGAACCGCTTGGCGACGTCCCGGCGCGCCGGGGTCATTTTTTCAACGCCGTCAAGGAACACCGTGTGATACCGCTTGGCGATGGCGAGATAATCGCCGGGGCCTAAGGCGGCGTCAACCAGATCGCGAAACTCGAAACGCGCTGCGCCGTGGGCGGCGCGCGGGGCCACAAGTTCACGCCCCTTGACGATTAAGGTCTCCGCATGGGGCGCCGCGCCGCCGGTGAGACGCGTGAAGGCGGCGTCCATGGCTTTCGC
>JBCDBL010000033.1:0-34023 GCA_039183635.1 Pseudomonadota bacterium
AACTCCTCCGGCGACCAAATGACCGGGGAACTTCGGTTCAACATCGACAATGGCAGCCGGCTGAAAAGCTTCTTCGGCTTTAACGCGTTCGTGGAGGACGCCGAGCGCGCCCTGCCCCAGGTTGTGGACGAAGCGATTTTCGGACTCTGCCTGGACGCAGCAAGCTTTGAGGTAAACCTCGCCACATGTGTCGGCGATGACGGATTTCCTTTGCAATTCGGCGTTACGCCAGGTCTTGGAACAGGCATCGGCGCACCAATCGCCGCCGCCGACAGTCCCGGGATCTACTACCCAATCTCGTTCGTCGACATCGCAGAAAACACTGCGTACTCGGCGTTTGCTGACTTCACCATCGAGATCACGCCGCGTTTTGAAGCGACCATCGGACTCAGATACTTGAAGGAAAAGCGCGAGGGCGCCCTCGCATCGAATATTCCCAACTCCTATCTGATTGAAACCGTGCTTTTGCCCGGTGTCATTCCAGGCGTTCAGGCTTTAAACGCAACCCTAACCAATCCGTTTACAAATGAAGAAATAGCCGCCAACTTCTCAGATTTTGCGACCGGCAATCTTGACGCCGCTAATTTCGAGGGCCGCACACAAGCCGAACTTGACACTCTGAATCAAACACTTTCGGGCCTCACGCCATTCGAAACGACAGCCATCTTGCAAGGCTTCTTCGAAACCGACGGAGAGTTCACGGTGATCTCCATAGAAGACGAGGATTACCTCCCGCGCTTCAATTTGCTGTACAGGGTTTCAGATACGTTCAACGTTTACGGTTCAATCGCTAAGGGTCGCCGCAGCCCCGTGGTCACATTCTCCCAGAACGATGCGCGCACGCCGCAATTCCTGCCCGCTGAGACGATGTGGAATTACGAAGCCGGCTTCAAAGCGAACTTCATGGGCGGCACAGCGAACCTCGAAGGGTCGGTGTTCTTCCAGGACTATGAGAACTTCACAGTCACGGACATCTCACTTCTCGTGGGCGAAGACCCGGTTTTGCTCACAGGCTCGAAGAATGTCGGGGTGGAGCTGTTCGCCCTCGCCCGCGTCTTTGAAGGGTTCGACGTCGGCGGAACGTTTGCCTGGATTGACTCTGAAATCGACGACGATCCCGCCAACGGGGAATTCGCCGGCAAGCGCTTCCGTCTTCAGCCGGAATATTCCGGCTCCCTGTTTTTCGACTACACCCGCCCCATTACGTCCGGAAATGAGGCGTTCATAACCTCCACCTATTCCTATCGATCGAAAGTGTTCTTCGAACCGTCGAACGAGCCGATCGCCGGCTTCGATATTTTCGAGGACGACGTGCATCTCATCGACTTGCGGCTTGGGATCTCCTCCGAAGCGCAGGGCTGGGAAGTCGCAGGGTTCATTACGAATCTTACCGACGAAGAGTATCTGGTCGACGGCGGCAATGTCGGCGGCGGTCTTGGAATTCCGACGTTTATCGCCGGTCCGCCGCGCCTGTGGGGCGTCGAAATAAGAAAGAAATTTTAACCGCTCCAACTCAAAATATCAGAACGTCAAAGGCGTTTAGGATCTTTGACGTTTAATGGCATAGAACCCCTTTAAGCTTTTCTGCGGGACGAAAAGGGTTTGACGACGGCGCGTTGATGAGATTTGGCCCCAAACGCGCGGGCGGCGACGGGGCGGGAGAGACTTGGACAAAAAGAGGCGCGCCATCGAAACGCCGAAGACACCCGAAACCGGCCCCCGCGCCTCCATGCGCGAACGGGCGTCCACGGCGATTATCTCGGGCCTTGAGCAAGGGCTTCAAGTCTGGATGGACGGCGCGCGCCGTAACTCCCGACTTGTTTTTCTGGTGTTCGCCGTTCTTACAATCCTCGCCGGTTACACGGCGTTGACGGGACTTGGCGTTAACTCCAACACCAAGGATATGATCAGCGACAAGCTGCCCTATCGTCAGGCCGATGCCGCTTTTGCGTCCGCTTTTCCCGATTTCCAGAATGCAGCCTTGATCGTTATTCGCGCTCCGACGCCTGAGGAGGCGGAGGAATTCGCCGAAGCTCTGGCGGCGGATTTGGAGCAACGTCCCGACATTGTAAAATCTGTTTTCGCACCGGCGATCGACCCTTTCTTTCAGCGCAACGCCCTGCTTTATTTTGATACGGACGACCTTGACGCCACCCTCAGCCGCCTGTCCCAAGCAGCGCCGTTCTTAACAGACCTTATCGCAGACCCGAGCCTTGCCGGCGTTCTCGACAGCCTCGCCGAAACGCTGACCTTGCTTGAACAGGGTGAAATGGAAAGCGATCTCCTGGACGCCATACTGGCCGACGTCGCCGCCTCCATGGAAACGCGCCTTTCCTCCGGCGCACCGGCGCCCCTGTCCTGGCAAGCGGCGTTCCAGGACGCAGACGACAAAAAAGACTTCGTCCAGACAACGCTTGTCGTCGACCCGGTCTTGAACTTCGCCTCGCTGCGCCCGGCCAAAGCCGCGACCCAGGGCGTTATCGCCGCGGCGGAAAAGCTGGCCGCAGAACGGGCGTCCGACCGCATCAGCGTCGGCATCACCGGCGACCAAGTGTTGCGTACGGAGGAGCTGCAGACCGTGGCCGACGGGATTGTTCTATCCCTGTCTTTGTCGCTCATCTTTGTTTTAATCTTGCTGTGGTTCGCGTTGAGATCCGTCATACTTGTCATCGCAGCCCTGCTGACGCTTGTGGTGAACCTGATCTTAACGGCGGGATTTGCGGCGCTGGCCATCGGGTCCTTGAACCTCGTTTCCGTTGCATTCGCCGTTTTGATGATCGGTCTTGGGATCGATTTTGCGATTCATTTATGCCTCCACTTTGAAGAAGAACGCCGCAAATGCGCCGATGTTGCGTTGTCGGTCAGACAAAGCGCCCGGGACATCGGCCCGGCCCTTGCGCTTGCGGCCATGACCACGGCCCTCGCCTTCTTCGCATTCGTCCCCACGGACTTTGTGGGCATCGCACAGTTGGGAATTATTTCAGGCGTCGGCGTCCTGCTCGCCTTCGGTGTGGCTGTAACGATGCTGCCGGCGTTCTTTGCGCTTTTGCCGAACGCAAAGGCGCCGCCCCTGGAAGACGCCGTCACGGACCGCATGAACAAAGCCTTTCAACCGGCGGTGCGCCCCGTCGCCGGCGTTACCGTACTCCTGTGCATCATCTCCATACCTCTTCTCACCCAAGTGAAATTCGACGCAGATCCAATGGCGCTGCGCAATCTGAACAGCCCGTCCGTACGCACGTTCAACCTTCTGTTCGAGGACGCCGCCACTACGCCCTATCGCCTGCAGGTCCTGGCCGCAGATGAGGCGGAAGCAGCGAAAATCGCCGAGCGCGTCAAAGACGTGCCTGCTGTGGATACGGCTGTTTCTGTCGCCTCCTTTATTCCAAAGGCCCAAGGCGAGAAGCTTGACATAATCGATTTCGCCGCCAGCGGTTTGATATTCGCCCTGGACGCCGCTGACACCAATGCTCCGCCAGCGGAGCTTGACGTCGCATTGCCGCGCCTGGCCGCCGCGCTTCAAAACGCCCAGGCCTCAGGCGGCGGAGGGCCGGGCGCAACGGCGCTTGCTGCTGCGCTGATAAAGCTTGACGCCGCATCCGAGGAGGGCAAAGCCGCCGTTGAAGGGGATCTGTTACGGTTTTTCCCAAAACAAATCGATCGCTTGAAAACAACGCTTGGGCCTGACTTTATCGATCGGGAAGACCTGCCCCCAGCTCTTGTGGAGCGCTATGTCGCTCCCGACGGACGGGCGCGCGTTGAGATCTCCTCTGTGCTCGACGTCAGCGATCCGGCGATGCGTCGCGCCTTTGTCGAGGCGGTGCAGGCCGAAGAGCCAAGAGTTACGGGCGCGGCCCTCAACGTGATGCAGTCCGGCGACGTTGTCGCCCGATCGATGATCCAGGCCACGATAACAGCAGGCGCCCTGGCCGCCTTCGTGTTATGGGTGTTCCTGCGAAATGGCGCACTTGTTGCGCTTATTTTACTGCCGTTGATCCTCGCAGCCGCCCTTACCTCGGCCGCATCTGTCGCCCTCAACATGCCCTACAACTTTGCAAACGTTATTGTTTTACCGCTTCTGATCGGCCTTGGCGTTGACAGCGGGGTGCACCTGGCGCTCCGGGCCCGCGGTGCGGCGGCAGGTTACGGAGTTTACGCGACAACAACGCCCCGGGCGGTGTTTTTCAGCGCCCTTACAACGATCGCCTCTTTCGGGACGCTTATCTTGTCGGCCCACCGCGGGACCGCTAGCATGGGAGCGCTTTTAACGATCGGCGTTTTCGCAACCTTGTTGTGCACCCTGGTGGTTTTACCGGCGGTTCTTGAAATGGGGCGGCGGTCCGGGGGCTTTTGGGGGGAGGCCGTACGGAAGTTCGGCATGGTGCAAGACGATAAGGAGTAAGTCGCAAATGCGTATCGAGGCGAATGTAAAAGTTGCGGTCTTGGCCGCCCTTGTTATGTCCGGTGGTTTCAGCGCGGTGCGCGCCCAGGACCAGACCGCATCGCCGGAAGAAGAAACGATAGCGGACGTTTCCAAGAAGGCGGAGCCAACGCAAATCGCAGAAGATTTCATCATCTCCTTCAACGCCGATGCCCTCTCCATTTTGCAAAGTGCAAACGCTGAAGACGATGCCGAAGGCATAGACGCAGACGTGGCGCTGCGCGCATTGTTGCGTGAACGGATGGCCATCGAATACCTCTCCCGGGTGCTGTTGGGAGACGCTCGCAATGCAGCCAGCGAAGATCAGATCGCCTCATACGATGCGGTTTTCCCTGACTATATCTCTAACGTCTACGCCGGGCAGCTAAAGCAGCTGGGAGACAAGGAGTTTACGGTCACGAAATCCGTTCGCACCCGCCCAAGAGAAATCATTGTACGGACCGAGTACCACGTAAAATCCAGCTCTAAACCCGTCGCTGTGGATTGGCGGTTAAGGCTGTCCCGGGATGAGGCTGAGGTCAAACTGGTGGATGCGGCGGTGAAAGGCGTCTCGACAGTGCTCGTCGAGCGCGACACATTCAAATCCATCGTAAAGAACGAGGGTTTTGATGTTCTTGTAACATCCTTGGAAGAAAAAGCCGCAGCCGCCGCGTCGCCGAACGTCGATATTGAAAGCGAGACGTAGGCGGAATTTTATAAAATTTAATAAAGTGGTGAGCCCAGCAGGGATCGAACCTGCGACAACCTGATTAAAAGTCAGGTGCTCTACCAACTGAGCTATGGGCCCTTGCCGAACGCGATTCCCGAAAAGGCCCGCGGCGAAGAGGCCAGACCATAGTTGCGCGCCCCGTGCGGGTCAAGACTGACATTGCGCGACAATGAGAGCTCGAAAAAAAATGTTTAACTTATTGTTTTTTCAGGATAGTTTCGCCGCAATCTCAACCTCTTCCTGCGGCGGCGCGACGCCCCGTCGCGCATAGAAGTCCGTGATGAACGCAGCGAGCGCCCCATCGTGAATCGCCTGGCGCAACCCCGCCATCAGCTCCTGATAATAATGCAGATTATGCTGGGTCAGCAGCATGGCCGCCAGATGCTCACCGGCCTTGAACAGGTGGTGCAGGTAGGCCTTCGAGTACTGGGAAGATGCGGGGCAATCACTTGCCGCATTTAAAGGCTCAGCATCCTCAGCGAAGCGGGCGTTTTTCAGGTTAAGGACGCCTTCATGGGTGAACGCCTGGCCGTGGCGGCCGGACCGGGTCGGCATAACGCAGTCGAACATGTCAACGCCCCGGGCGACAGCGCCCACAATATCCTCCGGTTTGCCGACGCCCATCAGGTAGCGGGGCTTCGTTTTATCCATATGGGGCGTTGTGAACTCCAGCACCCGGAACATCTCCGCCTGGCCCTCCCCCACGGCGAGCCCGCCGATGGAATAGCCCGGAAAGCCGATTTCCAGCAATTTATCCAGGGAAGTGCGGCGCAAATGTTCGTAGACACCCCCCTGGACGATGCCGAACAGCGCCTGGCCCGGCGCAGACAACTCTTCAAACGCCGTCTTCGACCGCGCCGCCCACCGCAACGACAGCTCCATAGAAGATTTCGCCCCCTCCTCGGTAATCGGAAACGGCGGGCATTCGTCGAGCTGCATCTGAATATCCGAGCCGAGGAGGCATTGTATTTCTACGGAGCGCTCCGGCGTCAGCATGTGCGCCGAACCGTCGATATGGGAGCGGAACGACACCCCCTCCTCGCTCATCTTGCGCAATTGGGCGAGAGACATAACCTGAAACCCGCCAGAGTCGGTCAGAATGGTGTGGGGCCAGTTCATAAATTTATGAAGCCCGCCGAGACGCGCCACGCGCTCCGCCGTCGGACGGAGCATGAGGTGATACGTATTGCCTAAAACCACATCGGCGCCAGTGGCGCGCACCTCCTCCGGCCGCATCGCCTTCACGGTCCCTTGGGTGCCGACGGGCATGAACGCGGGCGTACGCACCTGCCCGTGGGGCGTTTGTATGACGCCTGTGCGGGCGGCGCCGTCGATGGCGTTCACGGAGAAGGAAAAAACGGAAGTCATTTTCGAAACAATAAGCTGGCGTCGCCGTAAGAGTAAAACCGATACGCCTTATCGATAGCATGGGCGTAAGCGGCGCGCATCTCTTCCAATCCGGCGAAGGCGGAGACCAGCATAAACAAGGTCGATTTCGGCAGATGGAAGTTCGTCATCAACGCATCCACAGCCTTAAAGCGATAACCGGGCGTAATGAAAATGTCCGTCTCAGCGCAAAAGGGGGCGATGACGTCATTGTCATCGGCGGCGCTTTCCAACAAACGCAGGCTGGTGGTGCCCACCGCGACAATACGCCCGCCGGCGGCCCGCGCGGCGTTCAAGGCCGCCGCCGTCTCCGCCGTCACTTCCCCCCATTCGGCGTGCATGACGTGATTGTTCGTGTCCTCCGCCGTCACCGGCAGGAACGTTCCCGCGCCCACATGGAGGATCACCTCGGCGATGGCGACGCCGCGCGCCTCCAGCGCCTCGAACAGGCGCGGCGTAAAATGCAGCCCGGCGGTGGGCGCAGCGACGGAGCCCTCCTCCGCGGCATAGACCGTTTGGTAATCTTCGGCATCTTGCGGGGTGACGCCGCGTTTGCGGGCGATGTAGGGCGGCAAAGGCGGGGCGCCCACCGCTTTTACCGCGGCGTCGAGCGCTGCTCCTGAGTGGTTGAACGTTAACGTCGCCTCGGCGCCTCGTCGATTTGTTACGTTTGCGGATAAATCTTCGCCGAAAGAGAGCATATCGCCGTTTTTCACCCGCTTCGCCGGACGGATAAAGGCGGCCCATGCATCGGGCGCGAGACGCTTGTGAAGCGTTGCATCCACTTCCACCGGCGTCCCGTCGCCGCCGCCTTCGGTCCGGGCGGGCCGCAGCGCCGTCAGTTGCGACGGCAAAACCTTGGTTTTGTTGACAACAAGAATGTCGCCTTTTTTCAAATAGCGCGGCAGGTCGAGAACGCCTGCATCTTCAACGCCACCGTTCGCAGCGCCGACGACAAGCATGCGCGCGCTGTCGCGGGGCCGCGCCGGCGCAAGGGCGATGCGCGCCTCAGGCAGATGGAATTCGAAGTCGGAAACGCGCATGACTGACCGAACAGATTGTACGCACTGAATTAAAATGCAAGCTAAGCGTCATCCCAGCGAAAGCTAGAGCGTCCTGAATGAAACTTGGCTCGGTTAGGGTCGCCTCAGACGCTCAAGACCGAAGACTCTAGAGCATCCTGCTGACTCAACATATGTGCAGGATGCTATAGGATCCAGGGGCGGCAAACTCCGAACAAGAGGCGCCTGGATCCTGACTTTCGTCAGGATGACATCTTTTTCCTATTTAAAATTATAAGCCAGACAAAGCATGCTTCTCTAATTTTATACTATTGAAATTAGTCTAAATGTCCGCAGCCACCTTCATCGTATTAATTTTCGTCGGCTCCGCCGGCGGCTCGCCTCGGGTTATGGCGTCGACATTGTCCATACCGTCAATGACCTTACCCCAGGCGGTGTACTGATTGTCCAGGAAGCTGGCGTCGTCAAAGCAGATGAAAAACTGGCTGGAGGCCGAATCCGGGTCCTGCGCCCGCGCCATGGAGCAGACGCCCCGCTGATGGCTGACGTCGTTGAACTCCGCCTTGAGGTGCTGGCCTGAGCCGCCGGTTCCCACGCCCTCAGGACAGCCGCCCTGGGCCATGAAGCCTTCAATGACCCGATGAAAGACGAGACCATCGTAAAAACCGTCCCGCGCCAGCTCCTTTATGCGCGCCACATGGCCGGGCGCTTTTTCCGGCAACATTTCAATAACGACCTTACCGGTGTCGAGGTCGAGGACCAGCGTGTCTTCGGGGTTGGCGATGTCGGTCAAACCTTAATCTCCTTTTTTCAATCGATTTATTGCGCAAGGCGCGAGGGAACGGTGATGTCGCACATATCAGTGACGAAACCGTCGTCCAGCCGTCCCGACGCTTCCACATAGGCGCGAAATTCAGGGCTGTCTGTCCGCATCACTTCAACATTCAAACGATCCGACTGAGGAACGTCAGCGGCGACGCGCACCCGCGTCATCGCGGTCGGAAGATCGGGGGGCTCGCCGCGTTGAATCAGGCGGTTCAACTCAAAGCCGTGTATGATTTTCCCCCACACCGAGTATTGCCGATCGAGGGCGCCGCGGCTGTCGCCGAACATTAAGAAGAACTGGCTGTTGGCGCTGTTCGGGTCGTTGGTCCGCGCCATGGACATCACGCCCGGGCAATGGAGGCCCCACGCCTCAAGCTTGCCATCGGCGCGCACAGCGCGGGTCATTTCATGCATGGAGCCAACGGGCAGTCCCCGGGAGAAGCCCACCTGCTGGGCTCTGGCGTCGCGCCCCAGAACAGTGATTGGAAATTCCGCAGAAGACATCAGCGTGAACTCTCCCGGCAAGTCCGGCTTGTCGGAACCGCTGGCCCCGGTGCCTGTCGGATCGCCGCCTTGGGCCATGAACCCTTCGATCACACGGTGGAACACGATGCCGTCATAAAACCCTTCCCGGGCCAAAGCCTTGATGCGCGCCACATGGGCCGGCGCCAGATCCGGCCGCATTTCAATGACAAAGCGGCCGTCCGGGATGTCAATGTAAAGGGTGTTTTGCAGATCCGGCGTTCGCCAGGCCGAAGCCGGAGCGTTCGCTGCAATTTCCTCGGCGCTTTGGGCGAACGCCGCCCCCGCCGTTAATAAGGCCGCTATCGCGGCGAGACACGATATTGCGTGTTTCATGTTAAAGACACTCCCAGTCAACGCCCCAGCTCATGTGCGTCAAGATAGCTTTTGCTGCAACAGCTTTTCAATCGTCGGCGTGACGAATTGCGATACGTCGCCGTTCAGACGGGCGATCTCCTTCACGAGGCGGGAGGCCACGGCCTGGTGCTGGGCGTCAGCCATCAGGAACACCGTCTCGATATCGGGGTTAAGGGCGTTGTTCATGCCCACCATCTGAAACTCATATTCAAAGTCCGACACCGCGCGCAGACCTCGCACGATGATGTTGGCGTTAATTTCCTCTGCATAGTGCATCAACAAGATATCAAAGGACGTTACAGAGATTTTTACGCCGCTTTCCTTTTTAATACGCGCCATCTCTTTTTTTGTCATATCGACGCGCTCGTCGACCGAAAACAAAGGCCCTTTCGATGAGTTATTTGCGACGCCGACAATAAGATGATCGACGAGTTTCACCGCCCGCGTCACAATATCGATGTGGCCGTAGGTGAGCGGGTCGAACGTGCCCGGATAAAGTCCTATGCGTTCCTTGGCCATAAATCCCCGCTCCTAGTTATTATGTTTCCTCGCCAACCTCGTCATCCTCGCCCCCGGCTTCGCCAAGCCGATCGACGGAGACAACCCGTTCGCCGGATTTGGTTTTAAAGATCGTGACCCCTTGCGTATTGCGGCCAGCGACGCGGATGTCGTGGACGTGGGTGCGGATCAGCTGCCCGCCGTCGGTAACCAGCATAATCTGGTCCTCCCCCTCAACCGGGAAGGACGCGACAAGTCGGCCGTTCCGAGGGCTGATCGTCATGGCGATAATGCCTTTGCCGCCGCGGCCGGAGGTTCTGTATTCAAATGCAGAGGTTCGTTTTCCGTATCCGTTTTCCGTCACGGTAAGGACGAATTGTTCACGTGCGCCGAACTCCGCAATACGCTCCGGCGTAAGGCTCGCCTCTTCTTCTCCGACCTCATCCGCAACCTCGGTCGCGTCCTCGGCTTCTCCGACCGCCTTACGCATGGCCGAGGCGTGCTTGAGATAGGCGCGCGCTTCGGCCGGCGTGTTGTCCACATGGTGGAGAATGGTCATCGAGATGACCTCATCCGTCCCCAGCTTTTTATCATCGCCGAGCTTAATGCCCCGCACGCCCGTGGAGGTGCGGCCGGTAAACACGCGCACGTCCGCAACGGGGAAGCGAATGCAATAACCGTTGGCGGAGGTGAGCAGAACGTCATCCTCCTCCCGACAGATGGACACGCCGACAATGGCGTCGCCCTCATCGAGCTTCATGGCGATCTTGCCGTTGCGGTTCACCTTGGTGAAATCGGACAAGCGGTTCCGCCGCACGCCGCCGGATTTGGTGGCGAACATCACATGCAGGTTCGCCCATTCTTTCTCATCCTCCGGCAACGGCATAATCGTGGTGATGCGTTCATCGCCTTGCAAGGGCAACAGATTCACCATGGCCTTGCCACGGGCGTTGGGCGGGCCTTGGGGGATGCGCCACACCTTCATCATGTAGGCGATGCCCGTGGAGGAGAAGAACAAGACCGGCTGGTGCGTCGAGGCGGAGAAGATCTGCCAGACGAAATCCTCGTCCTTCATCGCCATGCCGGACCGGCCCTTGCCGCCCCGGCGCTGGGCGCGGTAGGCGGACAATGGCGTGCGCTTCACATAGCCGCCATGGGTCACCGACACCACCATGTCTTCCCGGGCGATAAGATCTTCGTCTTCGACCTCCATATCGACATCCAGGAACGTGGACCGTCGGTCTGTGGCGAACTCGTCGCGCACCTCCACCATCTCCGTCTTGATGATGTCCATCACCCGCTCGCGGCGGCGGAGAATGTCGAGATAGTCTTTGATCTTGTCCGCCAAGCCGTTCAGTTCATCGCCGATCTCATCCCGGCCAAGGGCCGTCAGGCGTTGCAGGCGCAGGTCGAGGATGGCCCGGGCTTGTTCTTCGGACAGACGAATGGTGTTGTCGTCTTTCATAACGTGGCGCGGATCCGCCACCAGGGCCACCAAAGGCGCCACATCGGCGGCGGGCCAGTCTTTGCCCATCAACCGCTGCCGCGCTGTCGCCGGGTCCGGGGAGGTGCGGATCATCTGGACGATCTCATCGATATTGGCCACCGCAATGGCGAGACCCACCAGCACATGGGCCCGGTCCCGGGCCTTGGCGAGATCGAATTTCGTCCGCCGGGTGACGACCTCCTCCCGGAAGCCGATGAAGGCGTTCAACACCGCGCGCAAGGTGAGCTGTTCCGGACGACCGCCGTTCAAGGCCAGCATGTTCACGCCAAAGCTCGTCTGCAACTGCGAGAATTTATAAAGCTGGTTCAACACCACATCGGCGTTGGCGTCGCGCTTCAGTTCGATGACGACGCGCATGCCCTGGCGGTCGCTTTCGTCACGGAGGTCTGCAATCCCCTCTATGCGCTTGTCCCGCACAAGGTCGGCGATGCGCTCAATCATGGCGGACTTGTTCACCTGGTATGGAATTTCCGTCACAATAATGGCGAACCGGTCCTTGCGGATTTCTTCAATCTCCGCCTTCGCCCGCATAATGACAGAACCACGGCCCGTCATAAGCCCCTGACGCGCCCCGGCCCGGCCGAGAATATAACCGCCCGTGGGGAAGTCCGGTCCCGGAACGATCTCGATCAGCTCCTGGTCCGTAATATCCGGGTTGTCGATCATCGCCACCGTGGCGTCGATCACTTCACCCAAATTGTGGGGCGGCACATTGGTGGCCATGCCCACAGCAATGCCGCCGGAGCCGTTCACCAGCAAATTCGGGAACCGCGCCGGCAGGACCGTCGGCTCTTGTTCCGAATTGTCGTAGTTCGCCTGGAAGTCGACCGTGTCTTTTTCAATGTCGGCGAGCAGGGAGTGGGCCGGCTTGCCCATGCGCACTTCGGTGTACCGCATGGCCGCCGGCGGGTCCCCGTCGACGGAGCCGAAATTCCCCTGCCCGTCCAAGAGCGGCAGCCGCATGGAGAAGTCCTGGGCCATCCGCACCAGGGCGTCGTAAATCGCCTGGTCGCCATGGGGGTGATATTTACCGATGACATCGCCCACAACCCGCGCCGATTTGCGGTAGGGCTTGTTCCAGTCATAGCCGTTCTCATGCATCGACCACAGGATGCGCCGATGCACAGGCTTCAACCCGTCCCGGGCGTCCGGAATCGCACGTGAAACGATGACGCTCATCGCGTAATCAAGGTAGGATTTGCGCATCTCCTCTTCGATGGAGATCGGGCTTATCCCTTCAGGGGCCCCCTCAGGGCCTTTGTCCGCGCCGTCATCCGGCGCGTCATTGTCATTGTTATTGTCTGTCACAGGTCTTGTCGGGAAACGCTTATAAGAATCAAAAAACTATCGGAAACGTAGCGTAGCATTTCGCGATGGTGCGCTGCAAGGCGGGGGGATCGAGACCTCAAGGCGCCGCCATTACAGCCAACTTGCCGGTTGCATAACAACGACAGTTACGTAGCGCGAATAAGGCATGCGCTGTGCGATTTCTGCAACAATAAGCCTTAATCGTCCCGCAAATCCCCAAAAAACTTGCTGTTTATGATTATTACTCGCATTAAATCCTGTGTACTAAGTACATTTCAAATGATTAGGAGAACGATCTGTGATGAAATTAATTGGCTCCGCGAAAGGCGCATTCTGCAAGCAAAGCTTGAGAGCGACATCGGCTCTTAGCGCCTTGGCCGCCCCCTTTATTTTGTCCGTAGTCCCTATTTCAACGGCTCACTCTCAAAATATCGACGGGTCGTCCAACGCCGCCGGCCCTGGCGCCGAATTGCAAAGCGCCGAACGCGCATATGAAGACGTTATCGTCGTTCGTTCCACACGATCGGAGCGTCCCCTCGAAGACTTGTCCAGGTCAGCGCGCGTTTTCTCTGAAGAAGATCTCTTAAGATTCAACCAGCAAACGACCAGCTTACAGGAAATTCTAGGCAAGACGATCCCAGGGTTCGCCCCGCCCGTCACCGAAGGAAGCGCAGCATCATTAACGCTGCGCGGACGGGATCCGCTTTTCCTTATCGACGGCGTTCCAATCGCCTCAAACACGAACTTCACGCGCTTTCTAGACAAATTCGATCCGCTGACAATAGGCCGTACCGAAGTCGTATACGGACCGACGGCGCTTTACGGCGCGGGCGCGACCGGCGGCGTGATACAATTTTTTACGAAAGACCCTGCCGAAGAAGGGCTTGAATTCAGCGTCGGCAGCCAGTTTCGCGTCTATGCGACTGGCGATGATTCCTTCAGCCGCGATGGTTTTTCCCCGAAGGCCAATGCAAGCGTAAGCGGTAAGCTGACGGACTGGCTCAGCGTTTTCGCCTATGTAAGTTATGAGGATATCAACGGCGTTTATTCCGCGGACGATGACCTTCTTTCCGGGCGAAGCGCCTTTGCAAACGACACAACCTATTTTGGAAAGGTGCGTATTGATCTGACCGACAGCCAGTCGCTGACAGCGATTGTCAACAGAACTGAACTTGAATCCGCCGATCGTCAATTCGAACTTCGCGGCGAACTTAATGACGAGGGCGCCGTAATCGCGGTCGAATCTCCAACTGTATTCAGCTATGCGCAGCCTCCAACAAATGAATTTCTGTATACGGCGCTCGCATATCAACACAAAGACCTTGTCGGCGGCGCGTTTGACGCCCTTTTTTACTACAGCGATTCAGAATTCTTAAACCCGGGCAGCGACATTCGCGACTCCCGCCTCCCGGAATGGCCAGGCCTTTGGCAGTCCGGCCGTATCAACGAGGAGTATGGCGTGCGTGGGCAATATGTTCGTGATTTCGGCGAACGCCTGAACCTGTCCCTCGGCTTCGATTACAACACCGTGGACAGCACCAGCCTTCTTCCGATTTCGACGGAAGAAGGTTTTGACGATACGTTGTTTTTTGACGCGGCCGTCACAGCCATACAAAACCCGCCTTTCACTCTCGACGCCGTGGGCGTTTTCCTTGAGTCAAGTTATGATCTCACCGATCAGCTCACCCTGACCGGCGGGGTGCGATGGGACCGCTTCGACTACGAAGTGGTTGGACCATATGACGTTGTCTTCACCTTCCCGCCCCTCGTCCTTCCCGGTGAGCGGCCCGGCGGCGAAGGGTCGGCCGATGGCGTTTCCTACAATATCGGGGCGACCTACGACGTCAGGAACGATCTGACGCTTTTCGCCAACTTCTCGCAAGGGTTTGCAATCCCTTCGCTCGGCTTCATCGGCAACAATGTCGACCCGGGGGTTCCGGTTTCGGATTCATCTCTTGTCGATCCGGTCATCACCGACAGCTACGAGGCGGGCGTCCGCGGACAGTTTGGCGATTTCACATATGCGCTGGCGGGATACTATACGACGTCGGACTTTCTGACGACAGTCAGCGTCTCTTCGGACACAGGACTAAACAATAGAACAAGGGCGCCTGTGCGTATCTACGGAACGGAGTTTTCCTCATCCTGGAAAGTCACCGAACAGTTTGACATAGAAGGCTCAATCACTCACGTGGTTGGAGAAGTAGATCCGAACGACTCTGATGATTTCATAGCAATCTCCACCCAAGACGTTCCGCCGCTAAAATTGTCTCTCAATCCAAGTTATGAAATCACGCCAGAGTGGTCTGTTTTTGGACAGTGGTTCTATGTGGCGGACCGCGAGGCCGGCTTCAACGCCGGCACAGACCCGCGCGCCGTTCAGTCCTACAGCCTGTTTGACATCGGCACGACGTATCAACTTGACATCGCCGGCAGAGGAGCTGGCGTTTTCAATTTTCAAATTACGAACCTTTTCAACGAGGACTACATACCGGCGGGCGAAGTTACATTTATTCCCGGCCGCATTCGACCAGGGCCAGGCCGGGCGATAAGCTTATCCTATCAGCACACGTTTTAAAGCTTAAGGACGGCGATCAAACTCAGGTAGCGGTTTAAGAAAAGCGCCATCTCTGGCGGTTGAATCAAAAATGGTGGAGGTGAGAGGTGAAACCTCGAACCGGAACACATTCGCCTTCCATCAGAATAATATAAGGAAAAATCTGTCTGTGGCGGATGAAACGAAAATGGTGGAGGGGGCTGGATTCGAACCAGCGTACGCTTGCGCGGGCAGATTTACAGTCTGCTGGATTTAACCACTCTCCCACCCCTCCTCGCCATGGCGATCAGGACACGCTGGGGAGATACGCGCATCCGGGTCTCAAGATGACAAAAAGCGGCGCGCACGCCGCCTTGCCGGCTCAAGAGGCGCGGAATATAAGCGGGCCGGTCCGCCGACGCAACCCGCCAAGGCGCTGTTTTAACACTGTTTCACGCCATGCCCCGACGCCCTGTAAAACCTGAGCAAAAACAAAAGCCGAAAGGCCGGACGCCGGACGCCCAGGCGTGGATTTACGGTCGGCACGCCGCTGCGGCCGCCCTGCAAAACCCCAAACGGCGGATCGAAAAAGCGCTGGCCACGGCAAACGGGGCCGCCTGGGCCGCACAGGCCGGCGCCGCCGCGTCGTTCCAAATTGTCCGAAGCGAAGAGATTGAAGCCGCCCTGCCGGCGGGCGCGACGCACCAGGGCCTCGCCCTGTTGAGCCCGGAGCCGGCGCAGCCGGACCTTGACGGGGCCTGCGCCCCTGCGACGCCCAGCCAGCCTGTCGTGGTCCTGGACCAGATCTCAGACCCCCAGAATATCGGCGCGATTTTCCGCTCCGCCGCCGCCTTCGGCGCCCGGGCTGTCATCGGTCAGGACCGACGCACGCCGCCGCTCGCCGGCGTCCTCGCCAAGGCCGCCGCAGGCGCAGTCGAGCGGCTTCCTTGCGTCCGTGTGGTGAATATCTCCCGCACCCTCAAGGAATTGAAAGAGATGGGATACCTCATCGTCGGGCTCGCCGGGCAAAGCGATACCGAGATCGGCGACATTCCCGGCGACCAACCCATCGCCCTCGTCCTCGGGGCGGAAGGCGCGGGACTGCGCCGTCTCACCCGTCGCGATTGCGACGTCCTAGCGCGCATTCCCATCGACGCCGGGGTCGAGAGCCTCAACGTCTCGAACGCCGCCGCTGTGGCGCTGTATGCTCTGCGTTGCGGGCGGTAGGCGTACGGGAGCTGCGCGAGGACATTTGCCTCCACGGCCGGCTGGCGTAGGCTTTCGGGAAATCGTTGAGGAGGAAACGCCATGGCCCCCCACGCGCCCCGAACCCGCCTGCAGACCCATGATGTGGCGAACCAGCCGCCGCCCTTCCTAAACGTCAATCGCTACGAGACCGACATCGCTCTGAAAAGCGCGGTCGAGGCGAACGGCGGCGCGCCGCACAGGGCGCATTTGTCAGCATTCGGGGGCAAAGTCGGTTCCGATGAGGTTCAGACCCATGCCGACCTCGCCAACAAAAACCCGCCCCAACTGAAGAGTTTCGACCGGTACGGTCAACGCCTGGACGAGGCGACGTTTCACCCCTCCTATCACGCCCTGATGGGCCTCGGCCTCGGCGCCGGGATCTCCTCCATCGCCTGGACCGCCGACACAGGCGGGCATGTGGCGCATTCGGCGCTTATGTATCTGATGGCCCAGGCCGACGGCGGCGTGTGCTGTCCGTTCTCCATGACCTACGCCGTCGTCCCGGCCCTGAGGCGCAACGCCGCCCTCACCGCGCAATGGGCGCCGCGCCTGCTCTCGGCCTCCTACGACAAGCGTTTCATTCCCGCAGCGGAGAAGACCGGCGTCACCATGGGAATGGCCATGACGGAAAAGCAAGGCGGCTCCGACGTGCGCGCCAACACAACGAAGGCGGAGCATTTGGAAGGGGAGACGTATGCGCTGACGGGTCATAAATGGTTTTGTTCCGCGCCCATGTCGGACGCGTTCCTCACCCTCGCCTACGCAGAGGGCGGCCTGACATGTTTTTTCGTTCCGCGCTGGCGCCCGGATGGAACACGCAACGCCATCCACATTATGCGCCTCAAAGACAAGCTTGGCGACAAATCGAACGCCTCCAGCGAAATCGAGTACCACGGCGCCCATGCGGTGCGCGTGGGAGATGAAGGACGCGGCGTCGCCACCATTATCGACATGGTCCAGGGCACGCGGCTCGACTGCCTGGTGGGTTCGGCCGCCGGCATGCGCGCGGCCCTGGCCGAGGCGATGTGGCATGCGGCCCACCGTACGGCGTTTCAAAAAAAACTGATCGACCAGCCGGCCATGGCCGCCGTGCTCGCCGATTTGACGTTGGAGGCGGAAGCCGCCACCGCGCTCGCCTTCCGGATCGCGCAAGCTTTCGATCGGGCGGGAACAGACGAAACCGAGGCCGCGTTCATGCGCCTGGCGACGCCCGTCGCAAAATACTGGATCTGCAAGCGTACGCCCGGCTTTAGCTATGAAGCGATGGAGTGCCTGGGCGGCGCGGGCTATGTGGAGGAGAGCCCCATGCCGCGGCTCTACCGGGCCGCCCCCCTGAACGCCATCTGGGAAGGCTCGGGCAACGTCATCGCCCTTGACGTCCTGCGCGCCATCGCCCGGGCGCCGGAAACGCTGGAGGCGGTGCTTGCGGAGATTGAGAGCGCCCGCGGCGCGCACCCGAACCTCGACGCCGCCATAGACGCCGTCAAAGCCGACGCCCTGGCGGGCGCGGTATCGGAGGCAGGCGCCAGGCGCTTTGTGGAACGTCTCGCCATCGCTCTGCAGGCGGCGGTTCTTTTTAAAACCGCTCCAGGCTCCGTCGCTGACGGGTTCGCCGCAGCGCGCCTCAGCGAAGATCGCAGCCTCGTCTACGGCGCTGTCTCAGGTCTCGACTTTGACGCGCTTTTGCACAGGGCGACGCCTCTGCAATGACAAAAAACGCGCTTCGCCGTTAAAGACGAAGCGCGTTTGAATGACGTTTGAACCTTTACAGGTTAGCGGCCTGGACGACCGTTTATATCGCCAAGATAGCGGAAAAACTCACTATCCGGAGACAGGACAATCGTTGAATCGCCTGAGGCCAAGGCCTGCTCATAGGCCAGCAAGGACCGATAGAACGAGAAGAACTCCGGGTTAGCACCGTAAGCATCGGCGAAGACGGCGTTGCGTGTGGCGTCCGCTTGGCCGCGAAGCTTTTGCGCCTCTTCTTCCGCTTTCGCTTTAATCTCGATGACGTCAGCATCGGCGGAAGATGTGATGCGCAAGCTTTCTTCCTGACCCTCGGCGCGGATTTGGCGTGCTTCCTGTTGCCTTTCAGATTGCATACGACCATAGACGGCCTGGCTGTTTTCAGGGGGAAGGTCGGCGCGTCGGATTTTCACATCCAGCACCTCCATGCCGAGACGGCGCGCCCCGCCCTCAAGCGAGCTTTGAATTCGCCCCATTAATTCAGCGCGTTGACCTGAAATAATATCCTCAGTGTTCACTGTGCCGAGAACAGACCGCAAGCTTTGATCCATCAAAGTGCTTAATCTTTGGCGGCCTACGACTTCATTATTGACCGACTGATAAAATAAAACCGGCTCTGTGATCCTGAACCGCGCAAAGGCGTCAACGATTAGACGCTCCTGGTCGGCGGCGACAACTTCTTGTTGATCCTGGTCAAGTTCAAGATTGCGCTTGTCAATGTAGATGTAGGACTCAATCAGTGGATATTTCCACTTTAGCCCCGCCTCCTGATGAACACGGCGCACTTCCCCGAACCGTAAGACAAGCGCCTGACTCGTTTCGGGGACCGTAAAGAAGATTTGCGAGACCGCGATCAAGGAAATGACGGCGGCCCCGATGATGATGATCGGAAGGGATTGATTTTTCATGATCTAACCTACTGTCCCTGTCTGCGGCGCTGGACCTCGGGAAGCGGCAGGTACGGAACGACGCCGGATCCTGCATCATCGTCAAGGATGATTTTGTTGCTGCCGTTCAACACACGCTCCATTGTCTCCAGATACATGCGCTGGCGCGTCACGTCCGGCGCTTTTTCATATTCCTGACGAATGCTGGTGAAGCGATCGGCCTGACCTCTGGCCTCCGCAGTCACCTGGGCCGAATAGGCGCGGGCTTCCTCAAGGATACGCTGGGCGTCGCCGCGCGCGCGGGGCACGACTTCGTTGCTGTACGCCGTTGCGGTGTTAATCGCCGTGTTTTTATCCTGGGCGGCGTTCACAACGTCCCGGAACGCTTCGATAACGGCGTCGGGGGGATCGGCTTTTTGAATGTTCACTTCAGTGATGAAGATCCCGGAATCGTACTCATCGAGCGCCTCCTGCATCAAGGTGCGGGTTTCGTCCTGAATAGGTCCGCGGTTCCGAGTGATGATCGGCTCAAGGTCGTTCCGCCCAATGACTTCCCGCATCGAGGCTTCGGCGACGGCCTTTACGGTGCCCTCCGGGTTGTCGATTAGAAACAGGAATTTCGCAGCACCGGGCAGATCACCGTCTGCCGCAGGCTGACGCGGATCGATTTGCCAAAACACCTCGAAATCAATATCGACGATGTTTTCATCCCCGGTGAGCATCAAACTCTCACCAGGCATATCCTGAACGCCGCCGCGGCGGCTGGTGGTGATGCCGACCTGAACCTCATTAATCGTCGTAACTTTTGGCGTTTGCACAGATTCGATGGGATACGGCATGTGATACTTCAGACCAGGCTGCGTAATGGCGACAAATTGCCCGAACCGCGTTACGACACCGAGTTCATCCTGCTCAACCTGATAGACGCCTGTGAACAGCCAAAGCCCGAGAACGACCAGTCCGATGAAGCCGAAAGCGCCGCCGCCGAGGCGTCCTCCGCCGCCAGGGAAGGCGCGCTTTATGCGCTGTTGGCCCTGACGCAAGATTTCTTCAAGGTCCGGCGGCTGTCCGCCGGCGCCGTTGTTGCCGCCGCCTGGAGGGCGTGGCGCCTGGCCCCAGGGGCCGCGATTTCCGGAGTTATCGTTCCAAGGCATGTGTTTTATGGTCCTTACCTTTAAGGGGTCGTAGAAGACGGATATAGGGACGCCGTACGGTGTTTTCGCAAACTATACGCCCCAAGAAGACGGGAAGATCTATGGAATCGCGTGTTCGGGGGGTTATATGACAGGCGAAGCAGGTCGTCCAACCTCCCGCCAGGAGATAATATTTCCATGTTTTCGATATTTGGCCGCCAAGAAAAAGATCAAGGCGTAAGTGCCTCAAAAGCCTCAAAAAACAATGAAAATGTGATTGAAAGCATCCACAAAGCGTTGCAAGGCGTGCACGATCCGGTTTCAGGGCGCGATATTGTCTCCGCCGGCCGCATTCAGGGGTTCAGCCTTGTTGACGGCGCAGTGACGTTCGCGCTGGAAGTCGATCCTGCGGAGGCCGATCGCGCCGAGCCGCTGCGCGCCGCGGCCGAGCAGGCCGCCGGCAATGCTGAGGGCGTGAAGACCGCACGCGTTGTTCTGACCGCACATAAATCCGGCCAGAGCGCCGCCAAGCCGCCTTCCCCGCCCCGTCCGGGCGGCGGGGTTCAGCCGCTTGAGATCCCGGGCGTTAAAGACGTCATTGCGGTCGCCAGCGGCAAAGGCGGCGTCGGCAAGTCGACGATTGCGGCGAATCTCGCCCTCGCCCTGGCGCAGCGCGGCCTGAACGTCGGCTTTCTCGATGCAGACGTTTACGGCCCGTCCGCGCCGACCATGTTCGGTCTGTCCGAGCGTCCGAATATGGGTGAGGCGGGAAAGCTTCGCCCTCATGAAAAATTCGGCCTTAAAATCATGTCCATGGGCTTTATGGTTGAAGGGTCCGAAGCGATGATCTGGCGCGGCCCCATCGTCACCAGCGCAATTCAGCAAATGCTGAAGGATGTGGACTGGGGTTCGCTTGACGTTCTCATCGTCGATATGCCTCCCGGCACCGGCGATGCGCATCTCACCCTTGTTCAGCGGGCGCCGCTGTCCGGCGCTGTGATCGTCTCCACGCCCCAGGAGATGGCGCTGGCCGACGCCCGCCGCGGCCTTGCGATGTTCGAAAAGACAAAGGCGCCCATCCTCGGTCTTGTAGAAAACATGGCGTATTTCGTCAGTCCGGGGAGCAATGAGAAAATACACATTTTCGGCGAAGGCGGCGCGCGGCGCACAGCTGCAGAAACCGGCGCGCCGTTCCTGGGCGAAATGCCGCTTTACCCGGAGCTGCGCGCGGCGGCGGACGCCGGCGTCCCGATTGTCGCAGCCGCGCCCGACAGCGCCCCCGCACAACGCTTTTTCGACCTCGCTGAGGGCGTGCTGGCGGCGATCGCCGCCGCCAAGGAGGTACGGCCCGCACCAAAAATCGTCATAGAAGACTAACCTTTTTACGTTGTACCGCAGCCCCAGATGCGGCGGAACAGCGCACCAGGACGAATTCAACGTCGCCTTTGACTGTTGTCAAATTCTACGATTGCAATCTCCCTACATAGAGGGACGACCCGGACGCATTCACGCGTCGGTCTCAACCTTAGAAAAAGGGGAGCGTCATGCGCAAGTTTCTTCTCTCAGCCAGCCTCATTGTTCTAACCGCAGTCCCGGCGTATGCAGAGGAAGGGTCATGGCTCGTCCGCGGGCGAGTGATCGACATCATTCCAGATGAGGGAGGAACGGTCTCCGCACCGCTGGGCGGTTCCGTCAACATTGACGACGCAATCGTGCCGGAGCTGGATTTCACTTACTTCTTCACGGACAATATCGCAGCGGAACTCATCCTCGCCACTGCAGAACATGACGTCGAGGCGACGACAGGCCCGACCGATCTTGGCTCGATATGGCTGTTGCCGCCGACCTTGACGTTGCAATACCATTTCAATGGTCTTGGAAAAGCAAAACCCTATGTGGGCGCCGGCGTGAACTACACGATTTTCTACAACGCCGACGAACCGGCAGGCCTGGATATCGACTATGATGACGGGTTCGGATGGGCGCTACAGGCCGGCGTGGACGTTTTCGTTAACGACAACTGGTTCGTGAACCTTGATATAAAGAAACTTTTTCTTGGTACGGACGTCTCAATCAACGGAGGCGCCATTACCGCTGATGTCGATATCGACCCTTGGGTTGTCGGCGTCGGCGGAGGGTTCAAGTTCTAAAGCGTTTCCAGGCAAGGTCCGTGCGGCTCGCCGCGTGTAATCTGGTAAAAAAGGGCTTGGAAACGTTTGCGACCCTAGAGCGCGTTGCGCGCGATGTGGATCACACGAAGGTCGTCTCACGCGCTCAAAACAAAGGCTCCAGAGCCGATCGCCGACTCACGAAGCATGCAATCGGCTCTGGTGAGTTGAGCACACGACAGGCTAACGGCTCCAGGGCGTTTAATCGCCGCCCTGGGCCTTGGTTGATTCGGTAATTGCGGCGTCTAAATCGTCTTTGGTCGCGCGCAAGCGATCAAGAATGTCCGTCAGCCTACGAGCCCGGGTCGGGTCCTTAGATGACGGCGGCGACACAGTAGGCCGAGGCGGCGGCGGATCGAGCGGCGGCGGCGCGTCACCTGTCGTAACGCGGCGACCAACATCTCCGACATATTTCACGCCATGTTCGCGAAACAGTTTTTGAACGCCTTTAATGGTGTACCCCTCATCATAAAGCAGACTGCGCACGCCGCGCAAAAGCTCAATATCGCTTGGACGGTAATAGCGCCGCCCCCCGCCGCGTTTCATAGGCCTGATCTGACCGAATTTGCTTTCCCAAAACCGCAAAACATGTTGCGGAACGTCAAGCTCCGTGGCGGCTTCGCTGATGGTCCGGAACGCTTCGGCTGATTTCGACACGGCCTAAAGCCCCATAGTCTGTCCTCAAGACGGCGTTTTGCCGGTGAGGCGGCTGTTGATTTTGTCTTTAAGAACATGACTTGGGCGAAACACAAGAACGCGGCGAGGCTCGATAGGCACTTCTTCGCCAGTCTTAGGGTTACGCCCCATGCGGAGGTTTTTTTGCCGCACAGCGAAAGAGCCGAAGGAGGACAGCTTCACCGTTTCCCCCCGCTCTAAACAATCAGCCACTTCCTCAAGCACGGTTTCAACGAAGGTTTGGGATTCATTGCGCGACAAACCTACGGCGCGGTAGACCGCGTCCGTTAAATCCGCCCGTGTGATGGTTTTGCCGGTCATCGCTTTCCCACACCGTAACGCCCCGTCGGGCCTTGATGGCAAGACTCTAAACCCAATAGGTTGCAAAGGTCAATAACGTTGAAAAATCAATAGGATCGCGGCGATTACGGCAGTCTTGCGTGAGGCTGTTCGCCGGCGACCTTCGCCCTAATAGCGCAACAGCGCCGCCCCCCATGTGAAACCGCCGCCCATCGCCTCCAGCATCACAAGATCATTGCGCTTAATTCGCCCATCCTTGACGGCCTCATGGAACGCCAGAGGAATGGAGGCGGCGGACGTGTTGCCATGCCATTCAACTGTGTTGACGACTATATCGGAGCTGATGCCAAGCCTGCGGGAGGCGGCGGTGATGATGCGGGCGTTGGCTTGGTGCGGGACGAACCAGTTGATGTCCGATACCGCAACCCCGGCTTCTTCGGCCGCCTCTTCCACAGCCTCGGCGATGTGTTGGACGGCCTGCCGGAACACTTGATTGCCCTGCATGCGCAAGTAACCCGTGGTTTGCGTCGCCGATGGGCCGCCGTCGACATAAAGCAGGTCCGCCATGCGGCCGTCGGCGCGCAGAAAACTGGAGATAACGCCCTGGTCGCTGATCTCCCCCGCCCCTTCCTCAGCTTTCAGGACGAACGCCCCCGCCCCGTCGCCAAACAGAACGCATGTGGTTCTGTCCTTCCAATCGAGGATGCGAGAAAATGTCTCGGCCCCGATCAACAAAGCGGTTTTGTGCTGACCGGAGATGAGGAACTTTTCAACGGTCGACAATCCGTAAACGAAGCCCGAGCACACTGCTTGAAGATCGAACGCCGCGCCTGTGCGAACCCCCAACTCGCGCTGTACAATAGTCGCTGTGGCGGGAAAAGTAAGATCCGGCGTGGCTGTCGCAACGACAATCAGATCAATATCATCAACCGAAACATCGGCGTTTCGCATCGCCTCTTGCGCGGCGCGCACGGCGAGATCTGACGTTTTCTCCCCCTCCGCCGCAATATGGCGCTCACGAATACCGGTGCGCTCAATGATCCAGTCATTGCTGGTGTCGACCATAGCCGACAAGTCGTCATTGGTGAGCACTTTTTCCGGCAGATAAGAACCGCTTCCCTTCACAACACAACGCAACACGCTCATTCTGCCGCTGTTCCTTCCAACTTGCGCGCCACATCTTCGTCAGCGCTTTCCAATTCTTCTGCACGCGCCATAACGCGCGCCACCGTCTGCGTCACCTCTCGACGGAAACCGCGCCCCACCAGGTTCGCCGCCATCTCTATCGCAGAGGCGGCGCCTTTCGCATCAGCCCCGCCATGGCTTTTCACAACAACGCCGTTCAGTCCTAAAAAGACGCCGCCGTTAACGCTCGAAGGATCCATTTTATTGCGCAACTCTTTCAGCGCGCCCATCATAAACAACGCCCCAAGCTTCGACAGCACGGAACCGGTCAGCGCGCCTTTGACATAGGACCCGACCAGGCGCGCAGTCCCTTCCGCGGACTTTAGAGCGATATTTCCTGAAAACCCATCGGTAACGACAACATCGACGGTGCCGGCGCTGATGTCGTCGCCTTCAACAAAACCATGGAAATTCATGTCCGGGTCCGCCTCCTGAAGAATTGTAGAGGCGGTGCGGATCAACTCATGACCTTTCAATTCCTCGGCCCCGACATTGAGAAGGCCTACGGATGGTTTTTGCTCGCGGAACAGTGCACGGAAAAACGCCTCGCCCATTATGGCGAAACGAACAAGTTCTTCTGCGTCCGCTTCGACATTCGCGCCAACATCAAGAACAACGCTGCGCCCCCTCGGCGTTGGCCACAAAGCCGCAATCGCCGGACGCGCCACACCTTCAATCGTACGCAGTTGCAACCGAGAAATCGCCATCAACGCACCGGTGTTGCCGGATGACACGACAGCCTCAGCCTCGCCTTCCTTAACCGCAGAAATCGCGCCCCACATGGAGGAGTTTTTAGAACGCCGGAGGACCTGGCTCGGCTTGTCTTCCATTGCGATAACGTCATCGGCGTGGCGCAGCTCGGCGCGTGCGGCCAAAACACTCAATGCTTTTAAAGGTCCGGCGAGATCGCGTTCGCGTCCATAAATAAGAAAATCGGCGTCGAGCCCATTTTGAATCGCACGAGCCGCGCCTTCCAAAATCGCCTCAGGGCCGCTGTCGCCGCCCATCGCATCGATTGCGAGGGTGAGTGTCTTCGACATTGGCCCTTCCGTTTATTACAATTTATTACAAGACGTTAGGTGAGGTGCACAAAACGTCCTCCCTGCACAAAATGACAATATCTGATTTGCGTTACGTTGCAATCGGCTCCGGATCAGGCCGAAAGGCCTTCAGGAATCATCCTGTTTTAGACGTTTCAACACCGCAAACGGAGACGTAGGAGCTTCCTCCTCCGCGGCATGCGGGACGACTAAGGCCTCAGCGCCGGGCTTTCGTGGATAAGGATCAAGGGCGAGCGCCAGATACTGGGCGACATAATCCGCAAGATCGATCGCTTCTTCCGGCAATGGGTCAACGATATCTGAGTCATAATCCAGCTCGACTTCCCGCGCCGCGTCCAAATCCCTATCTACGTGCGGCGAGAGCCTCACGGAAAAAGAATCTTCAACGCTCTCATCAAAGGCTTCAAGGCTGGCGACGCATATACGGGTGACGACTGCATTAAAAGCGCCTTTTACAATGACGTCGTTCTTGCGAACCCGTCGCACTTCCAAATCCGCTCTCAGCGACTTCACAGCTGGGAGTTTTAGCCGTTCGGCAAGCGCGGACAGCTCTGCTGCGCCTGGTTCAAGGGTGCGGCGGACAATCCCGTCCTCCAAATCCCCTAAAAGCAAAGGGGCCTGAAAGTCTGGAACGTCGCTCATAGCGCCGCCTCTTTCTCAGCTCTTATGTCCGCAAAACGCACAACGCCGTTCAACAAACGCGCCGTCGGTTGAGCAGCGAGAAACACGGCCTGAGAGCGAACATAAGCGGCCATGGCGGCGGCGGCGTCCTCAACGCCTTCGGCGTTGGCGTAAACATTTTTCTGCAAAGCGGCGGCCAACGCCTCATCCCCCTCAGCTTTCAAAGCGTCGTCATAGGCGGCGACGCGGCCATAAAAGGCTTCGGCCATCACCTTGATTTTTTTAGGCACCGTAAGATCGCCGACGCCAAGCTCTCTCAAATTATCATCCATATCTTTGAACAGGGCGTCGAAGAGGTGTTGCGCCGTAATCTCCGCTTCCGCCTCGCCTTTCAAGCGCGCGATAACGAGGTAAGCGTGCAGAGCCAGAACATCGAACCGCCCGTCCAAAGTGTCCGGCGCATCAAAATCAGCGTACAGTTCCGGCCGGCGCGCCTGGGCGACAATAGTATCGAAAAGAGCTTCAGCTGCTTGTTTTTGCGGAGAAGGTTTAAAGAGGCGGAGCATAGGGAGTGCGTCTTTCGCGGTTGAAAAAAGCCTTTTGCTTGAAATTGGGACCGTCGCGGGGTACGTCAAGAAATGTTATTTTTCAAGCAGGAGCGACGGACCGGCCCATGAAACGCGTTTCAGTTTCGCTTATCAGTCTTATTGGTCTCGCCGCAGCGGCTTGCTCTCCGGTAAAACACTACCACGGTTACTCCCTGGAACGCGATCAGGTTGAAGAAGGCATCACCGCCGAAGTGGGCCTCGACACCAAATCCAGCGTCCTGTCAAAGTACGGCGAACCGTCCACCATCGGCGCCTTCGACCCGAACGTCTGGTACTACATCGCCGGTCGACGGGAGCAACGGGCCTTTTATAAGCCGAAACGGACCTGGTCGAGCGTCGTCGCCATCCGCTTCGATAATCGCGGCGCTGTGAGCGAGGTGTTCACGCGCGATCTGGCCGATGCAAAAGATCTCGCCCTTGTACGACGCGAAACGCCGACGCGCGGCAAGGAGCTGTCGTTCCTGGAGCAGCTTCTCGGCAATGTCGGACAACTGCCGACAACCGCCGAAGGCGGCCCTGGCGGGCGATAGCGTCACACCTCCAGCCGCATGCCGTCATAGGCCGGCGCCACGCCGTCGGGAAGTTCGTCCAACAGCGTTTGATAGTCCATCGTCGTGTGCAGGTTGGTGAGGACAGCACGCTTGGGCTTTAGCCGTTCAATCCATTGCAGCGTTTTTTCTAAATGTGCATGAGTTTTATGAGGCTTATATTGCAAAGCGTCGACAACCCATAAATCGAGCCCTTCGAGCGCCTCAAACGTCTCTTCCGGCATGTCGACCACATCGTTCGAGTACGCCATCGATCCCATACGGAAACCAAGCGAATCGACACGACCGTGATTTTGCAAGAGCGCTGTAAACATTATCGGGCCGGCGGGACCGTCAATGCCAAACGCCTCTCCCAGCGGCGGCATGGGGCGCTGTTCCAGGATCGGCGGATAGAGGCTGCCTTCAGGCTGAACGAAGGCGTAGGAAAACCTCTGCGTTATTGTCTTGGCGGTCGCCTCGTCCATATAAACAGGCATGCGGCGCCGTCCTATAAAGGCGAACACCCTCAGATCATCGAGGCCATGGGTCTGATCGGCATGGTCATGTGTGTACAGAACAGCCTCAGCGTGCTTCACGCCGGCGCGCACCAATTGTTCGCGCAAGTCCGGCGATGTGTCTATCAAGACAGACGTTACATGATCCGGGTCCCACTTATGTACGCTATGGGCGCGCTCCACGAGCACGCCGCAGCGTGTGCGGCGGTTTTTCGGTTCCCCCGGATCGCAAGCCCCCCAATCGCCATGGCCGTCAGGGCCGCCGACACGGGGCACCCCGCCGGAGGAGCCGGACCCCAGGATGGTGATGCGCAAACGGCTCATTGCGGCGCCTCCGCCCTGGAGAACAGTTTATAAAAATTCTCCGTCGTCCGCTGGGCGATTTCTTCAACATCGACGCCTTTGATTTCGGCCAGTTTTTCTGCGACATGGGGCAGATAAGCCGGCTCGTTCCGACGACCGCGATGAGGAGCCGGAGCAAGATATGGACAATCCGTTTCAAGAATGATCCTGTCGAGGGGGGCTTGCTCGGCGACAGCGCGCACATCGTCCGCCTTTTTGAACGTTATAATCCCGGAAAAAGATATATACCCATTAAAGTTAAGCGCTGTTTCGGCGAGCTCCCAGCCACCGGTGTAACAATGCAAAAGCGGTGTGAAGGCCCCTTTCTCCATTTCTGAAGTAAGAATATCGATAACCGCCGGATCGGCATTGCGGGTATGGAGAATGATCGGCAAACCCGTGCGACGCGACGCATCGATATGGGCGAGAAGGTTCGGCGTTTGCACCTCGCGATCGCTGTATTCGTAATGGAAATCGAGACCGGTCTCGCCGATGCCGACAACCTTCGGATCATTCGCCAGCGCGACGAGCTTTTCCGCAGAAAGATCAGGAAAATCCTTAGCATGGTGCGGGTGGACGCCTACAGATCTCCATATATTGGGTCGCGCGTCAGCGATCGCCTTGATGGCGTTGGTGTTGTCCAACCTGTCCGAGATCGCAATCATGGCGGATACGCCGGCGCTTGTGGCCCGGTCGAGCACTTCATCCAGGTCATCCGCATACGGTTCGCCATGTAAATTCACATGGCTGTCGACAAATTTACGGCTCATGATCGCGTGCGCCCCCCGCACACCTGTGACACGGCGAAACCCATATTGAGGACTATTTGCTTTCGATCGAGGTTAAGAGCGTCTCCGCGCCCGGCGATATCACGTAGCTTCTCCCACGCCTCCGCCCACCGCGCAACCGGAGCTGCGGCGGCGAGCGCCTGGGCCGCTTCGACCGGAAGGGCGCCGGGGCTCCACATCCCTGTGGCCCCGCCACGGGCGATCCGGGCCGTTTCGTCGGCGACGATGGCGATGAAAGGCGCCCAGTTCGCCTCAAATGGTTTGCCGGCGGCGTTTTCGGCGACGGTGAGAAGCGCCGCGGGCTCGTCGTTCAAGCCCGCAGTAAAAAACGTCTCCACTGCGCTGAGCAAGGCTGCGCCGTCCTCCCCTGCAAGACGCAACGCATAGCCCGGCCGACCTCCGCTGAGGCCGGCGATGCGTTCAGCATCGGCGCCGGACGCAACGCCCTCGCGCTCCAAAAACGCCGTCACGGACCTCTCATCCACCGTATGCAAATCAAGCCGTCGGCAGCGGGAACGTATGGTGGCGAGAAGGCGGCCCGGCGCGCTTGAAAGCACAAAAATCAAGCCTTTGGAAGGAGGCTCTTCCAAGACTTTCAATAACGCATTGGCCGCATTTCGGTTCATATCGTCAGCCGTGTCGACAATCGCCACGCGCCAGCCGCCGCGCCCTGCGGTCTTGCTGAAAAAACCGCCAAGCTTACGCACCTCGTCCACCGGCAAATCCGCAAGATAACGGCCTTTTTTTTCATCATAGGGACGCCGCAAAACCAGCAAATCCGGATGACCGAGATTTGCGATCTGGCGAAAGCCCGGCTCATCCGGCGCAACTGCGAGGGTATCGCGGGACGCGTCGCCCGCCGCCCGCTCATCAAGAACCGCCCGGGCGGCGCGAAAGGCGAATGTCGCTTTGCCGACGCCTTCGGGACCCGTTACGAGCCAGGCATGGTGCAACCGACCACCATTGAACGCTGACAGGAATGCAGCCTCAGCGGCGTTATGGCCGACAAGGTCCGCACGCTCCTCAGGCGTCGGGCGCTCGGAAACTTCACTCATTTAAGGAGGTTTAAGCGCTCCCCGACGGCGGCGCAAACGCTCTTATGCACTTCTTCAACGCTTTGTGCAGCGTCTATAACCGTACAACGCTCCGGCGCGGCATCGGCGATAGCGCGGAAGGCGGCGCGCACCTTCCCATGAAAATCGAGGCCCTTACCCTCAAATCGCGCATCGCCGCCGCGGGCGCCGGCTCTGGCCAGCCCTTCGTTCGGCGGCAAATCAAAAACTAAAGTCAGGTCCGGCGTATCCTCTGCGACAACCATGGCGTCCAGCCCCTCCACAACTTCCCGCCCAAGCGCTCCGGCGACGCCCTGGTAGGCCATGCTGGAATCGGCGAACCGGTCGCTGAGCACGACGGCGCCTTTAGCCAAAGCCGGGCGAACGGTTTTTTCCAGATGATCGTTGCGCGCAGCATAAACCAGGAGCGCCTCGGTCAATGCTGACCATCTGTCCCCTTCTCCGGAGACGAGCAGCGCTCTAATGTCCTCAGCGCCTTTTGAACCGCCAGGCTCCCGCGTTACAACTACGTCATGACCGGCGCTTTTCAGCTTCTCGCCCAAAAGCGTAATTTGCGTCGATTTCCCCGCGCCTTCGCCGCCCTCAAAACTAATGAAAACACCCTTGCTCATTCGGCGAGCGGCGCCGGCCCAGAGGCCGCCTCCGCATCAGAGGGTCTTTCCCCTGGAGTCAAAATGCGTTTCGCGCCCAACAGGACCTTTCCAAAAATCCCAAGCTGCGGAACGTCGGCGGCGGCGTAGAGGGGGGCCAGGCGATCCTCGATCCCCGGCGCCGACACGCGCAAAACGGCGATCTGATCGTTGGCGGAAACAGGCGCTGGAACTGGCGCGTCATACTCAACGGAGACTTTCATACCGGGACGTGAGAGGCGGTGAAGAATAATGCCGACATCGTCACGCACCATGAGCGGTACGGTTTTGGCTTGTCCTTTCCAAACATCCGCCTCCCCCACCAGATCGCCGGCGGCGAAGAGGTCGTAGGCCTTGAAGTCGTTGAATGCGGCGCGCAGCAGACGCTGACTTTCTTCCGAGCGATCCTTGTCCGTGTCCATGCCAAGCACAACAGCTATTCTGCGCACGCCCTCCCGTTCCGCTGAGCCGGCAAGACCGTACCCCGCCGCTTCTGTATGACCGGTCTTTAACCCATCGGCGTTTATGCCTGCATACAGCAAAGGATTGCGGTTGCGCTGCGCAATGTCGGACCAAGTGAATTCCTCTTCCGACATGTATTTGTAATATTCCGGATACGTCTTGATAATGTATCGCGATAATATGGCGATATCGCGAGCGGACATCACATGCCCTTCGTCCGGCCATCCCGTTGCGTTCAAGAAGTTCGAATCGCGCATGCCGAGTTCGCGCGCCTTTTTGTTCATAAGACCGGCAAAGGCTTTTTCCGTGCCGGCGATGCCCTCCGCCACGACAATGCAAGCGTCGTTGCCCGATTGAACGGCAATGCCCCGAATAAGATCCTCAATCCGCACCTTCGTGTCGACGAGGACAAACATTTTCGAGCCTTGCTTGCGCCAAGCTTTTTCAGAGACTAAAAATTTATCGTCAAGGCTAAGTTCGCCGCTTTTAAGCTTTTCGAACAGAACCGCCTGGGTCATCAGCTTGCTGATTGACGCCGGCGGCAAAGCCTTCCCGCCATTTTTTTCCCAGATAATATCGCCCGTGGCGTAGTCCATCAAAACAGCGGCCGCAGCCTTACTGTTTAACACATCGGACCGCGCCGGCGCGGTTAAAGCACACATCAAAAGAACGGTGAAAAGCAGAACAGGTTTCATACGCGCTCGCGACACTTCAATTTAACTTACCAATTTCCGGCTCCCGCCGTGATGGTCTAAATTCACACGATTTCCCGGAAAAAGCGACCGCCATGCGCCCCGGTCACAATGATTTTACGGACGCGACGTCACGATGCGGGCGTCTGAAAAGCCTGCGGCGCGCACCGTCGGCAAACGCGCCTCGGCCTCGGCATAACTCACAAATGGGCCGACCCGAACACGGTAATACGTCCTGCCGCCCACCGCAGCAGGGGACACGCTTGCTTCGCCTGCGCCAGCAAGACTACGCCGCGCTTTTTCAGCGTTTTCAGCGGAGGAGAACGCCGCAGCTTGTATAAAATGACCTGCAACGCTGATCGATGGTTCCGGGGCGGCTGGCGTATGTCCCACTGGGGTCGGCGCAGTCAACGACCGCGGCGGCGCCGGCGTTGCGGGGGGAACGGCGACCACCGGCCGCGGCGACGCGGTTCCGGCGCCAGCCGTTTGTCGAGGCGCCGCAGCCAAGGCGGGCGCCGGCGCTCCTAATGGCTGAGGCCCCGTCGAAGCGACCGGCGGCGGGACGCGTATCTGAGACGGCGCCGTTGGCGCAGCAACGCCTGAGGAGGATGTTTGCAAAGAGGGCTGAGGCTTTATAGACGGCGCCGGCAAGGGCGACAGGTCCGCCGCGGGCAGCTGCGCGACGGGGTCCCGGGGCGCGACGGAAGCGACCAGGCGCGCCGCATCGGACGCATCCCGCGCCGCAACGACAGGCGGACGCCCGTTGATATCGGCCGGACCGAGATATTGAACCCGCACCTTCGTGGTGCCTTTGTTTTTAAATTCAAGCTTATCCGCAGCGGCCATCGACAAATCGATAATGCGGCCGCCGACAAAAGGCCCGCGGTCGTTCACACGCAGCACCACAGATTTCTTATTGTCCAAATTGGTCACACGCACGATGGAAGGCATCGGCAAGGTCGGGTGCGCGGCCGTCATGGCGTGCATGTTGAACCGTTCGCCGTTAGCAGTGGTTAAGCCGTGAAATTTCCGTCCGTACCAAGAGGCGACGCCGACCTCGTCATAGCCCGGGTTCTCTGCGGGATGATACCATTTTCCATTAATCTGATAGGGCTGGCCAACTTTATAGGTTCCCTTAGGGGCGTCAGGCGTTGCGCACGCCGACAAAGACGCAGCCGCACAACACGCCGACACGACAGCGGCCAGTCTAGAGGGAAACCCGATCATCGTCATAACCATAACGTCCAAGCCATACAGGAGCCAAGCGCTCGTAAAACTTGAACGTTATGTGAATCGAATGGCCGCCGCAACGCGCAAGCATCATTCCAACGCCATCGCTGCTCCGGCCTTAATCAAAATCGTTTATCTCTGCAGAATTTAAATTCGTCGCGCCGGATCGTCGAACAATGGGGTCCCCAGCTGTCCATCGACGGCTCTTGGAGCAAAAATGAGATCAAAAACGAATTTGTAAACCAAGGGTCGCCAAAGGCTCAAACTCATAGGGCGCGCCAACATCGTTACGAGCACCGGCCTGAGCCGTCAGCGAGGCGGAGCTGGCGCCGCCGACCAAAAGAACGCCAACGCCAACATATACCGCCGGCTCTTCCGCATACTGCGCCTCGGCGACCGGGTGAACCCGCCGCTCCCCAATGGCGAGGGACATATCAGGCACGACAGTATCGTAAAAAGAGGCGTCAAACGCAGCGGGAGCGATCAACTGCAAAGGCGAGTCATACGCACCCTGGACGTCAGCCAGCGCCCGCGATGCAGAAGACGCGCCCACCGTCAAAACCATAACCGTAATTAAAAGCCGCATGCCGCCTCCAGGGCTTTGCGAGACCAAAAGTACGATGCTTGCAAAACTCGAAATTTCCATGAAAAGCAGCGCTATGGTTTTATGATTTTTTAATTCAAACTTTAAACAGCCGGCGGCAGCTTGCGCACAACGCGCGAGATTGCTATCCGGACATTTCAAACGGATGGGTGGCCGAGTGGTTTAAGGCACCGGTCTTGAAAACCGGCGTGCGTGAGAGCGTACCGTGGGTTCGAATCCCACCCCATCCGCCAGCAGAGAACCTCAGGGAAAACCCTAACCCCACCGCGCGCGCAGTGTCCGAACCCACGACTTCAAAAAGTTCGCGCCACAGGCGCGAAGGGGGTTCGAATCCCCTTCATACGCCGCTTGGCGAAAGAGCGCAGGCGCCTTTGCCCGTTTTCACGTCCTCTTCCTAAAAAAGCATGCAGGCTTCACC
>JBCDBL010000034.1:0-33715 GCA_039183635.1 Pseudomonadota bacterium
AACGGCTCCCAGTCCTTGGGTGATCGGGCCCGCGGACGGCGAACCGGCGCCCCGCTTCGCCTGCAATCAGGCTTTGCCTAAAACGCAAAGCCGCTTGACGCACGCTCATATAATTGAGAACGCGGAACGCTTTAAAAAAGCGTTCCGCGACAAACACATAAGAGATTTTTATTGCACCCCCTCAAATCCCCGATCACGGCATTTCAAGAAAAAAAATAGATTTATTACACGCTTAAGTTGACGCATGGCGCCTCGCGTTGTTAACTATATTATCTTTTGGGGAATTTGGGGCTTGCTTCTTAAACGTCCGCTCACTGAATACGACGTAGGAAGCATATCCCAGCAAAAAGGGGAGTGGGGGCATGGGCAAAATCCTATTGGGCGTCAGCCTGATGGCTATCGCCGTTGCAGGTTGCAGCACATCTAACGGTATTCGCAACAAGGACGGCCTTGATCCACGGATCAAGAAGTACATGGGCGCGGACATGCGCTTTGAAAATGAGCCCTTGCGGAAAATCGACCTTGTGTCCCTCATCGACCCTGAGAACCGGCGCACAAAAATCAGCGGCTGCATCGGACAGGGCAAAACAAAGGGCGGCAAGCCGCAAAAATTCGACCCAACGGAAGAGTTCAATTGCGCGTTAAGGGCGTTTGATACGTATTACATGAGCAATCAGAGCTTCATACTGGCGCTCGACGGTGAAGGCGAATTTGCAACCCCCTCGCAGGATTTATTTTATCAAAACACGGCGAAAAGCGAAGCCTTGGCCGTCTTGCGCAACAAGGTTCAAGACACAATCATTGTGCACTCGGAGGAATATTGCCGCGTCTTTAAACTCGGCCTTAGCGACCGCACGGCGGGCGTAAACTTTGTGTCCGGCGGCCTGACGACCTTGCTCGGCGGTCTCGGCGCGATTTTCACCGATCCATCCTTGGTTCGCGCGCTGTCAGGAAGCGCCGGCGTCGTATCCGGCGTGCGCGGACAGTATAACGAAGCTTATCTTGCCGGCAAAGCAGTCGCCACCATCGTTAAGGGCATTGATTTACGCCGGGATGAACTGCTGCGCGACATCAATAAAAAACGCTTTTTCGTCGCTTACAACGACACCGGAAAAGACGGCGCCGTGCGCGGTGCTAACGACAACCTCCAAACCGGCATGCGCAACATTTACGGGATCAATTGGGTTGTCGATTGGAACAAGCTCTATAACGCCGGCATGGCGCCGCAAAACCAAACTGCGACATATAAAGACCTTGTTATCACAGCACAGGCCGAAGGCGCAGCGACAGCCAAAAATGCAGCGCCGAAAAAATCGCAATCGCAAAACGTGGGCGTAAACGCCGCGCCAAAACCTGAACAAATGCTGGGCGTGACCAGCGTTACAATCTACTCCCTTGAAACAGCTCTACGCGATGCAATTAAGTTCCACTCTGCTTGCACCATCGACGTTGGCCTCGACGAAGCGGTGGAATCCATTGAAGCCATGCAAAACCCGTCCCTGGACGTCATTACAACAGTATTGGAATCCACCAAAAACGCGATCGACAAAGCCGATGAGATTCGCCAAACCCTTGAAAAAATGAAGTAAAAGGCAGCCGCGCAAATCCATCATATTCGATGCTTAGGAGGGGATCGGGATGAAATGTTGGGCGTTCGCATTGGCGGCTGTCATACTTTCCGCATGCGCCGCAGGACCGGGAGGTTTAAGCCCAAGCGATTTTGATTTCATATCGAAAGGGGGTGGGCCTGATCCAAACCAGTCGTTCGAAGGGCTTTACGACCCGGACGCCACAGGCCGCGACATTCGCGTTCTGTATGCGCACGGCATCTCCTGCCATGATCCGAATTACTCTGCGGCCTTCCAAAGGCGAATCGCTGAAAAGTTAGGGTTTGAGGCCCATGAACTGCCCACGGCGCACGGCATCGCCGACGCACGCGCTGAGATCAATGCAGGCTATGACTATGAGGCCGACGATACCGTCACAACCGAACCGGCATCCCCGCTCAACACCCTGACGCAGGCGCCCTACTTCGACTTCTACGCTTTCGACCCTTTCACAACCTCCGAAACGCCCTTCGGAAATGAATTCGTGCGGCAGATCGATTATGACGCGCTGCTCGAAAAGAGTGAGTTGCCGAAGGGGCTGCGCAAGCAGTTGACAGGGCGAATCGCAAGCGCCGACTACGGGCCTTACGGATTTGATCGTTGCAACGCCCACAAAAAAAACGGCGCCGGAACGCCGCCGCAATGGTACGATAAAAACACCATTATTGTACGCCGTTTTTATAATGAAACGACAGACAGCTGGCTTTCATTTTACGAGGTGCGGTGGTCGGGGATGATAGAGCACGTCAAAGCGGAATATCTCGGCTTTGATACGTTGCGCAAACGGCATTCGTTCTCTGCAACTGATATTGATGCAGACTACGTCAACAAACCGGCGCCATTGCCCGGCGACATAAACGACCGTTTTTTTCCAGCCGCCGACAGCCTGGCCCCGTTCGGGGATCAGGGCGCCTCACCATCGCCGCTCGACGGCGCTGAGCAAAAGCTTGCCAAAAGCCGCAAGAGGATAAACCGTCTTATTAAGGACGAGTTGATAAATGCGCGTCTTGTGGATGGCCTTATTTATCTAGGCGACGGACAGGACGAGATACAATACATCGTCGAAACGGCCCTCGAATGGATGACCGCCGATGCGCTCGCCAGTCCCGAAGCGACACCCCGTCTTGCCGATGATCTCGCACCGGACCCGTGGTTTATCGACCCTGGATTTTGCGGCGGCGACAACAACGCCCACCCCTATTGCCAAAACCTTCGCAACTTGCCGGAGTCCCGTGCGGAAATGTTCGCTATTTCAGAAAGCATGGGCAGCAAAATAATATTAGATTCCATTCTAGCTTATTTGGAAAACGCATCTTCCGAGAACAGCGCCTCCATTGAAGTCGTATCGAGTTTTCTAGGACGCTTGAAAACGCACTTCATGTTCGCAAACCAGATTCCCCTCGTCGACGTCGCGTCTTTTTCCCAAAACGCCGCCTTCAATCTCCTACAAACGCGGTCGGAGACGCTCGCAAACGCCCCGGAGACGAGCGCCAGCGCACAAGCCTACCAGGATTTTATAGCGAATGCCCTGGATGGCTTGATTTACTATGGCATTGAAGAGTTTGATTATCTGTCTTGTATACGGAGTAATGCTTTCGGAAGATCCTTTGAAGCACGCGCCTTAAAGGCCGGCTGGAAAACCAGCGACGACGTCGATATCTATTCAGACGCCCTCATAACGGAACTCGACGCCTATCTCCATAATGCACAGTTCAGTATAGATACGAAAATTCTAGACCCGCTGATCGCATGCGGCGCTATCCGAAACTATCTCGCCAATAGCTCCGCCCTGAAAGCCGTAGCGCCGGAGACCGGGAATGTCGAAGAGGAGTTTTTAGAGTACGCCAACTATATAGATTATTTGGCGACCTCCTGTTTCAGGAAGGCTTATGCAAGATCGGCGTTTGCACACGCTCCTTTGACGTCAAGGGGGTTTGACGAGGCGCTGTTTACTCAACAAAACGGCCGAAGCCCCGTAGGATTTGACGCGGCGGAAACCGCGAACCTGTTAAGCGGATACCCTTTGGGCGCCGACGAGACGCAGCCAAAAGAGACCATATGGCGACTGTTTTACGCCTTGTTCGAAACCGAACGCAGTTTGACGTCTTCATCGGAGGCGATGACCGACGAGTCCCGCACTCAGAAACTCAATCAATATCTCTCCTACCTCCAACGGCTTGAAGAGTTGATCGACGAAAGCTTCGCGTACGATTCCACTTGCTCTAGGGCGGCATCTCAAATCGAAGCCCTTGAAGGCGCGCTAGACGCAAGCTTTGACGACGACTCCATATCTGACGATCTGTATAACGCCTTGGATGCAGCTTTCTATTACATCGAAGAGCTCAAAAACGTCCTTGAATTTTTCAGGGACGCAGACCGCAGCTTCGGTCAATACTCTGCGCGCTTGACCAAGAACTACTGGGCGATCCGCACACGTGCAGCCGCAGCCAATGCGTTTCTTGTCAACTCCTTTCCGGATTTCGAAATTGAGCCGAACCGGGATGCGAGCAGATCACGCAACAGGTTGCTGCCCACCGTGAACAGGCTAAGCCGCCCGCCATCCGTTGGCTTAAAAGGCGACAATAAACTGTATCAGAATATGCAGCTTTTACGCATGGATAGAAATATATTCTCAACGTCTGACGCCTGGTATTCCGAAAACGGACTCATGGCGTTCAAGCGACGGCTAAGCGATATTCGAAGCAAAGATAATCAGTATACCGTTGTCTCAATCACGGACAACAATGACTTGCTCGGCTATCAGCTTGAGGAAACATTTCAAAGCCGGTACCCGGAACTCAAAGTCATCAACGTTAACCGCGCCTTCGCCAGAGGCTGGCCGCTTTTCGCCAACCCGGGCTATGCGCACCGGGCGCATAAAACCGACGCCGTTACGCAACAAATCCTGATATGCGGCTATCCGGAGATTTTGGAAGGCTGCGCGGCGATCGATTGATATGACGACATCAAAACAGGTTAAACAAGCCGCCGCACATCTGTCAGGCGTCCTGTCACCGCCGCCGCCGCCGCCATGGCGGGGCTTACCAGATGGGTGCGGCCGCCGCGGCCCTGGCGGCCTTCGAAATTGCGGTTCGAGGTGGAGGCGCAGCGCTCCCCCGGGCTCAATTGATCCGGGTTCATACCAAGGCACATGGAGCACCCTGGCTCGCGCCAATCAAACCCTGCGGCCTTGAAGACAGCGTCAAGCCCTTCCTCCTCGGCCTGCATCTTCACAAGACCGGAGCCGGGAACCACCATCGCTGCAACGCCGTCCGCGACATGACGCCCCTCAGCGATACGGGCGGCCTCCCGCAAATCTTCAATCCGGCTGTTCGTACACGATCCGATGAATACTTTATCGACTGACACGTCTGATAAAGGCGTGCCCGGAGCGAGATCCATATAATCCAATGCTCGGGCGGCGGCCTGGCGCTTTCCAGCGTCTTCGAAATCGTCAGGGGACGGCACGGCGGCGGTGATCGGCGCACCCTGCTCCGGGCTTGTTCCCCAAGTCACCGTAGGAGCGATATCGGATGCTGGAATAACGATCTCGTGGTCGAAAACAGCGTCGTCGTCCGAGTACAATGTTTTCCAATATGCAACCGCCATCTCCCAGGCGCCGGCCTTCGGCGCAGCGGCGCGGCCTTGAATGTAATTAAAAGTCGTCTCATCAGGCGCCACAAGACCGGCTCGAGCGCCGCCTTCGATCGCCATGTTGCACAGGGTCATCCGTCCTTCCATGGACAACCCGCGCACCGCCTCCCCGGCGTATTCGATGACATAGCCCGTGCCGCCGGCCGTGCCGATCTCAGCAATAATGTGCAACGCCATGTCTTTCGCCGTCACGCCCGCCAGCAAAGGTCCGTCGACGACAACGCGCATGTTTTTCATTTTCTTTGCGCGCAAGGTCTGCGTCGCCAGAACATGCTCCACCTCGCTCGTCCCGATGCCGTGAGCGAGTGCGCCAAAAGCGCCATGGGTCGAGGTGTGGCTGTCGCCGCAGACGATGGTCATGCCGGGTTGGGTGCGCCCCTGCTCCGGGCCGACGACGTGGACGATGCCCTGGCGCGCATCGCCCATATCGTAAAACTCGATACCGTGGGCGGCGACATTCTTCGCCAACGTTTCAAGCTGCAATTTAGCTTCCGGGTCTGTAACGCCGTCCAACCCCAAATTATGCCCCTGTGTCGGCACATTGTGATCCGCAACGGCGAGGGTGAGATCCGGGCGACGCACCTTTCGGCTCGCCATCGCGAGCCCTTCAAAGGCCTGGGGCGTCGTCACTTCATGGATAAGATGCAAGTCGATGTACAAAATCGCATCGCCGTTCTCGCCCATTTCAACCGCATGGCCCTTGAATATCTTATCGTATAGCGTCTCACCCGACATTGTCAGCATATCTCTTAAATTTCACATGAACCTCAGCCCCGCCATGTACAGGCGAGGCTTAGTTCGGTTTCACCTCAATTGATCTAACGCGCATCCCGGGGGCATCCCCCGAAGCGAACGCGCAGCCCTCAAGCGCCGCTTTCCGCAGCTTCTTTTAGTTGCTGCAGACCGCGGTCATAGTCGCGGCCGAGCCATCTATCCATTAGAAGCCCCATATACCGGCCGACCGGATTACCTCCCATATCGGTATCGAAGCCCCATGTGACAAGGGACCCGCCCTCGGCAGGCTCAATCCGGAAAAATGATTTCGCAACCCCCATGTCGCCGAAATCAAGCTCATTTTCAATCAGTTCATAGGGCTCGCTGACGGTGATTTTTTGCATACCCTCGCCTACATCCTTGTTGCCGGACCAGCGCATCACTTGTCCAACCCCGCTGTCAGGGCCGGTGACCTCCATCGTCATGTCCGGATCGAGCCCTTCCCAAGGCGACCATTTCGGCCATTCCTTAAAATCGTTGATCAGGGCGAACACCGTTTCCTGGCTCGCCTCTATTTGAACCTCACGCTCAACATGAACTTCCCGGGGCAGTAAAAATCCCACAAGAAAAAGAACGATAACGAGACCGACAACTCCGATCAGAATATTGCGTACTAGGGTCATATGACGTCCTCCCCAAAGCGATTCTTTAGCGCTTGGTTATATCGCAATAAAAAAGCGGCGTCACTCACGATAGAGCGCCGCCGCTTTTGCAAATCATGAGCTCTTCAGCGCTACTTTGCGCGCTTGTGATCCACTTTCTCAGCAATCCGGGCGGCTTTACCTGTGCGGCCGCGTAGATAGTAGAGCTTGGCGCGGCGAACCTTGCCACGGCGCACCACTTTGATGGAATCAACAAGGGGGCTGTACACCGGGAACACCCGTTCGACGCCTTCGCCGAAGGAGATCTTCCGCACCGTAAAGCTTTCCTGCAAGCCTTTGCCGGAGCGGCCGATACACACGCCCTCATAGGCCTGGATCCGTTCCCGCTCGCCTTCTTTCACCTTCACGTTAACACGCAGCGTGTCGCCGGGCGCGAAGTCGGGAACGTCTTTGCCGAGCTCGGCCATATGCTCTTTTTCAAGCGTCTCGATCATATTCATCGCACAAATCTCCATCGATTTTATCTTGTACGGCCCGGAAGAGCGCAGGGGCGAAGTCTCCCAAGAGCTCGATAAGCCTACGTTTCATTGTCGTCTTCGCCGCGTGCGGCCCAAAGGTCCGGCCGGCGCGCCCTTGTCAGCTCAATCGCTTGCCGCCGGCGCCAATCGTCTATCCGTTTATGGTCTCCGGACAAAAGAATGTCGGGGATCTCCCGCCCTTCCCAGGTCCGTGGCCGGGTGTATTGGGGATACTCCAACAACCCGTTTTCAAAACTTTCATCGCGCGCGGACGCCGGCGCTCCGAGCACGCCGGGCAGCAACCGCACCGACGCTTCTATAAGCGCCATCGCCGCCGTCTCCCCCCCGGCGAGAACGAAATCGCCGAGGCTTGCTTCCTGAACACGGCGCGCTTGCAAAACCCTTTCATCAACGCCCTCAAACCGGCCGCAGATCAAGACAGCGCCGGGCCCTTGGGCCAGATCCCGAACAAACGCCTGATCGATAGGTCGTCCGCGCGGCGAAAGGTATATGAGCGGTCTGCCCGCCGCAGGAACGGCGTCGATCGCATCGGCGAGAATATCGGCCCGCATAACCATGCCGGGTCCGCCGCCCGCCGGGGCGTCGTCGACAGAGCGGTGCTTATCGCGCGAAAAATCCCGAATATCAAGGGTTTCCAGACGCCAAAGCCCATCTTTTCGAGCCCGACCGATGATCGAAGCGCCAAGGGGCCCTGGAAAAATGTCCGGAAATAAAGTGAGTATCGTGGCGGCCCAAGCCATTGCAGGTCCTCAGACCGAACGAAGATGCGCCGCTATGCGGCTATTGCAGGGCAGCTTGCTGGATCGTGCGCATCTTTTCAAGAACCGCGACGGAAAAAGCCGGATGAGAGCGGCGAGGCTTCACGCGGGGCGACAGTGCGGCGAACGGCTCCGGGCTCGCCTGCATCTCAATACCATACGGCGTTACATCTGAGGTTCTTAAGACCTCGTCGTGTGTTGTCTCATTGGTCCTTGATTGTGCGCTGTAGTAACTGCGCATGGCGGCGAAGCTGTAGAAGCCACCGCCGTGCATATCACATGCGTCTGCCGCGGAGGCGGCGATTTGGAGTATGCCCGCCAGAACAAGCCCAGGACATATTATGCTTTTGACCATATGACGAACGTAGCGGTGAGACCGCCTCGTGTCCACAAAGGGCGCCTTTCCCGCTCAGCGCGACGCCTCATCGTTGGCGAATAGGGGTAATGCGTTCTCTGTTTCGAGATGACCAATAATCGGGGCGTCGGCTTCAACAACAATGTCGCAGCTCTGGGCGTTGGCGAAAGGCCCGCCCCGACAGGCGACGAAACGGCGCGCCTGCAAAGTGAAGTTCGCCGCCGTCGCCGCCACCGCGTCAAAAGCAGCATCGGCCACATGGTCGAGACGCTCAACCACATCTTCTTCCGAAGGAGACGGGTCGTCCCATGAGACGACGCCATAAAGGAAGGGGTTTTCGAACCGATCACAGCCTTCAGGACGGGTAAATACGAAATTTACCGAACGCGTCTGATCGCCGGGCTTGAAGTGCATATAAGGCGCCGCGCCGCGGGACGTTGCAACCACCACCTCCCGCGTTTCGTCATAACGATACATCCGCATCGGACAGTAGGGACGGTTAACACCCCGCACCTGATAATCATAGGCGAACACAACCGTGTGACGGTCAGGGTCTATTGGAATGCGCTTAAAGGCGTAAAGCGCATTATCCTGTATGCGGATAAAACGCCGCTCCTTCGGCCGCAATATGGCCGATCGCGCGGCGGCGCGCGCCGCCCTTTCCTCTGCTGCGGCTTCGTCTCGCGTAAGATCGGGGCTGATCTCAACATCGAAATATTCCGATGAAAAATCGAAATACTCTGTCTGGACTCTAAAATCATAAGGTGCGTCCCCGCCCTCCGCCGCATCAGCGACGGCGAGCCTTTCCTCGCCGTCCTTCGCCTTGCGTTTGAAGAACATACGCGCCATTTCCTCCCGAGCCGAGGGGAACGCCTCAAGACGTTTGCGCCATCCAGGCAGATAGGCCTTTTGCAACCGTCGCTCTTCACGCAGCGGCGTCAGCAAATCATATATCAAATCAGCCCGCTGCGCGCCCGCCTCGCCTGTCGCGTAGACGCCGCTGCGCATCGCAGTCCAACGCGTGTGGCTGACCACCCCGACAACCTCGCCATTGCGGTTCAAGACAGGCCCGCCGCTGTTGCCGGGGACGACCTTCATCCGGTAAGAAATAAATGTCTCCGTCTGGGGGTCGGAGCCTTCAGCCGCAATATCAAGGGGGTTGATCACGGCGCTGACAATACCGCGATCGGCCCGAGGCGCGGCGGTCATTGTCTCATAGTTCGCGGTGAACGTGTCGCTTGGAAACCCAAGCACGGCGATCGGATCGCCGGCTTTCATCGCCAGCAAAGACTGTTCAGGCGCCAAAGGCAAATCCGCCCCAAGACGATTTTCGCCGGTCTCAGGGTCAATGGGGTCAACCAGCAAAAGCGCAACGTCACAGGCAAGGTCTGCAAGCCCAAGCGGCCGCGGGGCGCGGTCTTCAACCTCCAACATAGGCTGATAATCTTCAACCAGCCGTGCAAAAGCGCCATAGCCCTTGTGAGCGCGCGCGCCCAAAACCGGCAAAGGCGCGCCGCCCTCACGGTTGACGATACTCATCTGGGGCGCATCGTCGTCCAGCAACGTCGCAACATGGGCCGCCGTGGCGAGGACGCCGTTCTCACGGTCGATGACAAAGGCCGTGCCCTGGGGCTGACCGCCTGCAACGATAAGGTAGACGGACCCTTGCGCGCCGCCGATAATTTCAGAAGGCAGAACCGAACGGCCGAGAGCCTCGGTCGTCTCTTCGGCCGCCGCCAGACGGGTTTGGGCGGCGGCGACTTCAGCTTTCAACGCCGCGATATCCCGGCCATTGCGCATATGGGAGACCAGCAAAAACGCCACGGCCGCAAGTAAGAAAACGCCAACGCCACGCGCTGCAGCGGACCGGCCCGCATGTTTTAAAAAAGAAAATACACCGCCCACCGTCGCGCCTCGCCCCTCATCGCCTGTTTTCCCCGCTCACTTTTAATAGTTAACACAAGGGCGACCGGTCGACTAGCCGGCGTCAGGCTCTCCTTGACCGGCCGCTGACCGGTCCGGGACGTCGAACAGCCCCTCAGGCGGGTTAAGAACGATGCGGCCGCCGGCGATGTCCACTATGGGCGCGCCGTCTTTCGTGAACGGGGCAAGACGCGCGCCCTTAACGCCGGGGATGTCCACAAGTTCCAAAAGGTCCCCCGCGCCATGGTCGAACACGGCCCGCACCCGACCGAGGGGCGCGCCATCCACGCTTTCGGCGGCAAGACCGACAAGGTCCTCATAATAGAACTCGTCCTCAGCCGGCGGCGGAAGAACAGCGCGGTCAACGTAAAGGCGCGTTCCCTTTAACGCCTCCGCCTCTTCCCGGGTCTTAATCTCGGGAATCTGAGCGGCGAATATGTCAGCTTTCAGGGGCTTTAAACGCTGAAGTGTAAAGACGCGCGCGCCATCTTCAGATGTCAACGGTCCGTACGAGGCGACATCGGCCGGGGCGGCGGCGAAGGATTTCACCCGCGCCTCGCCCTTAACGCCATAGGCGCCCGCAAAGGCGCCGAGACAGACCCGTTTATGCGTTAAAGGGTCCGTCACGCCGCACGCCTACTCAGACTTTTCTTCCTCAGCCGGCGCATCGTCAGCAGCGTCCTCAGCCGGCGCCGCTGCAGCGGCTTCAGCTTCCGCCTTGGCGGCTTCTTCTGCTGCGCGCTTTTCTTCTTCCTTGGCTTTCTTTTCTTCCAGCCGCTCAAGGGTTTTCGCAGACGGCTTGCCTTTATTCGGGTTGTTCCCGTGCTTCCATTCCACAAGGCCGGCGCCGCTTAGAAAGCGCGCAACACGATCCGTGGGCTTTGCGCCGACGCCGAGCCAATGCTTGACGCGGTCTTCCTTGATCACAACGCGCTTTTCATCGTCCTTGGCGAGCAAGGGATTGTATGCGCCCACTTTCTCAATGAAGCGGCCATCCCGCGGCGCGCGCACGTCAGCCACGACAATAGAGTAGTACGGACGTTTTTTAGACCCGCCGCGGGCCAGTCGAAGTTTCAGAGCCATTTTTGGTTTCCTTTCATGCTCAATTCGTCAATTCAATTCATCTTGGTTATTTCTTTTTCCCCGGAAAACCCGGCGGCAAGACGCCGCCGCCGACGCCCGGCAACTGTCCCGCGCCGCCGCCAAGGCCTGGCAATTGGCCAGGGGCCGCGCCGCCGCCCATGGGCGGGGCCTTGCCCATCATGCCGCCCAAACCGCCGCCGCCCATAGAGCCCATGAGACCCTTCATGCCGCCCTTGCCAAGCTTCTTCATCATGTCCGCCATTTGACGATGGGCTTTCAGAAGCTTGTTGACGTCGCTGACTTGAACGCCGGCGCCCTTGGCGATGCGTTTTTTGCGCGACGCGTTAAGCACCTTCGGGCTTTTGCGTTCTTTTTTCGTCATTGAGGAGATGATCGCCTCTTGGCGCACAATTTCTCTGTCGCCGAAGCCGGCCTCCTCAACCTGCTTTTTCATTTTACCCATGCCGGGCAGGAGTCCCATAATACTCCCCATGCCGCCCATTTTTCGCATCTGGCGGAACTGATCGGCGAGGTCGTCCAGGTCGAATTCCCCCTTGGACATTTTCTTGGCGAGCTTTTCCGCCTTCGCCTCATCGACCTCTTCGGCGGCTTTCTCCACCAGGGAGACGATGTCGCCCATGCCGAGGATGCGGCCGGCCAGACGCTCCGCATCGAACGTATCGAGGGCGTCAAGCTTTTCGCCGACGCCGAGCAGTTTGATCGGCGCGCCGGTGACCGCCCGCATGGACAAGGCCGCGCCGCCGCGCCCGTCGCCGTCGATCCGGGTCAGGACGACCCCGCTGATCGGCAAGCGCTCCTTGAATTTCTCCGCCGTGTGCACGGCGTCCTGACCAGTAAGACTGTCCAGCACCAACAGCGTCTCATGGGGCCCGGCGATGGCGTGCACCTCCGCAACCTCCGCCATCAGCGCCTCGTCGATGGACAGCCGCCCCGCGGTGTCGAGGAGGACAACGTCATACCCGCCGAGCCGGGCGCTCTCCATGGCGCGCCTGGCGATGTCCGTCGGAATTTGACCGGGGATGATCGGCAGGGTCGCGACCTCCGTCTGCTCCCCGAGGATTTTCAACTGCTCCTGGGCGGCGGGACGGCGCGTGTACAGGGACGCCATGAGGACACGTTTTTTCTCTTTCTTCGAAAGCCGCAGGGCGATCTTCGCCGTGGTCGTCGTCTTGCCGGAGCCTTGCAGGCCCACCATCAAAATCGGCACAGGCGGCGTCGCGGCGATGTTGAGGGCGGCGGGTCCTTCCTCGCCGCCGGACAGGGTCGCCACAAGCTCGTCATGGACGATCTTGACCACCTGTTGACCCGGCGTCACCGAGCGCAACACTTCCTGGCCGATCGCGCGCTCTTTGACGCGCTTGATAAAATCTTTTGCGACCGGCAGCGCGACGTCGGCTTCAAGAAGCGCAACCCGCACCTCGCGCAGGGCGGCGGAGACGTCCTCCTCCGACAAGGCGCCTTTGCCGCGCAACTTGTCGAAAACGGAGCCCAAACGATCGCTTAAAGCGTCAAACATTCCTTCAATCCCTTTTATGGCCGGCGCGCGCAGACACCGGACATAATCATCGCGCTTTCCAGGCGCCACCGCAGCCTTCAAGGTCTTTCGGCGCCGACGAAAAAACGCAAAACGCCCCGGTGAGCGCGTTACGCCGACCGGGGGCGCTCCCCGACCTCGTCCGGCTTTTCATATTTCCGGTGGCGTGTCGGCGAAGCAAAACTTAAAACCGCTTTCCTTGAAAGCCGGCGGACTTTAGCGCCGCACCGTCAAAATGCAAGCGCTGCAACCAAAGGTCATCAACATGGACGACGGACCTCAGACAATATAAGTTAGGGTAAATGGGCGCTTTCGGCGCTGTACAAGCTGCGCGGGGACCGCGAGCTTTTCAAGGGGAAGACCTATGTTGTTAGCTTTGCCGCTCTTATTTCTCGGGCTCTTGTACTACACGGCGATTGTCTTCACCGTCGGCGCGCCGTTTCTGGATAAAACGTTCTTCACGATCAACATGATGTCCGGAGACATCTGGGTTCTCACACACGGTCATGTCTTTATCATGGTCAGCCTTGGACTGTTGTTCGTTGAGCTGATCCGATCCACCAAAACCGGCGCCGGGTCCATCATCAACCATGCGCGGTCCATGGGGGTTTTCGTTATCGGACTTTTATTGTTCGTGATGGTGAAGGGCTTTGGAAATTCGATTTTCTTCATCTTTCTTTTGATGACCCTGCTCGACGTGATGGCCGGCTTCATCGTGACGATCGTCACTGCGCGACGGGATTTCTCCGTTGCGGAAGGCGCGCTCGGCGCGCGTTAAAATCTTTCAGACTGAATCTTGTAAAAAGAGCGGAGGCGATATCGCCTCCGCTCTTTTCAGTTTCGTGCTGTGTTTGAGTGAGAATTCGTTTCAGGCCGTAAGATCCAAACGCCCGCCCCGCGCCTGCGATGGGGGCCTGTCGCCATAGCCATCGGCGGCGCTGCGCCGGCGGCACACGGGCGCAGGCCGCGCTTTTTTTACATCGGTGTAAGACCAAGCCGTTGCAAGATAGGTTTGCGGCGGCGGAGATTTGAAGGGCGGCGCTGACGCAACGGGTGTTGGCGTAAAACGGCGATCCCCACGCCGGCGGTCGCCGGCGCGCTGGGCCCTGGCTGGCGGCGGTAAGATCACATGTCGGATTGGCGCTAAAACGTTCATAGGTTAACGATTTGCAAACGCCTTGCCAGTCGCGTTAACCCTTTCGTCCGTCCGCATCGCCCTGTTTTGGGAAAAAAATGCGTCTACGACGCACATCATGGTAAATGGCCGCGCCATTTCGAGACGGATTTAATCTAATCCTTTTTTTACGCATTACGCCTAGTTTTGGCTGGAATATCCAAACATGCGGGCGGTGATGACTACTCAAGCAGCGCTACCAAAAACAGCACTTTCTCAAGACGCCTCCTCCAACGGCGCGACGCCGGCTGCAACCGCGTCTTCTTCAGAAGTCGAGAAACTGCGATTCGCTCTTAGCGCGGCGGGCGCCGTTATGTTCGAATACGCGCCTGACGCCGATTCATTTGTTTGGGACGACCCCGCCTCCGCCAGCCGTATTCTTGGCGCAGACACGCTGGCTGAGGCGCGTAATTTATCGAATTTCCACGCATGTTTGTCGCCGGATGGTTTGAAAAAACGCGAACGCGTGATGGCCGGGGCCACAGAGCACTCCGACACCTATCGCATCGAGTATCAGATCCAGCCGTCCACGGGCGACGCCGCGCTTTGGGTGGAGGAGCGCGGCTGCTGGTCACAGGAAACGGATACAGCACCGCTGCGGCTGATCGGCGTCATCACAACAATAGACGATCAAAAGCAAAAGGAAGCGCACCTGTCTTACCTCGCGTCCTATGACGAGTTGACAGGACACCTAAACCGGTCGCGCCTGCGCGAGGTGTTGGAGACGACAATCATCGATACGCGCAATGGCGGCGGGGCCGCCGCCTATCTGGTGATCGGCATCGACGATCTTGGCGCAATCAACGAAGATTTCGGATTTGACGTCGCCGACGAGGTGATCGTCAATATCGGCCGGCGTTTGAAATCGGCTTTATATAATCACGATCATATCGGCCGATCCGCAGGGAACAAATTCGGCATCTTGCTGACAAAGTGCTCTATTGAAGATATCCGGGAACGCTGCCGCGCCCTCATCAGCGCCGTGCGGTCATCGGTGGTTGAAACCACCCATGGCGGTATTGCCGCCTCGGTCTCGATCGGCGCCGTTCCTCTGCCCTCGGATATTCAAACCAGTGAAGTCGCCATGGCGCGCGCCGAGGCCGCACTTGACGAGGCGCGCCGCGCCGGCCGCGGCGGCTGGTCTGCATTCTCCGAACGCACCGACGTCGTACGCTCTCGCCGCAGAAACTCGCATCTGTCCGACGTCATTCTCACCGCTTTGAACGAACGCCGGGTGCGCATCGCCTACCAGCCGATCGTCGCCGACCTCAACGAAGCCCCGCATCATTTCGAGTGTCTTGTGCGGATGGTGCGCGAAGACGGCGAGGTTTTGCCGGCCGGCGAATTCATCAGCGCCGCAGAGCGTCTCGGCCTTGTCCACCTGCTTGACCGCCGCGTTTTAGAGCTTGTCACCCAGGACCTGTCGACAACGCCCGACATCACCGTCAACGTCAACGTCTCCTGGGAGACGATCAAAGACCCTGTCTGGGCGGAAGGATACCTCGCCCACTTGCGCGCGAACGCCCACCTGGCCAACCGCATCACTGTGGAGCTTACGGAGACAAGCGCCGTCGACGCTTTCGACGTGTCGCAGGAATTCATCGCGGACGTGAAAGAAATCGGCTGCAAATTCGCCATTGACGATTTCGGCGCAGGCTACACGTCTTTCCGTAATTTGAAGGCCCTCGACATCGATATTTTGAAAATCGACGGCTCCTTCGTCACAGGCGTCGCATCATCTCGCGAGAATCAACTTTTCGTCCGTACACTTTTTGATCTTGCACGTAATTTCGGGGTGAAGACCGTTGCAGAATGGGTGGACAACCAAGCCGACGCCATGATGTTGAAAGGTCTTGGCGTCGATTACTTACAAGGGTTTTTCATCGGCAAGCCGGAAATCAACCCGACATGGGTATCCTCAGCCAGCGAAAAGTCGCCGCACCTGCGCAAGGCCCGTTAAGACATCCAGGCTTCGGATTCACGGTTCGTCCTCCGGAAAAATACAAAAAGAAACCCAAAAGCGCCGCCTGGACGCTAAAGGAAGCGACGACGCATCAAGACTTCGCCATATCATCCAGGCGTTTTTGCAGATCGGCGATCTGCGATTTCAAGTCTGAAATGTCTTGGTCCTGCTCGCCAGACTTTGCAGGCTCCTGGGGCGTCTCGCCGTAGAAGTTGGAAAACGGCGTGAACATCTTCACCGCCCGATCGAACAAAGCGACATTTTGTTTGATCTGCTCCTCGAACACGGAAAACGCCTGGGTCCCGCCGAAGGCCGTGCCGAGTTGCTTGCGCAACTCCTCCTGATTGCGGGAGAACGTGTCCATGCTCATTTCAAGGTAACTGGGCACGAAAGACTGCAAGCTGTCGCCATAAAACCGGATGAGCTGACGCAAAAATTCATTGGGCAGCAAATTCTGACCTTTGCTCTCTTCTTCGAAGATAATTTGTGTCAGGACGGATCGTGTAATGTCTTCGCCGGATTTCGCATCGAAAACGGCGAAATTCTGGCCGTCTTTGACCATTTGAGACAAATGGTCAAGGGTGACGTATGAGCTCGTCGCCGTATTGTAGAGACGGCGGTTGGCGTATTTTTTAATCGTAATCGGTTCGTCTTTTTCCGGCGTTTCCTGTACAGCCATGGACAAGGCTCCAACTGTCGATTTGCGCAAACGGCTCCTACGTTCTTATAGTTAATCTTAAACTAAAGCCGTTTGCTTTGAAGTTTATCTTCGCACGTGCGAAGCTCAAGCATCACTTTTGCGCGGGAAGTCGTTTCGCGCAACCCTGGAGCGCCATGTTTTGATGGATTAAGCAGCTGAAACGCTTAACGTTTCCCTCTCGAACCGCGCCTCTTTAAGACACTTGGAATTGGGAAAAACGCTATGTCTCACGTCGTCATCGCCTCCGCCGCCCGCACTGCAATCGGCGCGTTTAACGGATCTTTCGCCACCACGCCCGCTGCAGCTCTTGGTTCGGCCGTCATTACCGAGGTCCTTGATCGCGCCAAAACCGACGCCGGCGAGGTGGGCGAGGTTGTCATGGGCAACGTCCTGCAAACCGCCCAGGGCCAAAACCCGGCCCGCCAGGCGAGCCTGAACGCCGGCCTTGCAAAAGAAACCCCGGCGATGACCATCAACCAGGTCTGCGGATCGGGATTGCGCGCCGTGGCGCTGGGCGCCCAGGCGATCTCCCTTGGCGACGCCGACATCGTTGTCGCCGGCGGGCAGGAGAACATGACCCTTTCCCCCCATGCGGCGCACTTGCGCGCCGGACAAAAGATGGGCGCCCTGGAAATGGTCGACACGATGATAAAGGACGGCCTGTGGGACGTGTTCAACGATTACCATATGGGCATCACGGCGGAAAATCTCGCCGAGAAGTATCAAATCACCCGGGAGGAACAGGACGCCTTCGCCGCCGCCAGCCAGAACAAAGCCGAGGCGGCCAGGAACGCCGGCAAGTTCAAGGACGAAATCGTTCCGTTTACGGTGAAGCACCGTAAAGGCGAAACAATCGTCGACACGGATGAGTTTATCCGCGACGGCGTGACGGCGGAGGGTCTTTCCGGCCTCCGATCCGCCTTTAAAAAAGACGGCACTGTCACGGCGGCGAACGCATCGGGCATCAACGACGGCGCTGCGGCGACGGTTTTGATGGGCGAAGCGGCGGCCGACAAGCGCGGCATAGAGCCCCTGGCGCGCATCGTCTCCTGGGCCCACGCCGGCGTCGACCCGTCGATCATGGGCATCGGCCCCGTGCCGGCAAGCCGCAAGGCGCTGGAAAAAGCCGGCTGGTCCCTCGACGATGTCGACCTTATCGAAGCCAATGAAGCCTTCGCCGCCCAGGCGTGCTCCGTCGGCAAGGAGTTGGGCTGGAATTCAGAAAAAGTAAACGTAAACGGCGGCGCAATTGCGCTCGGTCATCCTATCGGCGCCTCGGGCGCACGTATCTTGACCACGCTCGTTTATGAAATGAAACGCAGCGGCGCCAAAAAAGGCCTCGCCACATTGTGCATCGGCGGCGGCATGGGCGTCGCCATGTGCGTCGAACGGGACTGACGGGAGTTCACACAAACCTAACCAACAGGAGGACATGTATGGCACGCGTCGCTATCGTAACGGGAGGTACGAGGGGTATCGGCAAGGCGATATGTCTCGCCTTGAAAGACAAAGGGTGTAAAGTCGCCGCGACCTACGCGGGAAATGACGAGGCGGCGGCGAAGTTCAACGGCGAGACCGGGGTCGACGTGTTCAAATGGGACGCCGGCGATTTCTCCGCCTGCAAGGACGGAGTGGCCGAAGTTGAAGAAAAGCTTGGTCCCATCGACATCCTCGTCAACAATTGCGGCATCACAAGGGACGGCGCGTTCCATAAAATGACCGAAGAGCAGTGGTCGGAGGTTATGCGCGCCAACCTCGACAGCGTCTACAACATGACCCGCAACGTCCTCGATGGCATGCGGTCGCGGAACTTCGGACGCGTGGTCAACATATCGTCCATCAACGGACAAAAAGGTCAGTTCGGCCAGGTGAACTATTCCGCCGCAAAAGCCGGAATGATGGGCTTCACCCGGGCGCTGGCGCAGGAGACGGCGCGCAAGGGCGTTACAGTGAACACGATCTGTCCGGGCTATATCGACACGGATATGGTCGCCGCCGTCGATGAAAAAGTGCTCGACAGCATCATTGCGCAGATCCCGGTGGGACGCCTCGGCAAAGCTGAAGAAATCGCCCACTGCGTGGCGTTTTTAGCCGACGACATGTCAGGCTTCATCACCGGCTCGACGCTCACCGCGAACGGCGGACAATATATTGCACCGTAGTCGGAGTTGCTGATGCTTTCCTTTCCTCCCCCGCGCGCGGGGGAGGTGTCGGCAACGCCGACGGAGGGGGCCTGAGGCGCCCGCAACTTATTTTTGAGCGTTGCGATGCGCGTTAAGGGCGCGCCCCTCGACCGCTGCGCGGCTGCTTTCCCTGTGCGCGGGGGAAGAAAACGTTTTAGATCCTAAATTAGGCCCTTTTTCCGGTCATCCCGGATCGCTCGGTTTGCGCGCCAAATCCTGGCGGATTTGGATCAAACCGGCGTCCAGGATGACGGAATAATTTCAATTGTCCGTAGGCCCTAAAGCGCAGAATTTTTTGAGCGCTTACGCTTCGTCGGCGTTTTTTTCGTCCGTCTCCGTCGCCACGGGAGACATATTCAGCATCGCCAGGCCTTGCATCCGCGAGCGGGCCGACGGCGACATGCCAAACTCGGACAGCAGCGATTGCGCGTGCCGCAAGGCGTCGTTGCGCTGGGCCACTTCGGGACGGGGCCGGCGAATGACAGCGCCGTCGAAACCGCGCGTCTCATAGGTGGTCCCCTCCGCCTCGATAACGGCGGTGGCGGTCTCAATCTCTTCAATACGCGAGGCGAGGATGCCCAGCATAAACCCGTCATCCCGGGTGGCGAGGCCGCGCTCTTCAAAAATACGCGTCAAAGCGCCATAAATCAGACCGCCGCGTTTCGACAGCCATGTCGGCGCCGGCGGCAGGACATTCTCCCCCCCCTCGCCTTCGGCGCCCGGCATCAATTCCAGAGCAATATCGTTCTCAACTGGCCTATTCTGAGACATAAAAAATCCCCAAGCGATGTTGCGCAAGGGGATAGAAGCAAGAGCCAGGCCGGGTTTAACGAACTGTTTACAAATACCGTCGCACGCGCCGGCGATAATCGTCGTAGGGCGGGCCGAATTTTTCGGAAAGATACGCCTCTTCGCGCACGACCACGCCAAAATGGACAACGGCGAAGGCGATGAAGCTGAACACAATCATCCAAAGATTGTTCGCCGCCAGCCCAAGCCCCAGGGTCATCAAGACCATCGCCACATAAATCGGATTGCGGGAGAATTTATAGGGCCCCGCCTCAATCAGGGACGGCGTCTCGGTTTTCGGGGACAATTTTTGTCCGCTTTCCTGAAACAGCCGCATCGAAATCGACATCAGCGCAACCCCCGCCACGATCAAAAGACCGCCGACGAAATCTCCAAAAGCGCGCGGCAAAGGCGCTCTGCCGGAAAGAAGTCCGTCCGGAAATAAAAACGGCGTGATAAGACGCAGGGCCCAGGCCGCCCCGAAGGCGATCAGAAAGACGGTCGGCGGATGTAACGAAACGTCCGCATGATCCGTATCGTCTTCGGCGCCGCTGGTCGCAACGCCTCCAGGCTGCTCATCATCCGCGTTCACGCATCAACCTCGCTTTGTCGCGCTGCCAGTCGCGCTTTTTCTCCGTCTCGCGCTTGTCCTGGTGTTTCTTGCCTTTGCCAAGGCCGAGGAGAAGCTTCACACGGCCTTTGTCGTTAAAATAGAGCTTCAGGGGCGTTAATGTATAGCCCTTGCGCTGCACCGCCTCGGACAGGCGCTGGATCTCCCGCTTGTGCAGCAAGAGCTTGCGCGGACGGCGGGGCTGATGATTGTCACGGGCCGCCGGCGCGTACTCGGGAAAATGGGAGTTGATGAGGTAAATGCCGTCAGCTTCGTCGGAGGCGTAGGCCTCGGCGATGTTGGCGCGGCCCTCGCGCAGCGCCTTCACTTCTGTGCCGACCAACATCACGCCGGCCTCCACCGTGTCTTCGATCTCATAATCGTATCGCGCGCGGCGGTTCTCTGCGACCAGCTTTCCTACACTGTCTTTCTTCTTCTGTTTCGCCGCCATGGCGCCACTTCATCTCTTGTATTGAAACCCGGGGAGATAAGGCGGCTCCCGGGGTTCGTGTGTCGCGCTTTCGCTGAAAGCACTGTTAATCGATAAGACCGAGCCCTTGCATCGCCGCACGTACCCGGGCCTTCGCGTCATCACTCGGCTCCGTCACCGGCAAACGCACGTCGGGGGTGCACTTCCCAAGAAGAGACAGGGCGTATTTCGTCGGCCCGGGGCTTGTATCGGCGAATAAAGCGTCGTGGAGCGGGGCGAGCTTGTCCTGCCAGGCGAGCGCCGTCTGGTAGTCGCCGGCAAGCGTTGCTTCCTGAAACGCCGCGCATTGCCGCGGCGCCACGTTGGACGCAACGGAGATACAGCCGTGACCGCCATGGGCGTTATAGGCAAGCGCGGTGATGTCGTCGCCGGACAGGAGGACAAAATCCTCACCGCTCGCCAACCTGTCACGGGTCACCCTGTCGAGTTTGCCTGTGGCGTCCTTAACCCCGACGATATTCGGCAGCTTTGCAAGGCGCGCCATCGTCTCCACCGACATCTCGACCACAGATCTGCCGGGTATGTTGTAGATGATGATGGGAACCTCGGCGACGTCGTTTAGAGCCTTGTAGTGGGCGTAAAGCCCCTCCTGGTTCGGCTTGTTATAATATGGGCACACCGACAACGCCGCGTCGGCGCCCGCCTTTTGCGCATGCTCCAGCAAAGAAACAGCCTCCGCTGTGGAGTTCGAGCCCGTGCCGGCGATCACCGGCGCGCGGCCGCCGGACGCTTCGATGCACAGATCGATCACTCTGTGATGTTCATCATGGCTGAGCGTCGGGGACTCGCCCGTCGTGCCGACAGGCACAAGGCCGTGGGTGCCCTCGGTCACTTGCCAGTCCACAAAGCTTTGAAAGGCCGTTTCATCCAAAACGCCGTCTTTAAAGGGGGTTACGAGCGCCGTGATGGAGCCGGAAATTTTCGTCATGTGTGCAAATCCTTGGAATCGAGGGGCGGACCATACCCGCTTGGCGCCCCCTGGACAACCAAACACGCAAAAGACGGCTTTCTTAGGCCCGTATTTTGCGTAAGATAAGACAGGGTTAAGGATTGGGGGGCGTCCTTCGGCGATTGAGACGGCGGGCGACCGGGGTTTTTCGGCGGAGAACGCAAGGACATGCGGCGCAGTTTTGGACTTTTTGCAACAGCCATTGTACTCGCCGCCAGCGCAGCCGCAGCTGCGCCAACCCCCAGACTAAAGCCTGAGCCGCCAGGGCCGTCCGCGCACCTCAGCGAAACCGATTTGATGCTCCTGAACGCCGTCGACGACGCGGTCAAAAAGCGTCAATGGCCGTCCGCCCGCGCAACGGCCTGGAGCATCCAGGACGATGTCGGCCGCTCCCTCGGCCAATGGATGTATATTTGGGGGCAGGACCCAAAAGCCTCTTTCTACGACGTATCTCAATTCCTTGACGCGCACCCCGACTGGCCGGGCACGACGCGGATGCAGCGTTTCGCCGAACGGCGCATGCGAGAGGATCTTGACGCCTCTGAGGTGCTGGCGTTTTTCGATAAGCGCGCGCCCTTAAGCGGCGAGGGAAAGCTGCAATTCGCCCGGGCGCTGTTTGAGACCGGCAACGCAGAAGTGGCGGTGGGCTGGTTGCGCCAGGCCTGGATCGATCACGACTGGATCGCGAAAACAGAATCCAAAATTCTGACCGCCTACGGCAACTGGCTGCGCCCGGAAGACCATGCGGAGCGCGTCGACCGTTTGCTGTGGGAGCGCCGGATCACCGATACGCGCCGGATACTTGGCCGCGTGACCTTGGAGAAGAAAAAGGAAGCGAACGTCCGCATAAAGCTTATGACGCGGGCGAAAGGCGCAATCGACGCCTACAACGCCCTTCCGCCCGCAACCAAAGCGCATCCGGCGCTGATCTATGAAGCCGCCCGCTACTTGCGCCGCATTGATGACGACATTCAGGCCACTGACCTGTTGCGGCGTGTGAAACCGAACGACCCCCGCCTTGGGCCCACGGACAAATGGTGGGTCGAACGCCGCATTCTCGCCCGCCGCGCCTTGAAAGATACGCGGTTCGTCGACGCCTATGACACCGTCGTCAATCATGGCTTGAGCTCCGGAGCCTCTTACGCCGATGCTGAATTCATGGCCGGCTGGATCGCTTTGCGCTTTCTCGGCCGATCCGAAACCGCCTCAGGCCATTTCGCCGCCTTGCGGGACGGGGTCAGCACGCCGATCAGCCGGGCGCGCGCCTATTACTGGCTCGGCCGTGCGGCGAGCGTGCAAAACGCGCTAGACATCGCCGACGCCAATTACGCCCAGGCAACGGCTTTCCCACACACCTATTACGGACAATTGGCGGCCGAAGAGCTGTCGACGGAGCACCCCTACGCGCCCTTGCCGATAGCGCCAGAGGCGGCGGAAGAACTGAAAACCGCGTTTGACGCCTTGCCGCTTGTCAAGGCGCTGCACATCCTCGGCGAAAAAGGGGACCAGCGGCGCTTCCGCATTTTCGCCCGCAGCCTCGACGATCAGCTCATCGCCGCGGAGGAGTTCGTCCTGCTGGCGCAATTATCGGAAAGGTACAGCTTGCCGGACACCTCCGTACGGATTGCAAAAACAGCAGCCCGCCAGGACATTTTCCTTGCGGAGTATTCTTATCCCACGCCTTACATTCCCACGGGCGAGTATGTGGAGCCGGCGCTGGTCCTCGGCCTGTCGCGCCAGGAAAGCGAGTTCAACCCCCGCGCCGTCAGTCGCGCCGGGGCACGCGGTCTGATGCAATTGTTGCCGGAGACGGCGCGCATCACCGCCCGCAAGGAAGGTCTGCCCTACGCCAAGTCCTGGCTCTTGAACGACCCGGACTACAATATCAAAGTCGGATCCGCCCATCTCAGCCATTTGCTCGACCGGTTCGACGGCTCCTACATTATGACGATGGCCGGTTACAACGCCGGCCCGCACCGGGTGGACCGCTGGGTGAAAGACTATGGCGATCCGCGCCAGCCCGGGGTCGACCCCATTGACTGGGTGGAGCTTATTCCGTTTTCCGAGACCCGGAATTACGTCCAGCGGGTGATGGAGAACACTCTTGTCTATCGCGCCCGCCTCACCAACACGCCCATCGCATGGGCGTTGACGGCGGACCTGAAACGCGGCGGACCGGCCCTCATGGCCGAAAGCCGGCCGCCGGCCCGGGTCGCCTTGCCGGAAAAGACGGCGCCTGAGCGCCAGGCGCAGGCGGCCCCCAAACCGACGCCCCAGCCAACGACCTTGCCAACGCCCCAGCCCAAAGCAGCGCCTCAGCCAAAAGCGACGCCCGCCCCGACGCCGAAACAGCAAGCTGCGCGCCCGGCCCCCGTTGCGCCGAAGACCAACCCAAATTCTAAAATGCTCACAGGGGTGTATGAGACAGAGGACTGCAAAATGTTTGTGCCCGACGCCACCGGCGGCGGCACCTGCATTGAACCGAAAACCGACATAGCGGCGCCCGCCGCCCCGGTTGCGCCGGAGCCGTTCACGCCTCCGGCGGCTGAACCGGTCGACAGCGCCGAGGCGCCTAAAAGCGATGAGGCGCCGCAGATAGAGCCGGAGGCGACACCCGCCGTCGACGCCGAGGGCCGCATCATTCCACGTGTCGCGGAAGCCGCTCCGGACGCGCCGACGACCTGCGTACAAAAACCTGAGCCGGAACCTCTGAAAGGCAAGCGCGCCAACGACCTCAACCAACGCATGCTGGAAGAATTATCGAACAAGGATAAAGACGTGTGCGGACAAGTTTAAACTGCATTTAAAAAGCGCAAATCATTGACCATCACCAGAGGCGGAGGTTTGAAACGCTTTGCTTCAGACCGCTAACAGCAGCCCTGGATTACGCCGCGCCTGGCGCTTTCCTCCCCCGCCTGGCGGGGGAGGTGTCCGCGACAGCGGACGGAGGGGGGCCACGCAGAAGCCTCGCCCCAAAACCGCCTTTCCAGCCGGAGAAATCGCAAGCCCCCTCCGACCCGCGCGTACCGCGCGGCCCACCTCCCCCGTTTCACGGGGGAGGAAAACCCGCCAAACAGGCTCCATACGGATGACAAAAGCCCGGCGCCGGACGGTTTGCCGCCTGCACTGTAGAACGCGTCCGCCCCCCACAGAAGGCGGAAGGTTTTGATGGAACAAAAAAGCCGCCCAAAAGGACGGCTTTTTGATTTATGTCGTCCTTATCAGGACGAATAGAATTCAACGACGAGGTTCGGCTCCATCGTGCACGCATAAGGCACGTCGCCGAACTCAGGGATGCGGGCGTACGTCGCCGCCATGCGCTTATGATCCGCCTCGATATAATCGGGCACGTCCCGTTCCGGGCTCTCGGCCGCTTCCAAAACCAGCGCCATGGTGCGGGAGCGCTCGCGCACCTCGATCACGTCGCCGGGACGGCAGCGGAACGACGGCACGTTGGTGCGCACGCCGTTCACCATGACATGGCCATGGTTCACAAACTGGCGCGCCGCGAACACCGTCGGCACGAATTTCGCGCGGTAAACGATGGCGTCGAGACGGCTTTCAAGAAGACCGATCAGGTTCTCCGCCGTGTTGCCTTTCAAGCTGGCGGCCCTGTCATAAATTTTACGGAATTGCTTCTCGCCGATATTGCCGTAATAACCTTTGAGCTTTTGCTTGGCCATCAGCTGGAGGCCGAAGTCGGACATCTTGCCTTTGCGGCGCTGTCCGTGCATGCCCGGGCCGTAATCCCGGCGGTTGACGGGGCTTTTCGGGCGCCCCCAGACATTTTCCCCAACCCGGCGGTCGAGCTTGTACTTGGCGCTTTGGCGCTTGGACATTATTCCTCGCTTTCGACGCGGACCGGCCGAAAACCTCATGTTTTCAGCGATTTCAACGGCGGCTCCGCACCAACCCGTTATGAAAGACCGGTGATCTATCGGGCGGACGGGGTGGTGTCAACCCGTTTACGGCCGCCGACGCCGTCAGGACCGCACGGAAAACGGCGTGAAATCGGTGTCTTTGTCATAGACGTCAACGCCTTCGGCTTTCTTCAAAGCGCCGACGACACGGTAGGTCACGGGCGTCAACAGCGCCTCCCAGCCGACTTTCAACAAATAGTTTGTCGCCATGACGGTCAGCACCAGCTCCACCGGCCATACGCCGAGAAACGCCAGCGGGTAAAACAGAAGGCTGTCCACCCCCTGCCCCACCACCGTGGAGCCGATCGTCCGCGTCCACAGATGCCGGCCTTCGGTCCACACCTTCATGCGCGCCATGACATAGGCGTTGGCGAGTTCGCCCGCCCAGAACGCGGCGAGGGAGGCGAACACGATGCGTGGGGTGAGCCCGAAGACCTCTTCATAGGCCGCCTGCCCCTCCCACCCCGGCGCGGGCGGCAGCTTGACGACGACAAACGCCATGAACGCCATGAACAGGACCGCGGCGAACCCCGCCCACACGACCCGGCGCGCCCGGGCGTAGCCGTAGACCTCCGTCAAAATATCTCCGAGGACATAGGAGATCGGGAAGAACAGGACGCCGGCGCCGAACTGAAAGCCTGAGATTTCCGACACTTTCGCCGCACCGATCAAATTCGAACAAATCAGCACCGCAACGAACGCCGCCATGGCGAAATCGTAATAGCGGAAGCGGTGACCCGACAGGTCAGCCGTTTCAGAGACGGTTTTTATGGGTTCAGCATCAGACATAAAATAAAGCCGCCGCACCTATGTCACGGGGTGCGCAAAGCAAAAGCCGTCACCCCCCAGCGCGCCGTTCCATGTCTTCTGCATGCCGGCGCATCAATTCCTCGCTGGAGATCTCCTCAATAAAGCTCGCCACAAACCATAAATTGCCGAAGGGGTCGCGCAGACCGCCATGGCGGTCGCCGTAAAATTGATCCCCCACCGGCATAAATTCTGTTCCGCCGGCGGCGAGCGCTTTGGCGTGAACCGCATCGGCGTCGGCGACATAAAGGTATGTGCAGGCCGGCATGGCTTCGCTTGGGTCCGGCGACTGACCGACCATGATCACGCCATCGTCGATCTTCACCTGGACGTGCATCACCGTATCGTCCGGCCCGGGCAGGCTTTCTATGATCTCACCGCCGAACGCGTCGACCATATAAACGGCGAGCGCCTTTGCGTCCGAAGCCATAAGATAGGGCGTCACAGCGCCAAACCCCGCCGGGCGTTTAACATCCGTCATAAAAGCGTCCTTTGCATCTCAACTTGTGTTGCAAAGGTAGCGCAATGGGCAGACCGCGCAAGCCGGAGAGATAAGCGGTTCCGCCGCCGTCACCCAAAAGAAACGCGCTTTTTTCCGTCGCCCTTTTCAAACACAAGCGTTTTCACAGCCCCGCCCATCTCGAAGTTGACGTGGTTGATCTGATCACTGAACAGATCTTGAAACACGCCATTTTCAATCGCAAGAGCGGCAGGAGGCTGAGATAAAGGCATTTCCTGATAGACGAACACATAATTCCGGTCGAGTTCGGCGCCAACCATCTTAAGGGGCAAGGGGACGCCTTCGGTGGAGAAAAGACGGAACTGCTCTTCCACATGGAGGGCGAGGCGAGCACGACCCTTTATATCCGTAACAGCCGCATCGGGATCGGTTTCAAGAAAGTGGCCGGCGTCGTGGGCGTGCAGGCGATGAATAACCTGCAGCGCCTGGGCTGTCGCATCCCAACGCACGGTGGTGAGGGCGATCCGCTGACGGTGCGCGGAGACAGGCGTCAGCCCGCCGGCGATAACAAATGCGCCGGCGACGGCGGCGAGCGCGGCGCGCCGCGTCGCACAAACATTGGAGATCATAAGCTAGTCTTCCGCAGGCTGCAGAGGCGCCGCCCCGCCAGCCTCAACCTCGTCCTTGGCGGCGCCCTTCAACTCGACCAACATGTCGGCCATGAGGTCGCGGTCTTTGCTGTCTGATTTATAAAGATCGAGGCGCGAGGACATGATGCGACGTGGAAAGTGATTGTCCTGACGGTTCGTGTCAGGCAGTTCATTCCGCGTATCGATCGCAATCGATGTAATCTTCTCTTGACTGATGATCAGTTTCGTCGCCGCCCGATGGTTGCGCCGCCAGATTTCCGCTGGAATATCCATGCGTTCCGACGCGCCGCTTTCATAGGTGATTTCGAGCGGGAGCGGCATCACCAGGCCGCCGGTGTTCACGAAATCGACGAAGTAGACATACTCATCATCGGCGATAGCGCGTTCCAGGGCCGCACGCTCCCAATCCTCAAGTCCGTCCAGCGTATCTTGATACGCATTACGGTCCTTATTCGAAGGGGTGAACGGATCGTTCTCATTGTAGAAATCAGCGAGCTCGGGAAACCGCTGCAGCCGCGTTTGACGGCCCTCTTCGCGGTTGCGAATCTGGGCCAGGGTCTCCGGCTCGCGGGCGGCGGTTTCGTCCCGCACCAGAGGCATTTCGACATCAGGGTCCAGGGTGGAGATTTTATACTCCCTGACATCGGCGACGCCGACATCCACATGGTCCGTCGAATAGAACCAACCGCGCCAGAACCAGTCGAGATCCACAGCCGAGGCGTCCTCCATGGTCCGAAAAAAGTCCGACGGCGTCGGTCGCTTGAATTTCCACCGCGTCGCATATTCGCGGAACGCATGGTCGAACAGCTCCCGTCCCATCACCGTTTCGCGGAGCAACGCAAGACCGGCTGCGGGCTTTGAATAGGCGTTCGGGCCGAATTGCAAAATCGCGTCCGACTGGGTCATGATCGGAACCTGGTTTTCGCTTTTCATATACTCGGCGATGTAATCCATCACGTTCGTCTTGTTGCCGCGCCAGGCCGGATAATTCTCCTCCCACTCAAGCTCCGCAACATATTCCAGGAACGTGTTGATCCCCTCATCCATCCATGTCCATTGCCGTTCGTCGGAGTTTACGACCATCGGAAAATAGATATGGCCGATTTCATGGATGATGACGCCGATGAGGCCGTATTTGAGCCGGCGGGAATATGTCCGCTCCCCGCTTTTCTCATCTTCGCTTGGGCGGTACCCGTTGAAGGTGATCATCGGATACTCCATGCCGCCCCGCTCCCAGGAATTGACGGAAATCGCCACGGGATAGGGATAGGCGAAGGAAAAGCGCGAATAGACATCCATCGTATGGGCCACGGCGTGGGTGGAGTATTGCGACCAGACCGGCTCGCCTTCGTTGGGGTAAAACGACATCGCCATAACGACGGGGTTCACCCGGTCGTCCTGCTCATACCCCATGGCGTCCCAGATATATTTGCGCGAACTCGCCCAGGCGAAGTCGCGCACGTTCCGCGCCCGGAACCGCCAGGTTTTCATCTCCGACGTCCCCTCTTTTTCATTGTCGAGGGCCTCCTCCGGCGTGACGATGAAAACAGGGCTGTCGGCGTTCCGGGCCTCGGCGAGCCGCGTGCGCTGCTCCGCCGTCAGCACGTCGTTCGGGTTCTGCAGAACGCCGCTGGACGCGACGATATGGTCCGCGGGGACCGTAATTTCGACGTCGTAATCGCCGAACTCCAGCGTGAACTCGCCGCGACCCAGAAATTGCTGGTTGAGCCAGCCGCCATAATCCGTGTAGGCCGCCATGCGCGGAAACCACTGGGCGAGAAAGTATTGATACGTGTCCGTCTCCGGGAAGTATTCATATCCCCCCCGACCGCCGATCACGGATTCTTCGATGATGTTGAAACTCCAGTCGATGGAGAAGATCGCCTTGCCGCCGGCGCGCAAGGGCTCGGACAGATCGATCCGCAGCATCGTATCGACGATCTTGTAATCGAGCGCCCCGCCGCGGCCGTCTTCCACGGCATTAATCTCAAAACCGTACTCCAAGTCCTTGAACGCCTGATGGCGGGCGAGCGCGCCGTAGGACAAAGAATCCCCCGCGCCTGTCCGGGTGCGGCGGGTGCCCGACGTCGCCGCGGTTTCAGACCGCCGGGCGAGGGATGTGTCGCGGAACCGGTTCTGGTCGAGCTGGACCCATAAATACCGCAAATCATCGGGGGAGTTGTTCGTGTAGGTGATGAGAGCCGAGGCGTCGATGCGTTTGGCCTCCTCATCGAGAGCGACCTGGATCTTGTAGTCCGCGCGCTGTTGCCAGTATTCGGGGCCCGGCGCGCCGGAGGCCGTGCGATAAACATTCGGGGTTGGCAGATCCGGCCCCAATTGGCGGAACCGGTCCTCATAGACGCCTTTGGTCTGTTTAATGGCGTCTGTCGCGCCGACTTGCCCCGTCAAAACGACGCTGACAGCCCCAAGAAAAGCTAAGAAAATGCGCATGCCTTCTCCGATATGTCTTCCGCATGAAATCGCCCTTAAACGCACGCTTGTTCGGCGCACGCTCAGATCATTGGAATAGCTTGCACATCACGGAAGCGAAGGCAAAGGCCGTATGCTTTCACTTCGCCGTATTCAAGAGGCGTTCCGACGCCGGCGCGGGCCGTTTTCCAAAGCCTTGACCACCCCGCGCAAGGTCTGCACCTCCTGGCGCGTCAGCTCCGCCCGGGTCAGCATGGTGCGCAGATGACGCGCCATGACGTCGCGCTTGGCCGCGGGGAAAAAATAGCCGGCGCCGTCCAGGGCTTGTTCCAACTGATCGAACAGGCCGAACAGCTCTTGCTTTTCCGCCGGCGGGACATCCCTATAGGCGTCGCCGAACCCCTGTTTCAGCCCGCGCGCACGAGCCCATTCATAGGCGATGAGAAACGCCGCCTGAGCGAGGTTCAAGGACGCAAAGCCCGGGTTCACCGGCGCGGTGATGATGGCGTCGGCGTGGGCGACATCCTCCGTCGACAGTCCCTACCTTTCGCAGCCGAACAGAACGGCGCACCGCACGCCGCTTTCGACCTTCTCGGCAAGGCGCGCTGCGGCATCTTCCGGGGAAAAAACAGGCTTGCGCATGTCCCGCGGCCGGGCCGTTGTCGCCATGACATAGCTGCAGTCGCCCACGGCGGCGGCGAGATCATCGAACACCCTAGCGCTGTCGAGCACCGCGGAGGCGCCGGCCGCCATGGCGCCGGCTTTTTCGTTGGGCCAGCCATCCCGCGGCGCCACAAGCCGCATGGCCGTTAAGCCAAAGTTCAACATGCCCCGCGCGGCCGCGCCGATATTTTCCCCCATCTGCGGCTCCACCAGCACGAAGACGGGCTGCGGTTCAGGGACGCTTTGTTTGCTACGATCCGTTCCTGACATTCTTTTCCACCTTAACACCCTTCAAGTCTTGGCCATCAGGCCTTCCGCAGCACAAAGCGGGGTGTTATAGCAAGCGCCATGTCCCCCGCTGCGCAAGCTTTCGTTTGGCGCCTTCGATAGTCCGCCCCACGCGCCGCGCCACGCTCACAATGTAGAACTGAGGTCGTTCCATGCAAAAAATTAAGGTCGCGAATCCCGTCGTCGAGTTGGACGGAGACGAGATGACGCGGATCATCTGGCAACTCATCAAAGACAAGCTTATCCATCCCTATCTCGATATCGATCTGAAATATTACGATCTTGGGATGGAGGCGCGCGACGAGACCGACGACCAGATCACCATCGACGCAGCGAACGCCATCAAGGAGCATGGCGTCGGCGTGAAGTGCGCCACCATCACCCCGGACGAAGCGCGGGTCGAAGAGTTCGGTCTTAAAAAAATGTGGCGCTCCCCCAACGGGACGATCCGTAATATTTTGGGCGGCGTCGTTTTCCGTGAGCCGATCATCATCAAGAACGTACCGCGCCTCGTGCCGGGCTGGACCCAGCCGGTGATCATCGGCCGTCACGCGTTCGGCGACCAGTACCGCGCCACGGACTTCCTGTTCCCGGGCAAGGGCAAGCTCTCCATCAAATGGGAAGGGGAAAGCGGCGAGATCATTGAGCATGAGGTCTTCGACGCTCCGGACGCCGGCATCGCCATGGGCATGTACAACCTCGACGAGTCGATCCGCGACTTCGCCCGGGCCTGCTTCAACTACGGCCTGCAACGCAACTACCCTGTCTACCTGTCCACGAAAAACACGATCCTTAAGAAATATGACGGCCGGTTCAAGGATCTTTTCATGGAGATCTATGAAACGGAGTTCAAAGAGGCGTTTGAGAAGATCGGCACGCACTACGAACACCGCCTCATCGACGACATGGTGGCGGCCTGTTTGAAATGGTCCGGCGGGTATGTGTGGGCCTGTAAGAACTATGACGGCGACGTCCAGTCCGACACGGTGGCGCAAGGCTTCGGCTCCCTCGGCCTGATGACCTCCGTTCTCATGACCCCGGACGGCAAAACGGTAGAGGCGGAGGCCGCCCACGGCACAGTCACCCGCCACTTCCGCGCCCATCAAAAGGGCGAAGCGACGTCCACGAACTCCATCGCCTCGATCTACGCCTGGACAAGAGGCCTTGCGCACCGCGGCAAGCTGGACGGCAATGAAGATCTCATCAAGTTCTCCAACACGCTGGAGGCGACGATCATCAAAACCGTTGAAGGCGGCCACATGACGAAGGACCTCGCCTTGCTCATCGGCGCGGAACAAAGCTGGCTGACCACGGAAGGTTTCCTCGACAAGGTGGACGAGAATTTCCAGAAAGCCATGGGGGCGTAAGCGCTCCTCCAGAACTTACCAGAAAGGCCGGCGACACCGCCGGCCTTTTTATTTATTTCGCATTTGCGTCTCTTCCCCCGCGCGCGGGGGAAGGAAGACATTAAATCTCCGACGTAATGCTGAACTTACCCTCCTTTCGCCCCATTTACGCCCTGCCCCCGCCAAAGGGCGCGTGTAAGAAAGCGAAAAGGGGGGCTTGCGCCATGATGAAAACCGCAGTCGCGATAGGAATCGGCCTTGTCGCCAGCCTTTACATTATGAACGCCTCCTGGCGCGCCCCGGCGCCCGACGGCCCGCGCAGCTTTCTCGCCCATCGCGGGGTGCATCAACTCTATGACCGGGAAAATTTGGGACCGCACGATTGTACGGCGACACGCATGTTTCCCCCGATCCACAGCTTCCTGGAGAACACCCTCCCGTCCATCGAAGCCGCCCTCGCCCATGGCGCCGACGCCATTGAAATCGACATTCACCCGACGCGCGACGGTGCGTTCATCGTGTTCCACGATTACACCGTGGACTGCCGCACCGAGGGGACGGGACGCACCCAGGACAAAACCGTGGCGGAGCTGAAGGCCCTCGACATCGGCTATGGCTACACAGCCGACGGCGGGGAGAGTTTTCCCTTTCGCGGCGAAGGCGTCGGATTGGCGCCGACATTGGCTGAGGTTCTCAAAAGCTTTCCCGATACGCCCTTTCTGTTGAATTTAAAAGGCGATACGCTGGACCACGCCGACCGTCTGATTGCATATCTGAACGGACTTGACGGCGTCGACGCGTCCAACCTGTCCGTTTACGGCGGCAGCAACGCGCTGATGGCGCGGATAGAAAGCCTGGAGCCGCAAATCCGCACATTTACGACATACAGCATAAAGACATGCGCAAAAGCTTACGCCATGTGGGGATGGTCAGGCCGTATGCCCGCCCTCTGTCGCGACACGACGATGGTCATCCCCGTCAACTTCGCGCCTTATCTGTGGGGTTGGCCCAACCTGTTCCAAAAGCGCATGGCGGAGGCGGGAACAAAGGTTTACATAACAGGCCCGCGTCGCAAGAACTTCGCCATAGGCGGGCTGAACTCTGTCGAAGACTATGAGAGCCTGCCTGCTTCATATAAAGGCGGCATATGGACAGACCAAATCGAACGGTTGCCTGTAAAAGACTAAACACTAGAGCGGATTGCAGGCGAAGTGGCTCACCGGTTCGCCGTCCGCAATCCGCTAAAACAAAGACTTAGAGCCGTTTGCGCCCGCTGAGTTGAATCACATGAGATGCAAACGGCTCTAGGCTGTAGTGACGATTTAATCATTTTATCCATAGCATTATGCTTGCGATCTTTATGAAGCCAAGGAAGTTTTGAGCGAGCTTGTCGTACCGGGTTGCGATGCGTCTCCACTGTTTGAGTTTTGCAAAGAAGCCCTC
>JBCDBL010000035.1:0-33654 GCA_039183635.1 Pseudomonadota bacterium
GCACGGGCGCGCGGAACGCCCTGGAGGCGATTGTCCGCCTGGTGTTTCAAAAGCTCCGCCGCCTGGTCAAGCAGGTCGAACGAAATCAAACGATCCGTCAGCCTTGTGATCATAATATCGCCCCCGTCGCCGGACGGTATCAGGTCGATGTTTTCATAAAACAGGGCGAGAGCCGGAACAGGGTCCATGGCTTCAGCCTGACCGTCAAGATAGAGATTGGAGAAAATCCCGTTCATGTCTTTTTCAACCTCGGCGGCGACCTCGCTGTCCGGAAAGCTTTCCACAATATCGCGCATGGCGTTCAAAGCCTGACGAAAAGCACCCTTTTCCGCATACTGGCGCGCAAGTTCGTGTAGAATGCGCAACTCCAGATCATCTCCCCGCCACCGATACTGCTGGGCGGCCAGACGGCGCATCGCCTCATCGGCGTCGATGCGCCCGGCGCGGCGCGACATCATCGTCTGCCGATAAACCGCCCAGGACGCATAAGGCTCTTCCATGCTCTTTTCCACCTCGGCGTAAAGCTCCAGAGCTTCATCGATACGGCCTGCGATGCGCAGCATATCAGCGTCCAAAAGACGCTTTTTGGCGCTCTGCGCATCGGTAAGCTCGCTCATTGTCAAAAGCGCCGTCTCAAGCTCTCCGGCGCCGACATCCCCCACTTTCACATGGGCGTCGGCCAGGGCGAGATGGAACCGCGAGCGCCAGGTCGCCGGATAGAGCGGCGCGATTTCAATCCCGTCCTGCAGGTCGTGCCGGGCGCGCGCCCATTGCCGCGCCCCATGATAGGCGAGCCCTCGCCACAGCTGAGCGTGGCGGTCGTCGGAAAAAACCGGATCGGCGAACGCTTTTTGCGCATCTTCGTAGCGCCCCATCATAACGTCCGCGACGCCCCTTAAGGCGAGATATTCTGCTTGCGTTGTTTGCGTCGCATCCCGCTCAGCGATGAGATCGAGAGCCGCAATCGCCTCTGCGGAAAGCTCATGGGCGATGTAGAATTTCGCCTGGGCGTAAAGCGAGCGAATAAGGGAGAGGACTGCACCGTATTGTTGGGCCTCTCGCTCGTCTCTTTGAAACTGGATAAGCGTTTCCGACGCTTCAGGCGACTGGCCGGCGTTGGCGACGTCCAGCATACGCTCAGCGACGATGGCGTTTAGACGTTGTTCCATGTCGGTGAAATCACTTCCCTCTACGGAACGCCAATTGGTGAAGTCCACAAAGGCCGGGCTCGCCGCTACGGCGCCGCGGCCGGCGATCAATGCTGCGGGAATATCGTCGTTTAAGGATAAAGCGGCAAGACCAAACACCGTGACGCCTTCGGCGTCTTTCTCCATGGCGAGATCGTCCGTCAACGGTTGCACCAAGGCGCCATGGGCCGTGGCGTGCACAATGAATTCCACGAAGTTACGCGACGCCATGACCGCTTGGGACGGTCCGGGGGCGAGCGCCACGGCGAGATCGTCGCCAATGTCGGGGTCCCGCACCCATATGATGTCCGTTGCGCCCTTCAGGCCGAGACGCACCTTGGGAACCGCCGCCGCCCTGGCGTCGCGCGCCACTGAAATGGGATCGGCCGGGATGGCGATGTTCTCACCGATTGTAACAGCCCATCGTCCGTTCGCCGCAGAGGCTGAGATCAAGGCGAACCTGGCGAGTTGTAACCGCAGGACCGTAGCGCTCGATCCCGGCAATTGCTCGACGCTTTTAACATACGTTCTGTACTCGCTGGAGTAATCAGACAGATCGGCTGCTGCAGCGCCTTTAAAAATCGCCCACAGATAATCGCCGCGCCGGAAGATCGCCGCCGGTCTTTCAGAGGTCGCGCTGAAGGATACGCGCAGATTGTCCTCAATGCGTTGAAAGTCGACAGAGACGCCTTCCCCGGCGATAACCGCTTCAGACGCGTCCGCCGAATTGCCTGATACGGTTTTGGGCGCCGCTACGGGCGGCGCAGACGCAGGCTGCAACGGCGCAGTCTGAGGACGCGACGGCGCTGCATCTTCCGTCAGCGTTTCAATTTCTTCCGGAACAGCTGTAATCTCGACCTGCGGCTCAGGCAAGCGCGACGGTGGAAGAGGCGTTGCAGGCAGCGGTTGAGGCTCAAACCGGCCTGTGTCGAATGCTTCGGTTTCAAGCACATCCAAAATGACGGCGGGACCTTCGCGAAAGTGGCGCACGCCCGCCCCTTCCGTTAGGGCGATGCGCACCGCCAAACGGCCGTTTTCAACCGCTTGCTCAGCACCTGCAATAAAAGGCGGCGGGTCCACCCGAAGACGGGTGAGGTCGGCGGAGGCGGGCGCGTCGAATACGATCTCCACACCCTCCTCAACCTTCGATACGTCATACCCCATCGGCTCGGTCCAGCCGAACGTCGTTCGGCTGATCCCGTTCTCATAGGAAACATCGACGCGCAAGGGCAACAGCAAACCTTGCATGGCGACATCGCCCGCCGAAGGCTTTAAGCGCGGCGCGATGGCCGCGGCCCTGGCCACGAAAGCACGTTCGGCTTGTTCTTCCGGGGAAACGATATCGTCCGGCTCCCCTCGATATCGCGGCGGCAGCAAATCCAGGGCTACAAGGTTAAACGATTGCGACTGGTGCAGACGAACCTCGCCGCGCAGGGCGAGACGCACAGTGCGGCCGTCCGGATCCAAACGTGCAGCGGCGACATAGGCCGGGGCGCCGTCCTGGATGGCCGACACGTCGCCGTCGATCCGCTCCTCAAACCGGGCGACGAGTACGCCGTTTTCGACCCTGGCCGCCACGCCGACAGGGGCGTTCCACTCAAATAGAATGCGGGCGAAACCATCCGCCTGACGCGCCGACACCGCAACCGGGGCGGCAAACGCAGATGCGCCGCAGGCGGCGCATGCGATAAAGGCGCAGAAAGTTTTGATCAGCAAACGGTTCACCACGGCCCCGTGCGATGCGAGAAACGACGTAAATCCGGCGCGACATGTGTTGAAATATCCCGCAAACGGCTTCTACGCCAACGACTTAGCAAAATGTAAACCGCCAGGGTTAAGCGCCCGTTACCGGGGACCGCGCGTTATTGCAGCTCAGCGACGGTTTCGGGCAACTGCGACCTTGAAGCGAGCATGACGGTCAACTCCTGGGCGCGGGCGGAGTTCATTTTGGCGAGCACCCCGGCGATCGCCTGCTCTTTCATGCCGGAGGCCACATCGAGCAGAATGTCTTTTTCCAGCGTCTCGAAAATTCGCGCCGCGTCGGCGGGTTTCATTTTCTCGTAAACCTTCACAAGACTGTCGATTTGCGCCTGTTCTGCGGCGTCGCGCTGGCCCAGAAGGTCGCGAATGCTCGCCTCAATGGTTTTCAACTCTGAAATGCGCTCCTCAACACGCGCTTCAGCAGCGCGCATCAGCGTCTCCTGCATGGCGAGATCTTTTTCCCGGGCCTCCAACGCCTCGCGACGTTCGGCAAGACTTTTCAGCACGGCGATTTCCGACGCGCTCATCTCCCGCTCTTGGTCCGCCGCCTCGGCCTCAGCGGTCTCGCCTTCACCCTCGGCGGGCGCTTCAGCGGCGCCTTCAGCGGCGCCTTCAGGATCGCCTTCTTCCGTCGGGGCCGCTTCTTCACCGGTGGGCTCTTCGGCTTCCTGGGCGACCGCCGAGGAGGCAAGCCCGGCGTTCAGTCCCGTCCAAATATTCATCACTTTCAAACCGAACGTCATCACCAAAATAGCGATCACGGCGGGAAACAGTTTCAAACGATCTGTCATAGTTTTTTACTCGCTACTCTCATTCGATGACGCATCACTTTACGCCGCCAAGGGCGCTGCGGATGCGCGCACGGGCATCGCCATGCCAGTCGTCTTCAACACCATCTTCCTCCGAAGCGCTGGCGATGCGATCCGCCGCCTCACGAACCTTGGAAAGGAAGTCGTCTGCAGAGGGATCGCCTTCCGCCGCCGTAACGGGTTCGGGGCTGTCCACCGCCCCCTGAAGCCGATCGGCGATGCGATCTCCCGCCTCCACCATAACCGACAGCTCATCGGCCAAAGTCCGGGCGTCGGCGGTGATTTTCTTTAAATCCTCCCCGGCGCTTTCGCCGGCGATTTTGAGCTGCAATATGCTGTTTTGCGCATTTTGCGTCGCTGCGTTAAGCCCGGCGATCACGTCGCGCAGGCCGTCCTGGCCAGAGCGCAACGCACGCAGCTTTCCATTGAGCACAAAGCAATACGCCGCTGTAACGACCAGGAGAACGGCGACGACGCCTTCGACGATCAAGCCTATATTCATGTCAGCTTCCCGACCGCATCCATCGCGGCCTGCTTTTCCAACGGCGCATCGAGGCGGACGGCGATATTGTCGCCAACGCGGCCCATCCGCCCGCTGGTCAGCGGCACGCCGCCGCAGCGCATTTCAATTCTGCTTTCCGGACGAGCGTTGATCATCAAGGTTTGCCCAACCTCAAAGCCCATCACCTCGCCAAGGCGCATTTTCTGCTCAGACAGCACCGCTTCGACTTGAACGCCCGCAGCCCAGAGCTCCGTCGCCAAATGACTTTCCCAGATATTATCGCGGCCGAACTTTTCACCCATGAATTGCTGAAGCAGCAGCTTACGGATGGGTTCCAATGTCGCATAGGGCAGCAGCATTTCGATACGCCCGCCCCGGTCTTCCATATCGACCCGAAGCTTCACAAGGATGGCCGCATTCGCCGCGCGGGCGATCGCTGCAAAACGGGGGTTCGTCTCGACACGATCAAGTTTGAACTGCACTTTCGTCAATGGATCAAAAGCAGCGGACGCATCTTCCAGAACCACTTCAATCATACGCTGGACCAACATCCGCTCGATGGTCGTATAGGGACGCCCTTCAATACGCATCGCCGCCGTACCGCGCCGCCCGCCGAGGAGCACATCGACGATGGAATAAATAAGATTTGAATCCACCGTAACGAGACCGTAATTGTCGAGCTGCTCGGCCCGGTAGACCGCCAGGATCGCCGGCAGGGGAATGGAGTTCAAATAGTCGCCGAAACGGATCGAAGAAATATTGTCGAGACTCACTTCCACATTATCGGACGTGAAGTTACGCAAAGACGTCGTCATCAGCCGAACAAGGCGGTCAAAGACGATCTCCAACATCGGCAAACGTTCGTAGGACACGAGCGCCGAATTAATGATGGCGCGCACGCCCGATCGGTCGGCCCCCTCGTCGCCGGCGACGTCAAAGCCCAGAAGGCTGTCGATCTCATCCTGGTTGAGGACGCGTTCGGAATCCTCGTCCTCGCCCTCAAGCATCGCGCCCCATTCGTCGGCGAGATCCTCCCCATCGCCTTCCTCGGCGGCGGAGGCCTCCCATTCGGCGGCGAGCGCGTCCTGATCCTGTTCTTCTTCTTCAGACATCCATACGCCTACTGAATGATCATTTCTTTGAATAAAATGTCGCGCACCTCCATGGGTTCAACGACAAGATTAATGCGGCGGAGCAACTCCTGCTTCAATCGCAGCATGCCCGCGGAGCCTTCAAGATCCTGCACCTTCAATTGGCGCAGGAACACCTGAAAACGGTCGACAATGCGCGGCGTTAAAGGATCGAGCACCTCCGCCGGGTTCTCTTCCCTGAGTTCAAGGGCGATTTTCACCTTCAGGTACACCGCCCGTCCGCCATCGGAATTGAGGTTCACCACCATCTCCGGCAGATCGTAAAACACCGGCGGCGGAAGCACCTCTTCCGGCTCAACCTCGGCGACCTCCATAGCCTCGTCCGGCTTGCCGCCGATAAAGCCTAGAAAATACGCCGCCGCAACGCCGCCGCCAATTAACAAGACAGCCGGCAATGCGATGAACAGCACAAGGACTTTACCGGAGAGTTTTTTCTTTTTCTTCTCTCCGTCCTCGCCCTCGCCATCTTCACTGGCTTCTTCGTCGACTTCGTTTTCTTCTTCGTCCGCCATAGCGCGCCCAACCCCTTAAGAAACGGCGTTAACAAACAGTTGCAAACGCCATTAAGAGGCATGGAGGTTAAAGATCGGTTGCGAGGAGACGAACTTGCGTCTTTTGCCCGGCATATATTGCCGCCGTCACCAATCCTCCCAGCGCAACATACACTTAAACCATTGAATTATAATAACTTTACTGTGGCACGTGGCTTGCGAACCTTAAGCCGCGAGGACCAAAACGTCCCCAGATTCAAGATTGGAGAAACCCGATGGAAAACGCCATGATGGTCGGCCTGTCGCGTCAGATGACGTTAAGACGCAACATGGATGTGGTCGCCAACAATCTCGCAAATATGAACACCGCCGGGTTCAAAGCCGAGGCGCTGCTGTTTCAAGAATACATGTCAGAGTATTCCGGCGCGGCTTTTAACGAGGACAAGTTGTCCTTCGTGCTCGACCGCGGCGTTGCGCGCGATCTCACCGAAGGTCAACTGGACAGCACCGGCGCGCCTCTTGATATGGCGATTTCCGGCGACGGGTTTTTCGTGGTGCAGACCGAAGCCGGGGAGCGCTACACCCGCAACGGCCATTTCGGAACGGATGAAACCGGACGCCTCATCACCCGCGAAGGCGATCCCGTACTAGACGACGCAGGTCAGGAAATCATCTTGAACCTTGAAGGCGGTCCGATCACCGTCGCGGCCGACGGCGTCATTTCCACCGGGGAAGCCATTGTCGCACGCTTGAACATCGTCACGTTTGAAAACCCGGCCGCCATGAAAAAAGCCGGCGAGACGCTTCTCGCCACCGATGAAATTCCGCTTCCCGCAGAGGACGCCCGTGTCGCGCAAGGCGTACTTGAACTGTCTAACGTCACGCCGGTCCTGGAAATCACCAAGATGATCGACATCATGCGGTCCTACCAGTCCGTCAACAAACTTATGGAATCAAGCGCCGAGCTCGCCCGTAAAGCGGTCGAAACCCTCGGCAAGCCGAAATAATCCGCGCCGCATTAGGAGACGCAGCCATGAAATCTTTATCAATCGCAGCTACCGGCATGGTCGCCCAGCAGATGAATGTCGAGGTCATCTCGAACAACATCGCCAACATGAACACCGCAGGCTTCAAACGCCAACGCGCGGAGTTCCAGGACCTTTTGTACCAGAATATCGAACGCATCGGCGCCGCCTCGTCCGCTGCGGGGACCATCGTGCCGAACGGCATTCAGATCGGCGTCGGCGTGAAGACAGGGTCTGTCTACCGCGTTACCGACCAGGGCAATATGACGCCGACGAATAATACATTCGACCTCGCCGTCTCCGGCCGCGGCTATTTCCGCATCCAGCTGCCGAGCGGCGACGACGCCTATACCCGGGCCGGGAATTTCTCAATTTCCGCCGAAGGCCTGCTCGTCACCGGCGAGGGGTATCAGGTGCAGCCCGGCATCTCCATTCCGCAGGAGGCCCTCGACGTCATCGTCAACGAGGAAGGCCAGGTTCAGGCTGTGCTGCCGGGCCAGCCGGACCCGCAACAGATCGGACAGTTGGAGCTGTCCTCTTTCTTCAACGAAGCCGGCCTTGAGGCCATCGGGGACAATCTGTTCCTGGAGACCGCCGCCTCCGGTCCCGCCGCCAACGGCACGCCGGGGTCCGTCGGCTACGGCACAATTCTTCAGGGCTTTATCGAGACCGCCAACGTGGATGCGGTTCAGGAGCTGACAAACCTCATCGCCGCGCAACGGGCCTATGAAATGAACGCCAAGGTCATCACCACATCTGACGAGATGCTGTCCACAGGTTCGAACCTGCGGTAGCGGCGCATAAGGAGATTTAACATGACCGCCTTTTACTTGAAGTCCCCGCTCCGCGCGCCCATAAGCCGCTTTTTCACAGCGTTCCTGCAAACGGTGCTGGCCTTCGCCTGGCTGTTCTTCGCACTGATGCTGACGCGCCCGGCGAACGCAGCTGAGAGCGGCGTGTTCTTAAAGTCCGATATCGTCGTGACCGGCGAGACGGTTCTTCTGTCGGACGTGTTGACGGGAACGGGCGCACAAGGAGACGTCAAAATCGCCAACGCCCCGGCGCCCGGGGCGCGCGTTTCTTTGCATCCGGACTATATCGCCAAATCCGCCCGCGCGCTCGGCCTTATCTGGACCAATCCGGAAGGCGCAAAACGCATCACCGTCGCCCGGGCGAGCCAGGCGATCTCCACCGCGGAGATCTCTAACGCTGTGCTTGGAGCGCTGCGCGCCCAGGGCCTTGGAGCGGAATTCGATCTGGCGCTGGCCAACGCCGCAATCACCCTCCACGCCCCGATAGACGCGCGCGTCGCCCTGGCCGTTGAAGATCTGAGCTTCGACGGCGCCAGCGGGCGGTTCGCCGCCGTGGTGAGCGCGGGACCGGATCTTCCGGCGACCACCGTTGCGGGGCGCGCCATCTCCGTTATCGAAACGCCCGTGCTCGGCCGCGCCATGGGCCGGGGCGAGGTTATCCATGAAGACGACATCGTCTGGCGGCGCACGGCGGCCGGACGCGTTCCGTCTACAGCCCTTCTCAGCAGTCGCGAAATCGTCGGCAAAGCCTTAAAACGGCGCATGGCCGCCGGCGCGCTCCTGGCCTCCCGCGACATTGAACGACCGAAGGTCGTCGAAAAAGGCGCGTTCGTCACCATCGTTTATGAAACGAGCGGTCTGAAGCTGACAACCCTCGGCCGCGCGTTGGAGAACGGCGCCGAGGACGAGACGATCGGCGTCATGAACGTTCAAACCCACCGTACGATCCGCGCTTTCGTTGCGGGACCGAACACTGTGAAAGTCCTCGCCCCCTTCGACGTGGCGGCGTTGAATTAAGGATCAAGCCATGCGCCCCCTTTCCACATATGCAAAAGGACAGAGCTCCATGCCCCTCGTCAGGATGATCGTGCTTGCTGCAGCCGCTGCTGCGCTGTCCGCCTGCGGTACAGTCGGAAAATTGTCCGAAGTCGGCAAACCTCCGAAAATGACACCGATACAGCACCCGGCGGTGCTCCACGACAATCAGCCCGTCGCCATGCCGATGCCGGCGCCGGAGGCGGATGATTACCGGCCGAACTCGCTCTGGCGCACCGGCGCGCGGTCTTTCTTCAAGGACCAGAGGGCGCAGAAGGTGGGCGACATCCTGACGGTCAACATCGACATTACGGACCGCGCGCAACTGGCCAATTCGACAAGCCGCACGCGCTCAAGCTCCGAAACGGCCGGGGCAACGAATTTCCTCGGCCTGGAAAACCGCCTCGACGCCTTCCTGCCCGACGGCGCCACGGCCGGCTCCCTCGCCGACCTCAGCTCCGACGGCTCCCACAGCGGCAACGGCACCGTGAACCGTCAGGAAACGGTAGACCTCACCGTCGCCGCGGTGGTGACGCAGATCCTGCCCAACGGCAACCTCGTCATTGCCGGACGCCAGGAGGTTCGGGTGAATTTCGAAGTCCGGGAGCTGACGGTGACCGGCGTGGTGCGGCCGGAGGATATTTCCAACTCCAACCAGGTGCAGCACTCGCAAATCGCCGAGGCTCGCATTTCCTACGGCGGCCGCGGCCAGCTCACCAACGTGCAACAGCCCCGCTACGGCCAGCAGGTCTATGACATCGTCTTTCCGTTTTAGGGATGCGAAGGGGGAGGAGATATGATCACCTATCTTCTCTCTCTTCTAGCTCCAGACTCATACAAATATCAGCCGGATACACCTTTTTGTCGCAATATAACTCAGTTACGCCATCACGCTGCCATGAGTTGCATCCATCAAAAACACTCGAACACCAAGCCGGCTGCTCCGGGGGGACCCCCGCATTCCAACTTGCTTGGCTTGTTAACTCGCAGCCTGGAAAACAGTTATAGGACAGAATGCTATCCGGCGACCTATCTGGATTCGAAGCTCCTTCTTTTAGTAATCTTAAGTCTATCTTTGTACAAATAATAGAAAGATTGTTCTTGTCGATAGTCTTTTGAGACACAATCTCAGAGATGCTCTTAAACCAATCATTGATGTTGCGCAGAGATATCTCGGAGGACCTATCCGCCTCGCCATACCGGCCTTGACAATAATAAGCGCCATTTTCAAGTCGAGAGCACCTTGGCATCTCAACCGTCCATGTAAGGCACCAAGCAGGTACTTCGGGAGGCGTTTGTTTAACAGGCATCCGGCACCCTGGAACACAAGATATGATATCTTGATTTTCCGAAGCGGATTGATCAGCGTAAACATGACCAGAAAGATTAAAAAACATAAAAGCCAAGAGTAACAAACGCGTCATATTCCTCATTTGCCCGTATTTTGCGCCTTCCATAGCGGTAATTGACAAACGGTGGTTGATGGATAGAAACCATCAACCACACACTTCGTCTGGAAGCGCTTTAGGCGTCAAGATGTTTCGATAAACCTTTACACTGAATGTTCAGGTGACGGGCCGCATGGTTAAATCAGGGAAGCGCATGCGGAGAATAAAAACGTTAAAGGCTTCTTAATCGTCCCGGTGCACTTTTTCGCGGCGCTCGTGGGCCTCTTGGGCCTCCAAAGACAACGTCGCCACCGGCCGGGCCTCAAGGCGTTTGACGCCGATAGGATCGCCGGTTTCCTCGCAATAGCCATACTCGCCGTTTTCAATACGACGCAGGGCGCTGTCGATTTTTGAGATCAGCTTGCGCTGTCGGTCCCTTGTGCGCAGTTCAAGAGCCTTTTCCGTTTCGCTCGACGCGCGGTCGGCGATGTCGGGGTGCTGGTTCGCCTCTTCCTGGAGGTGCTGGATCGTATCCTTGCTTTCCTGCAGGATATCTTCCTTCCAATCGAGGAGTTTTTTACGGAAATACTCAAGCATCCGCTCATTCATGAACGGCTCGTCCTCGGTTGGACGATACTCTTTAGACTTAGACTTTGCAGCGGTTTTGGCCGGAGACATTAGAACGCCCTCCCTACGCGACAATTGATAGCGTTTTCAAGCGGTTGTACGTTTCATCCCCAAAATTCGGGCGGACTATAGCGGCGGCCGCGTCGCGCCGCAACGGGTATGGCTGTTAAACTGTGTCGGTGAAGGTTACATGACAGCGGCGCCACAGGCTCAGACCCCGTATTTGGCAAGCTCCACGCGGGCGCGCAGATCGATATCGTCGAGGATGGCGGACAGATGCGGATCGTCGACCAGGGCGTCGCGCCGGGCCGCCACAGCGGCGGAAAGGGCTTTCAGCTTCGCTTGGGGAATCCCGCCCGTCAGCAGGCCAAGGCGCACCCCGTCCAGAAGGCTGAGAAGACGCTCCCCACGGTCGGCGGCGCGTTTGCGCGCCTCACCGTCGGCGCCGGCCTGCCCTTGCAGAGCGATAATGGCGTCGATGGAGGCGATAGGGCCGGCCGGCGCAGCGGGCGCGGCCTCCCGCGCGGCGGACGCGCCGTCGTCAATTTTGAAGTCGCCGCCGGCGCGCTTGCCCGCACGCTTCGCCGATCCTAAATTTGAGAGCCCTTGGGCCCCATTGATTTTCATAACGCTTCGCCAGATGCAGAGCTTTCGCTCCCTTCCATAAGATTCGCGGTAAGAATTGCCCGGGCGGCGTTAACGCCGACTTAACCGACCGCCCCCGGATCGGCAAAACTTGCCGCGCGCAACGGACAAGCTTTGCCGAGCGGCGAAACGCGCCGGGAACCAGCAAAGACACAAAACCCTAAACAATTGAAATATATAATGTATTTTCATTGCTTCTGGAACGCCTGCTGGCACGACCTTCGCTAAGACCTTAAGCGGGCGCGCAGGATGGCGCGCCGAATGATGAGGAAAAAATGTTAGCTGCTCCCGCGTCCCTCTACCTGTCCCCGCGCCGCATCGGCCAACTCGCCGCGTTTATTGTAACGGCGTTCGCCCTGTTTGCGGTTCTAAGCCCGGCCGGCGCCAAATCACGCATCAAAGACATCGCCGATGTGGAGGGCGTGCGGGAGAATCTGCTTGTGGGCTATGGTCTTGTCGTCGGCCTTGACGGCACCGGCGATGGCTTGAGGAACGCGCCGTTTACCCGGCAAAGCCTGGAGGCGATGTTGGAGCGCTTGGGCGTCAACACCCGCGGGGAGCAGTTGAACACCCGCAACGTCGCCGCCGTTACGGTCACAGCAAACCTCGCCCCCTTCGCCACCCAGGGCACGCGGATGGACGTCACCATCTCCGCCCTCGGCGATGCACAATCATTGCAAGGGGGAACGCTTCTGGTGACCCCGCTTTACGGCGCGGACGGAGAGATCTACGCCGTCGCCCAAGGCCAGGTCGCCATCGGCGGGTTCTCCGCCCAAGGGGACGGCGCCTCGATCACCCAAGGCGTGCCGACCAATGGCCGCATCGCCAACGGCGCCATTATCGAGCGGGAGATCGGCTTCGACCTCGCCGGCATGGACACGATACGCCTCGCCCTGCGCAACCCGGACTTCACCACCTCCCAGCGGGTGGCCGGCGTTATCAATGCTTTTTTGGGCGCAAGCGCGGCGACGGCGACGGACCCGTCCACTGTTCGCCTTGACAAACCCCTCGCCTATGCCGGCGATATGATCCGTCTATTGACAGAGGTTGAACAACTGGTGGTGGAGCCGGACCAGCCGGCCCGGGTCGTGATCGACGAGGCCTCCGGCATCATCGTCATGGGCCAGGACGTGCGTGTGTCCACCGTCGCCATCGCGCAAGGCAACCTCACAATCTCCGTCACCGAAACGCCCCAGGTGAGCCAGCCCTCCCCCTTCGCCGAGCAGGGCGAGACCGTGGTCGTGCCGCGTACGGATATCGAAGTTGAGGATGGTTCAGAACGAAAGCTGACGGTTCTGAACGAAAGCGTGCGGTTGCAGGAATTGGTGGACGGTCTTAACGCCCTCGGTGTCGGCCCCAGAGACATGATCTCGATCCTCCAGACCATCAAGGCCGCAGGCGCTCTGCAAGCTGAAATTCAGGTGATGTAGAGATGGACGTTGCAAACCAAACCGCCGCCAGCCTGTTCGCCGCGCAATCGGCGAGCGCTCCGGAAGGCGCCCTGGCCGCCCAGGCCAAACGGGCGAAAACGCCGGAAGAGGCCGAGCGCATCGCGGTCGAGTTCGAAGCGGTGTTCGTCGCACAGATGCTGGCCCCGATGATGTCGGAGCTCACCAGCGACGGCCCCTTCGGCGGCGGCCATGGCGAGAAAATGTTCCGCACCATGCTCACCGACCATTACGCCAAGGAAATTTCAAAATCCGGCGGCTTCGGCATCGCCGACCGCATCAAAGCGGACCTTCTGAAATATCAGGAGATGACGAACGTCGCAGAAGCGCCCGACGCCGCCCCCATTGAGGAGACAGACTGATGGCTCTGGCCGCTTACAACCCGACCGACCGTGTTGAACAGCTCATTCTTTTAACGGAGCGCCTGTCCGGCATTATGGATGAGGAAAACGCCGTCCTCGCAGACCGCCGCCCGCGGGAGCTGGAGCAGTATGCGAAGGAAAAGTCCCGTCTCGCCGCGATTTACGCCCAGGAGATCCGCGCGATCGCCAGAGACAAAAGCCTCGTCGCCGGCGCCCCGCCGGAGCTGACGGAGCGATTGAAGACCTTCACGAAAAAATTCGAAAGCCGCGCCGAGGCGCAAAAGGCGCTTCTGTCCCGCGCCCGCCGGGTCACCGAAGGCGCCATTAAGGCCATCGGCGATGAGATCGCCGCGCGGCAGCCCAAACCCTCCGCCTACGGCGTGCGCGGTCCCGCCGGCGCCCCGGCCATGGCTCGCCCGCAAGCGGTGGCGCTGAACCAGGTGGTGTGATTCTGAAAAGCCGCCCGCCGGGCGGCCGCACGACGCCGCAATCCTCATAAGCCCCGAGATCGAACCGCCCCGCCACGGGCCGCGCCGCGGCTTGCAAGCGATACGGACCGCTATATGCTGCCTTTGCAAAAAGGCCAGAGGGACGGATTTATGATTTTCGCAAAACGTTTTTTATCCGCCGCAGCGGCTGCGGCCCTGTGTGCGGCGGGCGCATCCGCCGCAGCGGACGAGACCGCACCGGAAAAAGAGTTCCGACAATTCCCGCCGCCGTCAACCGTCAGCGCAGCGGCCGCGGCCCGTCTTTCCGCACCGCTGTATATAGCGGAGATGACACACGCTCCCGGTTCGGCTGAGGAATGGAAAGCGTTGGCGACGATGTATGACGGGCAAACCGCCAAAGCCGTCGACGCCATGATCGAAACCCTGCCGGTTCGCGTCGAAGAGAGCGAAATGGCCGGCGTCGCCGTCAGGATCGTTACGCCGAAAAATCTGTTGAAGGACAAAAGCGGAAAGGTCCTCATCAACCTCCATGGCGGCGCCTATGTCATAAACGGCGGCAAAGCCGGCCTGCGTGAAGCGCTCAGCATGGCCAGCAAAGGCGGTTATAGGGTGATTGCGGTCGATTACCGTATGCCGCCGGATCACCCTTTCCCGGCCGCCCTCGACGACGCTATCGCTGTCTACGAAACGCTGCTGGCCTCATATGATGCGAAAGACATAGGCGTATTCGGATTATCCGCCGGCGGGGGGCTTGCCGCCGCTATGGTGCTTGCGGCGCGGGATCGCGGCCTGCCGATGCCTGCGGCTGTCGGGCTTAACACGCCCTGGTCCGACCTTGACGAGATTGGAGATACGTACGCGACCCTGGAAGGGCTTGACCCCAGCCTTGTAACATACGACGGCTTTCTGAGATCCGCCGCTATGCTTTATGCAAATGGCGAAGATATGAAGAACCCGCTTCTTTCCCCCGTTTACGGAAACTTTGAGAAGGGCTTCCCGCCGTCCTTCCTGATTTCAGGAACGCGGGATATGTTCCTCAGCAATACGGTTCGGCTTCACAGGGCGCTGAGAGATGCGGGCCGTTCATCCGACCTGGTCGTGTTCGAGGGCATGTGGCATGCGTTTTCCGGCGTGCCGGAGGAAGATGTGGCTCTCGCCGAAATGGCGGCTTTTTTCGATCGCCACCTTATCGGCAAACACAACGACGATTGATCCGTTAAAAGAAGAGCCCGGCGCTGGATGAGCCGCCGCCGCCAGCGGACAAGCGCGCCAAACCCGCCTGGTAATTTGACAACTGAGCCAGCACCGCAGGGGAGGCCTGTCCGCCGCCGGTTCCATTACCTTCCAGCAAAGCTTTCAAGGCCGGGTCTGTGTTGATCTCGCGGTGGGCGCGGGTGATCACCAACATAGCGTCTCCCAACAGTGCTGCAGCGGCTTCGGCGTCTTTTTTATCCAACAAGGACAAACCGTCCGTGACGCCCAGCGCATAGGTTTTTATTTCATCGCCATCTTCATCATCGTCTGTATCAAGAACGCTGAACCCATCATCGAAAACAACGCCTGGCGTCAGACCGAGCCCGGCCAATGCGTCACGATCCCCTTCCCCGCGGAACAGTTCGATTTTTACGCCCTCTTTCGGCGTGATGCGCAATTTATCGATCCCGCCGCCTTTTTTGACGTCCGCATCGCCGTTCAACAAAAGCAGGTTATCGATCTTAAAGGCAAGCTGGCGCATGGATTCGCCCGCTTCGATTTTGACTTTGCGTTTCGTCCCGCCATCGACGGAGACATAGAAGAAATCTCCCTCCCGGACCGAGGTGCCGCGAATAACGCTGTTGTCCGGCGTATAGATGGCCTTGCCTGTGGGAAGCCCAAGAAGATCGAGAACGGAAGACCCGTTGGCCGCCACCTCGATGGACGCAGGCTTCGCGACGCCCTCGCGGCCCGTATATTGATACGCCCATTGAAGGTTGCCGGAGCTGTCAAGCTCCGCGAGGAAGCCGTCCGTACCCGTGGGAGGCGTTCCGGAGCCCGCAAGGTCGCCGCGGGTTTGACCGGCGACGTACAACGTCCCGCCGTTCACCGCAATGCTGGCGGCGCGATCCTCTTCGGCTGTGCCGATGTAAGAGATGAAATTCGTGGTCGCCGTCGCGCCATTGTCCGTGAGCTTTAGGACAAACCCGTCATCGCCCCCGGAGGCGGCGTTCGCGATCGGCGCCGACAAAGATCCGTTTTTGCTGTAGCCGCTGACGTAAACGTCGCTTCCGTCCACAACGATGTCGCCAAAGGTCCCGCCGTCGAGATCGCCAAGGTTCACTTCCCATAAAGCGGCGGAGGCCTGATCGGCGCCGTCATATTTGCGAATGACGCCCTCGCCGTCCTCTACGGAGCCGACGATCAGGCCGCCGTCCGAAGCAACCGCGACGGACACGGCGCGGTCCGCCGTCGCCCCGCCGATCTGGCGTTCGTAGGTGAGCGCCCCGTCCCTGTCGAGGGCGATGACATAACCGTCGCCGGCGCCGCCATAGGTTTGCGCGCTGGACAAGCGGGCCTGTGTGCGGCCGACCACATAAACCTCGCCGTTCGCCCCCGTCGCAAGACCGAAAGCCTCGTCGTCCGCTGTCGGCGCTTTTTGGTAGGTCCAAAGCGCTTCGCCGTTCTCAGCGTATTTCGCAACAAAGCTGTCCTTGCCGCCGCCGATGGCGTTGTCCGTCAAATCGCCTGTCACGCTGCCGGCGACAATCACATTGTCGTCGCTGTCCACCGCCACCGCAAACCCGTCGGCGGAGCCGTTCGAGCCCAAAAGCTGGGTCCAGACGAGATTGCCTGTGGAATCGTATTTGGACAGGAAGACGTCGCTTTCGTTTTTGAGAATGCCGCCGCCAATATCGCCTTCGGTGGTTCCGACCGTGTAAAGATTGCCTTCGCTGTCGATGGCGCTGTCGGTGATGACGACCGGCAAGGCGGTCTCGGAGGTGATTTGAATATCGTTGAAGAGCGTTTTCGTTTCCGTCTCGCCTTCGGCCTCAATCCGCGTTGTAAAAACCGTGTTCGGCGCGCCGGAGGCGAGGTCGTCAAGCTTGATCACCTGACCTGCGACGCTGTCGCCTGTACCGGACACGCCGGCGAGATAGACGGCGGGTTCCGACACCGCGGCGGTGAAGCGCACTTGCTCCGTTGAGGCGCCGGTAATCTTCAGCCCGAAATTCGTCCCTGCGATAACGCCGTCTTCATCCTCCTCGCCGATTTTCTCCCGCGAGAACCGGGTGAGGAGGCCTGCGCTTTCAAGTTTAGTATTAAAGTAACTGACGAGACTATCGAGGTTCAAGGGTCCTGACACTTCGCTCAGGTCAAAATCAACCTGGACGGTTTCATTCGCTCTTTCAGCTATCAGCGAGAACTGCTCTGTACCCGTTAAACCGGGAACGGGATCATCGAACGCGGTCGTCACCACGGCGCGCGTTTGATATTCCGACACATAGCGCTGAACACCCGCGTCGCTTTCGGCTTTCTTGCGCTCTTCTGCGAACAGCACTTGCAGTTGATCAAACTGCGATGCGCTTAAAAACGCACGCGCCTCTTCGAGGCCGGTCTGAAATTGCTTGTCGAGGCCCGTCAGGCGAAAAGCGCTCGTTGTGTTGTCCGCCGCAAAATCGGCAATCGCCTTCAGGCGATCGAGCGCCACATACATGGTGAACAATTTGGCGTCGTCGGGCGTTGCGTCCTCATAGAGCTCCACGCTGTCATCGACAAAACTTCTGCCTGACAACGCCCGGGCGCGTTCCTCTTCCTCGGTTTGCCGTTCAGCGTTCACAGACCAGGGCGGCTCAATGCCCGCCTGCTCCGTGGCCGAGGGCTGTCGCGGGCCGATAAAAGACGAGCCGGCGCCAGAGCGCACCGCCGACAGCGAGGCTTGCGCGCTGTAAAAACTCGACAGCAATGAAAAGTCAAAACCGGCCATCGTCAGAACCTTCTCCGGGCGATATCCCATAGTGCCCGGAGAAGAGGTAACATTCCGTTTACAGGTCGCGGGAAGAGGTGTTCAGATGCGGCCGTTTGTGGTTCAATATAACACGATAGCGCGTGTAATTTCAGCGGTGCGTAGCGGGGTTTTATGCAGACCAACGAAGAAGGCGTTAACCTTATCAAGACCTTTGAAGGTCTTGAACTTGAGGCCTATGAGGACATCGCCGGCATTCTCACCATCGGCTACGGCCATACGTCCGTTGCGGGGCCCCCTCGCGTTGAAGAGGGCATGCGCATCGACGAGCCGGAGGCCGAAGCGATCCTCCGTAAGGACCTCAAGAAATTTGAGCGCGGTGTCGAGCAGGCGGTTAAAGTCGACGTTAATCCCAATGAATTCAGCGCCCTTGTCTCGTTCGCATTCAATGTGGGCCTTGGCGCGCTGAAATCCTCAACGGCTTTAAAACGGCTGAATAAGGGCGAGCGCCTGGGCGCCGCAGACGCCCTGATGTGGTGGAACAAAGCCACCGTGAACGGTCGCAAACAGGAAGTGGCGGGCCTGACCCGGCGACGCGCTGCGGAGCGCGCCCTGTTCCTAAAACCGCACGACCAGGTTCCAGCGCCCAAAAGCGACCCGATTGAAGAGAACACCCGCATCCAGGCTGAAGAAGGCGGACCGCGGCGTGAAAACCTTCTGGAAAGCCGCACCATCCAGGGCGCCGGGGTCGCTGGCGCGGCGGGCGTGGGCGCGGCCGCCCTTGGCCAGGATCAGGCCCGGGAAATGAATGAAATGCGTGCGGCGGAGGAGGCCGGCGAACCTCTCCCCGCCCCGGAACCGGAAGAACCTCTCGTCCCGCTTCCCGGCGGAACCGAGCCCCGGGGCGCGGAGGATGCGGCAGAGCCTGCCGCGCCGACACCGGCTAATGAGATGACAGAGGAAGTCATCGTCGACCCGGCGCCCTCCGTCGACATGGAAGAGGTCTTCAACGATATCTATGTCCAGCTGTATGTCGCCTTCGGCGTCATCATCTTCTTCGCGGTCCTGTACATTATTTTTGCGCGTACGGACGACTGGCGCAAAGGCAAGCGCTAAGGCTTTAGGGCGCATCGCCGATAAGCGAACAAGTCGCGTATAAGGCGTCAGATCCTGAAATCCTTGGCCAAAAGGCCGTAAAACAAGCTGTCGCACCAGGCGCCTTCGGTCCAGTGCGTTTCCCGGTGACGCCCGTCCAGAGCGAAGCCGAGTTCTGCGAAAAGCTTTTGCTTAGAGGCGTCGAAATCGTAAATCTCCGCCCAGATACGGTGCAGGTTTTGCTCATCAAATCCATATCGCAGCAAAATTCGCGCAGCGTCTGGAGCGAACTTTTCATCAATATAAAGATTGTCCGCGCCTATATAGATCGAAAAATCCGCACTTGCGTTCACGCGATCGATATAACAAAGCCCGCACGCGCCCAGGAGACGGCCCGTCCCCTTTTCCTCAATAGCGAACATAATGACCCGAGGGTCGGCAAGGACCACGGCGTCATACCATTTACGTTGTTTAACCGAAGAGATTTCCTCCGTCTCGCGGAAGAAACGACGAAACTCCGGACGATTGCGCCAGGCGCGTAAATGTTCCAGATCCTCAGGCTCGATCGCCCGTAACGCAGTCGTCACACCGGTCAGCATTAAACGAAATCCTCATTGTAAAGCGCATCTCCGGCGTCTTTGGCTTTTGAAAGCGTACGCCCGACGATATCCGCCATATGATAGGGTTTGTACGCCCCGGCGGGAACAGGGCGCAAGACCTCAAGATCTGCAGCCGCCACAACTTCACCGGTCGTCATATCGCGTTTGAGGCGCAAAGCGCGCTGCTGGACGACGACGGATTCTTTCTCGTTCGGCTCGATGCGTTTAACGCCGTCGCCAAGGGCGTCCTCCAGCTCCCGTGTGCGCGCGACCATTTCAGCCCATGTAGTCGGGTTCATGGAAAACCCATGGTCAGGACCGTCGCGGTCGTTATCATCGGTAAAATGCTTCTCCACCGCCCGTGCGCCCAGCGCCACAGCGCCAAGCACTGCGGCATGCCCAGGCGTATGGTCCGACAAGCCCAGCGGCAATCCTGGCCAACGATCGGCGAAGGTTTTCAGAACGTTCAAGTTAACGGCGGCGAAATTGTCATGGCTGCCGGTGTAATTCGTATTACACTGCATAAGGCACAATTGACGCGTCTTCGACAATGCGGCCTCAACGGCGCGCTCCACATCCGCCATATCGCCTGCGCCGGTGGCGAGAAAGACAGGCTTGCCCTGATCCGCCACGACAGAAATGAAGTCCGTCCACGTTAAATCGCCGGAGCCGATTTTAAAGGCTTGCAACCGCGGGGCGAACGTTTCGACGGCGGCGACATCATAGGGCGTCGTCATAAAGTCGACGCCAGCCTTATCGGCTTCGGCGATCAAATCTTCCGTCCACTCCCGTGGAGTTTGGTACTGTTCATAAATTTCGTAAACGGATTTTTTCCAGGACGCCTGGTGGGCGATTTGGCCGCCCAGATGTTTAAAACCGTAATCGGAGACGATGTCTTTCGCCAGAAAATGCTGAAACTTTGCGCAGTCGGCCCCCGCCTCCTTACAAAGCCAGATAAGATCCTTCGCCCGGGACAACTCCCCGTCATGGCTGGACGCGATATCGGCTATGAAATAGGTGGGCTGATCAAGGGCGACCGTGCGGGCGCCCACATTAAACTGTGCATCATAGGGCATGAACTTGTTCTCCTTGAACGGCGCAGTCAGCCTTCGGCGTCCTGCCGCATTGCAACGCCAGCGCCGCCGCCGTCTCCCGCACGGTCGGCAGGCGCCGGCCAAGCATGTTTTCCGCTTTCGCAACATCAAGGCCGCAACTGTCCGCCCGCGGGGTCGACAAGCTTTTCACCGAGGCGTCCTCGGCCCAGTCAAGGGCGATCCCTTGAGTCTCGGCAAGGGCGACGACGAAGTCTTTTTTGCTCGCCGCCTCCCGGGCCGCAACATTATAGAGCCCTGCCGCATCGCGCTCGACAAGATCAATCATCGCCGCTGCGGCCGTCGCCGCATCAACTGTGGAGGTGTAGTAATCGGTGAACAAATTTAGAGGCTTCCGATTTTCAAGGGCGTCAAACGCCCATTCGGCGAATGTCGGCCGCCCCGCCCAGCCGCGCGCGCCTGTGATATTCGTCCGCATAACAAAAGCACCCGGCACGCAGGCGGCGAACGCCTCGCCGGCATGTTTTGTACGCGCATAATGGTTCAGCACCATCACCGGAAACCGTTCGTCATGCAGCCGAGAGCCATCGCCGGCGTAAAAATGATCCGTAGAGATTTGCACAAGTTTTGTTTTACGGCCCTTGCAAACGCCGGTTAAAACTTCCGGCAACGCCGCATTTAAAGCAAATGCGCCAGGCGGGTTCGCTTCACAGGCGTCCAAAGACGTTATGGCGGCGGCGTTTACGACAACATCCGCCCGCACATCGCCAAGGACAGTGCGCGCCTGCCGGGGATCTGAAAGGTCAGCGTCAATATCGGCGTTCTTGCGCGCACACCCCACCGCCGACACGCCGCGCCGGGCGAGGGCCTTCAGCACGGCCTGGCCGAACAGGCCGGTCGCACCAAGGACCAGCCACGTCATTACGCCGCCTCCAGACGTTGGGGCGCAGAGACGATATCTGCTTGCTCGCCGGCGCCGATGCGTGCAGCGTCGACGCGCCCTGCATTCATATCCGCAATATCCGGACGGCGCAGAACCAGCGCCATAATGTCAGCCGCATGCGCCGTATCGGCGGCGGGCCCGAGCGTGTCAAAGACAGACCGGGCGAAAAGCAGGTCTTCTTTGTAATCAAGGGTCCACCGCTGATCAGCTGCAAGCCCTCCTGGCCCGACAAGACTCGCCTTGCGCACGCTGTCACGGGTGCGGATCCAGGGCGTGACATGTTCCCGTTCATAATCTGACGTTGCGTTTTTTTCAGCACTATACAGAAGGTCGCTTGAAAAAAGGTCGCAATCAAGGCCGTGGGGCCAGCTTGGCGGCATGTTGTTGCACGTATAATCTGCGCCTGTCTGCTCGGCGTAGGCGATAACCCTGTCGCATATGGCAGGGTCGATAAAGGGGCAATCGCTGGTGATCCTCATCACACGCGCAGCCCCTACGGACCGCGCGGCCGCAGCGTAACGGGCGAGCACATCGGTTTCAGAACCGCGAAACACAACGGCCCCGGCGCGCGCCGCTTCAGCGGCGACAGGATCGTTTTCAACACCTTTGGGTACGGCGCAGACAACCACGTCAGCCGCGTCAATACGGCGACAGCGGACCAGACAGCGCGCCAGCGCCGTGCGCCCGGCAAGATCCATCAAAACCTTGTCCGGCAGACGGGTTGACCCCCGGCGCGCCTGGACGATAACGGCGGTGCGCGGTCGCTCAGCCATGGACGACGCTCCCCGCCATACGTTTGTCTTTTAAAAGCTTCGGCAGTGTTTTCAGCAAAGTCCAAAACCGGACGCCGCCGCAGAACCAAAAGTAAGGAATAGCGCGCAGTTTGCCGGAAAACAGCGCCTTTGCGGGCCGCCACAACATATACCGCACCGTTAAGTGAAAAAACATCGAGTGCGCGCGTTCGGGATGATCAACGCAAAAAGATGCATCCATCCGTCCGTACCAGGCGAATTTTTTTGCATAACTGTCTGCTTCGCCGAAATGCGCCTGGTCGATTTTAGTGTATCCAACTCCGAAGGCGACATCTTTATGTTGAGAAAGGCGATAGTAAAAGCCGGCGTCGTCGTTTAATCCCGTTTCCTCGCGATCATATCGGACCTTATCGAACACCTTACGCCGATAAAGCGCCGGAGACGCGCCGATCATGTTTTTACGCGGCCCAGGCTGCTGTTGAAACACAGAAAAAGCATCATTTTCCGCACACGCCCAAAAACTCGTCGGCTCAATGCAAACCCCGGCTTGAACAATATCGAAGCCGAAATGCTCCAGGTCTTCATACAGGCGTTCTAAATCGCCGGGTTTCACCCTATGGTCAGCGTCGATCATTGCAATGAAATCGTGCTCAGCCGCATCGATCCCGATCTGCCGGTCAGATGTAAGATCGCCCGCATCAGAAACGATGATTTTATCTGTATACAGCTTCGCAATATTAACCGTTTCATCGCTGGAGGCGCCATCGACGACAATCACCTCGTCAGGCGTGGCGGTTTTTAGCGCGATAAGGCACGCTTCTATCCGCGCAGCTTCGTTCTTACAGCAGACGACAGCGGAAATCCTGGGTCTTTGCGACGCCTCTTGCGACATGGCCCCTCGCCTTTCTGTGTTATAAAGGCGCCCGCGCGCATCGCTTAACGGGCGTTAAGACACCTAAACACTGGCGCGAGATGTCTAAAGAAGCGTTAATAGCCGCGATCCGATTAAGCCGCAGCATGCCCACTTTTCCTTTTCACAGACAGCGTCAGAAACCATCCGTTAACCAAACGTCTTTACCACTAGCGGTTAATGACAGTTAGAAAGCGGAAGGCCTTTCAAAATGGCTGAAGCGCAGAACGCACGACAAACAGCGATATCGGACTTTCAAGGACACGCGCGGGACTTTCGCACCCCCTGGGCCGACCTTAACGACAAAGTCATCCTTGTCACAGGCGGAACAGGGTCTTTCGGGCATAAATTCGTCGAGCATGTGATCGCCGAGTTTAAACCCAAAAAGCTGATCATCTTTTCCCGGGATGAACTCAAACAATATGAAATGGCCCAACGCTTCTCCCCGGAGACGCATCGCTTTTTACGGTACTTCATCGGCGATGTTCGGGACCGGGATCGGTTGGAAATGGCGATGCGGGACGTTGATTACGTTATCCACGCCGCCGCCCTGAAACATGTTCCGATTGCCGAGTACAACCCATTCGAATGCATACGCACCAATGTGATGGGTGCTGAAAATGTGGTGCAAGCCGCCATCCGCCGGGGCGTAAAACGCGTTGTCGCCCTGTCCACAGACAAAGCGGCGAGCCCGATCAATCTGTACGGCGCGTCAAAACTCGCCTCTGATAAAATCTTCGTCGCCGCCAACAATCTGGCCGGCGCCGACGGCGCGCGGTTTTCCGTCGTACGCTATGGCAATGTGGTCGGCTCCCGCGGCAGCGTCATTCCGTTTTTCAAGAAACTCCTCAACGACGGCGCGACGCGCCTGCCGATTACGGACCCGCGCATGACCCGGTTCTGGATCACCCTGAACCAGGGCGTAAACTTCGTTATCTCCAGCCTTGAAGCAATGAAAGGCGGAGAGATTTTCGTACCCAAAATCCCCTCTATGAATATTGTCGAACTGGCCATGACCATTGCGCCGGGGACACCCCAGGATATTGTCGGCATACGGCCCGGCGAGAAATTGCATGAGGTGATGGTCCCCGAAGACGACAGCCGGGCCACCCTGGAAATGAGCGATCGCTACGTTATTCTGCCGCCTCACTACGGATCGCCGCGGGAAACGTACATCGAAGAAGGCGCCGCAAGCGTGCCGGACGGTTTCCGCTATTCCAGCGAAACTAATCCCGAACGCCTCGACGCACGGGCGCTGCAAACGCTTTTGAGCGAAACCTTCGCCTCATAACGCCGCTGTACGGCCCAACAATAAGCCTTTCCACCATTGGAAAGGCTTTTTGCGTGAGCAGTGAGGCGCAGATCAGCGGTTTTCGATTTTCAAAGAGGGCGCAGGCGGGGCGTCGTTCACATGATCCGCGAAATTCGCTGCGATCAAAGCCTCATGACCGGCCTCAACGCCTGCTGCTGAAAGGAGGCGCCTGGAAACGTCAGGCGTCAAGGACGCAGACACGCCACGATCCGCCTCAGCCGCCGGCACAGCCGACAGGTAAGAGGCGAAATTCTGAGCAAAATTTATAAACACGCCGACATTTACAGCGATATTGCCCTTCGCCACACCGTAGTCGGCCGTAAGGTACCGCGACAACACAGCGCCTTCCCCTGATACATAGGATTTGGCGAAGGGGTACATGGCGCCGAAATCGTGGACCGCCCCCTTGGCGTAGCCTTCAGCCCGGCGCCATCCGGCGCGCAGGTTTAGCCCCAGGCAACTGTTTTTATCTTCGGGATTGCAGGCGTAAAAAACCATAAGAAACCGCAGACCGTTCGGAGCCTGGGCGGCGATGATCACTTCTTCGTTTTCAAAACGCTGCACGGCGTTGGTGATGCCTAACTCATCGAGAAGGCTCGATATATAAGCCGGAGTGAACGCATCGGTGGATGAGCTGGGCGCATTGAGGGCCTGCCCATGCGCCCCGGCGATTGAGAAAATAAAGGCTGCAACACCTAAAATCGTACGTTTCATAAAAACTCCCCCAAATAAACGTATCCTGTTTCTATTTACTGTAGCGTTGCCCCGCCTTCACGCAAGGGCGCCGGCCCACGTGAAAAAGGCCGCCCCTTTAAGGGGCGGCCTTTTCCTTAGGCGCTGGGGAGAAGCCCTCTTACTGGAAGAGGGATAGGATTAACTGTGGTTGGGAGTTCGCAATTGAGAGCGCCTGGACGCCAAGCTGTTGCTTGACCTGCAAGGCCTGCAATCGTGCGCTTTCCGTGGCAAGGTCCGCATCAACCAGATTGCCGATGCCGCTCATGAGCGTGTCCTGAAGCTTGCTCACAAAAATCTCATGCGTCTCAAGTTTCTTAGCTGTGGAGCCGACGCGGGCCAGGGCGGCGTTCACGTTTTCAATGGAGGCCGACAGACGCGTCAGCGTTGCTGAGGCTGCTGTAATGGTCGATAAATTGTCCGTCGTTGTAATGGACACGATCGAGCCGCTAATCGACAGGTCTTCAGTGCTTACGGTGATGACGTTGCTTGCGTCGGCGTCGGCGAGAACTTCGATGCCATTCGTCAAAGAACCGTCAAGAATATTGGCGCCGTCGAACCGCGCGTTCTCCAGAACCGTTTGGATCTGATCGCGCAACGCCTCGAAATCTTCATTGTAGGCCGCCCGGGATGCAGCATCCAGGGATGGGTCGTTGGCGGCGACAACCTTTTCTTTCATCTGCACAAGAAGATCTGAGATCGATTCCCCCGCTGCAAGCGCCACGTCTGAAATCGAGATCGCCCTATCCAAACTTTGTTTCACCGCATTGAACGCCGAAACGTCAGCTCTCTGATTTTGGGCGATTGCATAGATCGCCGCATTGTCCTTTGCGCCAACGACTTTGAATCCGGTGTTCAGACGCAATTGAACGTCGTCAATCTCCCGGTTCGTCTGGTTCAAGGCCTGAAGCGCCAGCATGGCGCCATTGTTTGTGTGTACGCTCAAAGTCATCGCCGCACTCTCCTTCGTCGCTGGGCGGTCTTAAACGGAGATACATTTTCCTCCGCGGTCGCATCGTTAACCGCAAGCGACGTGCCAACCGGGATATAGGCCCTAAACCATTGTTTTTAATTATTTTTTCCTTGAGGCCACAAGAAACCGACCCGACTTGTCGGAAAATTGCGCCGCCCTTTTCGGCAAATCCCGCCCCAACACTGCAATTTTTTCCGGGCGCCTATAGCCGCCTTACGCATCGGGAACAGTGAGCAATACATAGTGTACGGCAAGGCGAACGACGCCGCCCGAGAAAGCGCCGCCATTGGCGGTCAGGCGCAACGCCGTCGCACCGTAATAGGCGACGGGCTGACCGCTGACGCCGTTGACGGTCGAGCCCTGGGCCGCTCCGATGCCGGTTCCATAGCGGTCTGTCGCGCCCGCGACGCCCAGGTCCCAGGACGCGATGCCTGTGATCGACGTGAGAACCCGCGCCGTGACGCCAAACACCACAGCGCGGTCGGGAATAATCGCACCTGTGTCGGACGTGGCGCCGGCGCTTAGCGTATGATCGACCTCGGCAAGGTTCAGGGTCAAAGCCGCGCCATTGGCGCTTTCGGCTGCTACGCCGCCATACGGCTCAATCGTCCAGGCCGCTCCGGTGTACAGCACAGCGATGTTTTCATCGACAACATAGGCGCGCCAGCCGGCCTGAGGCGTGAAAAAGGCCCATGCGCCGTCTTGATAAGCTGCGATCGCGCCATCGCGCCCGGCCCATGCGCCCGTCGCGCTCGCCCCAACCAAATACCGATCGCCATTTGCAGGCGAAGAGGGCGGATCAACGTCGTTTCTCGACAGAACCGCCAAATGCGTCAGGGCGTCCAGCATACGAACGGTCTCATTCACCGTGACATGCTTTTGCGCTTGCGCCGGCGCGAGGTAGGGGAAATTGAAATTCGGACTTTGCTCAGCCATGCCGCAATCCTCACTGAGGGCGCGTAGGAATAAAACGCACCGCAGGGGGAACTTTACGACAAGCTGAGTGAGGTGGGATAAGTCTTACGGACTTTATTTCTTCTTCAGACCGAAGAACCGCATAATGAAAAGTTTACGAGACTTTAACGCTTCCTGGCGCGCAGCCCATAGTTGCGCCTCTTCGCTTAAAATACGGATCAGCCCATAGCGATCCTCATCGTCGATATCGACTTCTTCCAATTTTTTAACGGCCTGCTCCCAGTTAGCCCAGGCGTCGGCGATCATCTGCAATATTTTTTCCGTTACGTCTTCATGAACACGCAAATCAATGCCCGCCGAGACAATCGCGTCTTTGTATTGGTCTTCCGTCCACAGCTCTACAGCGCCCCAATAGGGACTGAAAGCGTCTGGAAAACTGTCATGTTTTTCGGATGCAACATAATCGACCAGCATGAAAGGCTTCTTTTTCTGCAACGCGCCGGCCGATTGCGTGATCAGCTCCATTTTGTCGGGAATGCCATGGGACTCAAACAAGCTGATAAAGCCTTGAAACTTCTTTTCCGGCAAGGAGAACTCTAGCGGGCTAAACAACTCTGTGCTGATCTTTTTACCCATGCCGGCCGCCTCACATTGTTGTCGGCACGCGCTCTCCACATCCTTGCGCCGCTCATAAGCGGCGACCCAAGCGCCGGTCTCATTGGCGATGTCCCGCGCCGGCCCGCCAAGGCCGGCGCCCACCATAACGATGCTGTGTTCTTCATTCAGGGTCATGGGCTTTACAATATCTGCATGCCATGCCGGTTCGCCCGGACCGACGTAGCCAGGCCCCCACAACAGCTCTGCGACCTGAAGACGGTTCTCCATATTTTGCAGTTTGTCTCGGTAGCGGTCGTTGGCGTCGCGGGTTGCAGCGCCTGCAAGGTCGACGCCTTTATAATTTGGAAACCGTTCTGCAATGGCGGCCTCCGCCGCCGCCTCGTCATAGTTTTCCCCGTCCCACCAGGCCAATAACTTCAAGCGCAAGCGCATAAGCGAAGGCCCCGATACGGCGCCGGCCGCAACGGTGAACCATTTGCTAAAGTCGAGCGCTGCGATCATGCGCTGCCGCCCTTTCCGCCTAACGCCGCCTGAGGGCAAGAAACCGCTCGTTTCAAGCGGTGCAGGAACGACAGCAGCAAATATTCGTTAAATCCGCCTTAAATGGGGCTTTATGTGTTTACGATGCGTTTCACTTTTTCCCGTAAAGCGGGCAAAATTTCGGTTGAAAACCATGGGTTTTGTTTCAACCAGGCATTATTTCGCCAGGACGGATGCGGCAATGGCAGATAAAGCGGCCCATAGTCACGCCAAGCCTTCACTGTATCAGTAAGGCTCTTTTTCGCCCGGCTGTTCAAATGAAACCGCTGGGCGTAGGCGCCGACCAGCAAGACCAATTCAACATTTGGCAACTGCGGCAACACTTTCGGCTGCCAAAGCGGCGCGCATTCCTTGCGCGGGGGCAAATCGCCGCCATTTTTGTCATAACCGGGAAAGCAAAAGCCCATCGGCGAGATCGCGACAATTTCCTTATTATAAAAAGTCGTCTCATCCATTTGCAGCCAGTCCCGCAGCCGGTCGCCAGACGGGTCGATAAAAGGCCGCCCGCCTTTATGGGCGCGGATGCCTGGCGCCTGCCCGGCGATGAGAAGACGCGCCTTAGGGGAGAGCTGAAACACCGGGCGCGGGGGAAGCTGCATAACACTGGCGCAAATGCGGCAAGCGCGGATTCTCACCGAAAGCGCTTTCAGGTCGGTCTTCCCCGCATGCACAGGAGCGTCCGGAAGGCCGAACCGCATGGCGCCTTTTGCAATCGCAGGATCCGCACCCACTCCCTTCTGCGTCACGATCAGTGCGCCTGCATCATAAAGCGCAACCGCCGCGGCGCGAACCTCTGGCATGCAATCGCGCCACGCCGCGCCGCTTAAACGTCGTGCAGCTTCGGAAGGGCAGATGGTTTTTCCAGCGCCGCGCTCCTCCAAAAGACCAAGTATGGCTTTTTGCGCGACGGTCATTCTTCGCTTAAATGTTTCAGCGCGCCAGCATTCGCCTCCCAATTCTGACCATCGAAGGGGCGCACGACGACAGAAGCGAAGTCGCCTTTGTTCAACGCACGCAAATTGACGCTGACCCCGTCGGGGTTCGAGCGCGGCGTATAAAACGCTTTCACGCCGCAGATTTTGCAAAAGGTATGGACGGCGACGCCAGTATTAAACCGGTACTCCGTTAGCTGATCGGCGCCTGTTAACAGACGAAACCGGGATTGCGGCACGATAAGGTGCAAAAACCCCGTCTTCGCGCAGATGGAGCAATTGCAGTCATCAACCGTTATGTCGTCCGGCGTTAAGACTTCAAAGGTGACCGCACCGCAATGGCACGCCCCCCGCCGCCATCTGAGAGCATTAGACATTCCTGGCCATCTCTCCAGTGGGCCGCGCCGTGCGCCATATTTCAAGACGCCCGGCGATCGGGTGCTCCATGGTCTCATCGGTTCGTATACCCCCCAATTTTTCCACAACACTTTGCGATGGCCGATTAGAGGGTGCGATCACATGGACCACAGACTGAAGCTCTGGCTGCTTTTCAAAAATAAAGTCACGCGAGGCCGCCGCCGCTTCCGTTGCATAACCTTCGCCCTGAAAAGCAGGGTCGATCGTCCAGCCGATTTCAACGCCCGGATACCCCACAGGGCTCCATGGACCGCAGCGCCCGATCATCCGTCCAGCGTCCTTTCCTGTATCCTTCACGTCCACCGCCATCATGGAAAAACCGCACAAGGGCCAATGCCCCTCAAACATCGCGATATGACGCCATGCGTCGGGTTTGCCCCAGTCCTTGATACACAGCGCCGCCGAAACCTCAGGATGGGTGTGTATCTCATAATACCGATCGAGATCATCGCTGCGAAAGCGTCTCAGAATAAGGCGCTCGGTTTCTATCTGCATGTCGTCACTCGCCGTTACGGCGCCGTCAAAACGCCAATTACAGAGCCGGTCATCATCGTCGCCAGCGTGCCCGCAATCAACGCCCGAAACGACAGATCGATGATCTCGCTGCGCCGTTCAGGGATCAGCACGTTGAACCCGCCGATAATGATGCCAAGACTGGAAACGTTCGCAAACCCGCAGAGCGCATAGATGAGGATAAGACGCGTGCGCTCGCTAAGCGCGGCCTCGTCAGCGCCGCTCAAGGTCAGATACGCCACCACCTCGTTCAACACCGTCTTCACGCCCATCAATTCGCCGGCGAACAGCATTTCCTCCGCAGGCACGCCCATGAGCCAGACCAGGGGTGCGAATATATAGGACGCCGCCCGTTGCACCGTGATCGGCGCCCCGGCGACATCGGGCAAGGCCGACAGCATGATGTTGATGAGCGCCACAAGAGCGATGAACACGATGAGCGACGCGATAATGTTGAGAAACAGCTGCAAACCGTCATGGGCGCCGCGCATAAACGCGTCCATCGCGCCGTCATAGGTGAAATCGTCCGCCGCGGACGGCATCGTCGGGGGCTCGCCTTTGGCGGGCGGCACCATGATCCGGGCCATCAGCAACGCCGCCGGCAAGGAAATAAGCGAGGCGACGATAATGTGCCCGAGAACGGACGGCTCCACAGGCCGCAAGATGGTCGCATACAGAACGATGACGCTGCCCGCCACCGTGGCGAGCCCCGCCGTCATGAGCGCAAACAGCTCCGACCGCGTGAACTTGTTGAGATAGGCGCGCACCAACAGCGGCGCCTCTGTCTGTCCGAAAAACGCATTCGCCGCCGCCGCGAGCCCCAACGCGCCGCCGACGCCGAAGCCTTTTTCCAAAACGAAGGCGAGACCGCGAACAACGGCCTTTAAAATTCCCCAATGCCACAGCAAGGCCGACAAAGCCGACATAAAAATCAGGATCGGCAACGCCTGGAACGCGAAAGAGAAATTCGCGTTGGGGTTTTGAACGTCAAACGGCGCGTCCGCCCCGCCGACATAGCCGAAGACAAACTTCGTACCCTCAAGCGTCGCCTGTTGCAGCGCCTCAGTGACGGCGTTCAGGCCGCCCAACGCCTCCCGCGCCGGCGGTAAAAACAGCAGCGCGCCGGCGATGAGGAATTGCGAAAGGATGGCGAGGACGGCGAAGCCGACAGGGAACGCCATGCGCCGTTCGGACAGGACCCAGGCGATAAGACAGAACGCCGCAAGGCCGGTGGCGCTTTGCGCCTGCAAAGGTAAGCCGTCCACCGTTGTGATCCCCTCTCGATCTCGTCGCTTAAAACAGACGCTTCGCTTTATTTTACGCCCGGCGCCAGGTCGCCCCCTCAGGCGCATCTTCGATGACGACCCCTTGGGCCAGAAGATCGTCGCGAATTTTGTCCGCGGTCGCAAAGTCTTTGTTTGCGCGCGCGTCCGCTCTGGCGGCGAGCAACCGGTCGATCTCACCCGGATCGATATTCAGACCCGACTTAAACCAGGCCTCTGGCGCCTCCCGAAAAAGACCCAAAACATCTCCGGCCATCATCAGTACGCCCTTATGGGCGGCTATCGCCTGTTTCAGGGGTGCGCTTTTATTCTTCTCGTACTCATCCAGCAGACTTGAGAGCGCGGTCACCGTTTCAAAAATTCTAGAAAAAGCGGCAGGCGTATTGAGGTCATCGGACAGCGTGTCAAGAAAACTCTCGAAATCACCTTCGCCTAACTCGCGATCGGCAGGAATATCCTGAGACCTTAGAAGAATACGGTAAATTCGATCGAGGGAGCTTTTAGATTGGGCCACCAACTCATCCGTCCACTCCAAAGGCTCGCGGTATTTCGCCGACAGCAACGCCCAGCGCAACGCCTCCCCCGGCCATTGCTCTAAAAGTTGGTGTACAGTTTTGATATTGCCGAGGGACTTTGACATTTTCTCCGTCCCCATCTGCAAAAAACCGTTGTGCATCCAATACCGGGCCAAAGGCGCGCCGTTATGGACGCAGGCCGATTGCGCGATCTCGTTTTCATGATGGGGAAACCGCAAGTCGTGGCCGCCGCCATGAATGTCGATGGTGGTCCCGAGGTTAGACGCGATCATGGCGGAGCATTCCAGATGCCAGCCCGGCCGGCCGCGACCTTCAAACCCCCACGCCGCCGGCGCCTCCCATCCCGGCTCATCTTCGGCGGAGGGTTTCCACAAGACGAAATCCGAAGGGTTTTTCTTATACGGCGCAACCTCCACCCGGGCGCCCGCCAACATGGCGTCCTGATCCACCCCGGACAATTGACCATATGCATCGTATGCGGAGATATCGAACAGAACATGCCCCTCGGCCGCATAAGCCGCCCCGGCTTCCATCAAGCCGCTGATCAGGGTCTGCATTTCCGCGATGTGGCCGGTGGCGGTGGGCTCTAATGTCGGCTTTAAAACGCCGACAGCGCCCATGTCGGCCCGATAAATCTCCGCATAGGTTGCGGTGATTTCGGAAATCGGTACGCCGGTCTCCTGATGGGCTTTGATGATTTTGTCGTCGATGTCTGTGATGTTCCGGGCGTACACGACCTCCTTTTCGCCATAGATGTGGCGCAACAGTCGAAACAGAACGTCAAAGACAACGGCGGGGCGCGCATTACCGATATGGGCGTAGTTGTAGACCGTCGGCCCGCACACATACATCGTCACGCGCTTGGGGTCCTGAGGTTCAAACAGACGCTTTTCCCGCGCCATCGTATCGTAAAGCATCAACGCCATTGGAGTGTCGCTCGGCCTTGTCAGGGGAAGTAAAAACCGCTCATTGCTACCGGCGCTGGGCGCATTTCACAAGCTGAAGACGCTGTTTTGGAGGTAATTTCGCCGTCTTCGCAAGAATGTGAAGCTTTGACCAGGCACACACACTTACAACGTTTAGATATTTAAAAACAATAAGTTAGAAGAGAAAGAGTACTGCTGCTCCAGGTCTGGGACAAACTCATTTTAAAAAATGCGGCCGCGCGCTCTAACACTTTTATCATCTAAGGCTATATTAACCTCGTATTCGACATAGCGACTTCTTCCTGGAAATCGCGAACTTGTAATCGCTCTAGAACGATAGGACAGGCCCTATGGACGCCATTGCCTACGACGCAAACCCTCACGCCTCCGAGTCTGAGGAGGAATTTGTAAGTTCACGCCCAACACGCGCCGAAGCCGAAGCGGCTGTGCGCACGCTCATCCGATGGACAGGAGACGACCCGAGCCGGGAAGGTCTTGTCGATACGCCAAAGCGCGTCATCAAAGCTTACGAAGAGTTTTTCGCCGGCTATGAAGAAGACCCTGTAGACATTCTCGCCAGAACCTTTGAAGAGGTGGAAGGCTACGATGACATCGTTCTTTTAAGAGACATTCGCCTTGAATCCTATTGCGAGCATCACATGGTGCCGATCATCGGCGTTGCGCATATCGCGTATATTCCCGACGGCAAAGTCGTCGGCATTTCCAAGCTCGCCCGCCTTATGGACGCGTACGCCAAACGTCTTCAGGTGCAGGAAAAGTTGACGGCGCAAATCGGAAATACTATTGACGAGGTCCTGAGCGCAAAAGGCGTGGCGGTGATGATCGCCTCCGAACACCAGTGCATGTCCACCCGCGGCGTGCACAAGCATGGCGTCGATACCGTAACCACGCATTTTTCCGGCGTCTTTAAGGACGATCCGCGTATGGAAGAGCGGTTCCTGCGGCTCATTAAA
>JBCDBL010000036.1:0-33487 GCA_039183635.1 Pseudomonadota bacterium
CTTGGGACCGCCAGAAGCGGTCTTAACTTAAAATGAGATTTCTGAGGTCTCCTCCCCCGTTTCACGGGGGAGGCGCCCGCGACAGCGGACGGAGGGGGCCACACAGACGCCGCGCACCCAAAACCGCCTTTCCAGCCTGAAAGATCGCAGAGCCCCCTCCGACCCGCGCGGCCCACCTACCCCGCATTAGCGGGGGAGGAAAAACGCACAGCAGACTTTATACAGATGACAAAAATTACAATCAGGCGGTCTGCTTCCTACAATGTAGAACACGTCCAATCCTCCACCGAAGGTGGAGGGTTTTGACTGAATAAAAAAAGCGCCGGCGTAAACGCCGGCGCTATGGGCCTCTCATGGGGCGAAGAGGCGCGTTTTGACTACATACCGACGGCGCGTTTCGTCAACACCGGTGCGATGTCGGGTTTGCGCTCTTTCTTTTGATTGGGTTGAAACGCCATATGGGCGTGATACGCACAATAAGGTTTTCCGGTGAGCGCCGGCTGGCCGCAGAAGTGAAACGTATCGCTCGTGGGGTCCCCTACGGGCCACTTGCACATGCCGCCTTTCAAGGTGCTGACCGTGGTCCGCTCTCCATCGCTGAGAACGAGCGGCGGTGTGAACTCCGGCTCCGGGATCGTCGGTTTGGCCTCGGTATGCCGGGGGGGCGCGCTGCCTGCACTCACTTGTCGCGGTTTTTGAGGCGCGCGTCCGCGTTCCGGCCGCGCCGGCGCCGCCCGTCCGGACAGGCCGAGACGATGCACTTTGCCGATGACGGCGTTGCGCGTCACGCCGCCCAATTTGCCGGCGATCTGGCTGGCGCTGAGGCCCTCAGACCAGAATTTTTTAAGAAGTTCAACCCGTTCATCCGTCCATGCCATTATGAAAGTCCCCGTGCCGCCGGCATAGGATCAAAAAGACGTGAAGTCTGCCCATACCGGTTACAATATATAGAGTGTGCGAAATAAGTGCGCTTCGATACGCACCACATATCGTAACTTAAGCGCGTGAAAACACAATATGGATGGTTAAAGTTTTTTTAACCTCAACATATGGCGCCTTTTGCGAATCAGTCTGCGCGCTCCCAGATACAAGGATTCACGGGGCGGGGCTCTGTGCATTGACCTTGGACGCATCGTGGTCCACATCAAATAAGATCAAACGAAGGACTCCGGCATGACAGAAACAACAAGCGCAGAAGCCGACGGCGGCTTCCGCAGCGCGGGCGTTTCCCGTGACGGCGCCGTTGCACAGGGCGCAGACGGGCCCCAATACGCCTTTGGCGCAAGGCGGTTCGGCGCGGTGAATTGGCTGGGGGTGTGGACGCTCTATAAAAAAGAGGTGCACCGGTACCTCAAAGTCGCATTTCAGACTGTTTTTGCGCCGGTGATATCGACCATTTTGTTTTTGGTGGTGTTCATGGTCGCCCTCGGCCAGGACCGACCCGACGTCAACGGCGCGCCCTTTGTGGCCTTTTTAGCGCCGGGTCTTGTGATGATGGCGATCCTCAACAACGCCTTCTCCAACTCTTCATCGTCGCTGATCATCGCAAAGGTTCAGGGGAATGTGGTGGATTTGCTGATGCCGCCATTGTCTGCGGCGGAGCTGACGGCCGCCTTTGTTTTGGGCGCGGCCACAAGGGGCCTCATGGTGGGCGCGGTTGCGGCGGCGGCCAGCGCGGGCGTCATGGCTTACGCCGGAACGCCGATGTCGGTGGCCCATCTGGGCGCGATTGTCTATTTCGCCCTTGGCGCATCTCTCCTGTTCGGCATGCTCGGCGCGATCGCCGGGGTGTGGGCGGATAAATTCGATCAGCTGGCCCTGGTGACGAATTTTATCATTACGCCAATGGCGTTTTTATCGGGCACGTTCTACTCCATTGAGCGTCTGCCGGGCGCATTTCAAACATTCAGTCACTGGAACCCCGTTTTTTACATGATTGACGGGTTTCGCTACGGTTTTATCGGCGCTTCAGACGCTGACGTCGTTCTTGGCGGGTCGGTGGTGCTCGTTTTGAATATCGTATTCCTTTATGTCAGCTATCGATTGTTTAAGTCTGGCTACAGACTAAAAAGCTGATACAGGATATGGCGTCTATGGACACTCCGATTGATCTTGAGACTGCAGCTGCGGACGACAGGCTCATCCCGTTCCAGGTGGGCGAGGGCGATGTGCGCGGACGCATTGCGCGCCTCGGGCCGCTGGTGGAGCGCATCCTGAACGTCCGATCTTACCCTGAACCTGTCGCGGTGCTTTTGGGCGAAGCGGCGGCGCTGACGGCTTTGCTGGGCGCATCGCTGAAATTTGACGGCAAAATGACGTTGCAGGCGAAGGGCGACGGCCCTGTGCGGTTCCTTGTTGTCGACTATGTCTCCGGCGGCGACATGCGGGGGCTCGCCCACGTGGACGCCGCCCGCTTGGCGGAGATCGAGGCCTTGAAAGGGGAGAGCCCTGCGCCGGTTCAAGCGCTCCTCGGTGCAGGCCATCTGGCTATAACCCTCGACCAGGGGCCGGACATGGACCGTTACCAGGGCATCGTCTGTGTGGAGGGAGACAGTCTCGCCGACGCGGCCAGGACCTATTTCGACCAGTCCGAGCAGGTGCCCACGGCGGTCAAGCTCGCCGTGGGGCGGGTTTACAGGCCCGGCGCGGCGCCTGCTTGGCGGGCCGGCGGCATTATCGTGCAATCGATGCCCGGCGACGGCGGCGACCGGGAGCGCGGCGAGGCCATGGCGTTTTCCGAAGAGCAGGAAGATCTGTGGCGGCGCGCATCCTTGCTGCTCGACACAACGGAGACGGATGAACTTGTCGATCCGACATTGACGCCGGAGGAGCTGCTTTACCGGCTGTATAATGAAGATGGCGTGCGGGTCTTTGACGATGCGCGCGTGCGGTTCGGTTGTTCCTGCAACCGTGAGAAGATCGCGGCGGTTTTGGCCCGCTACGGCCGCGCCGAACTTGAGGATATGGCGGAGGATGGCGTTATCTCCGTGGCATGCGAATTTTGCGGCAAGAGCTATGCATTTGACCCTGAGACGGCTGCTGCGCCCTCTGACGATGAGAGGGCGGCCGCATCATGAAGCGTGAAACCTATGACGAAGAGCTGAAAGAGCTGCAGTTCGAGCTTGTGAAGCTTCAGGAGACAGTGCAGCGCAAGGGCTTGCGCGTTGCTGTCTTATTCGAGGGGCGGGACGCCGCCGGCAAAGGCGGGATGATCAAGACCATTGCGGAACGCATGAACCCTCGCGTGGTGCGGATTGTTGCTTTACCCAAGCCATCGGATCGTCAGCGTACGCAATGGTACTTTCAACGCTATGTGGAGCAATTGCCGGCCGGCGGGGAAATCGTTCTGTTCGACCGTTCCTGGTACAATCGCGCCGGAGTGGAGCCCGTGATGGGCTTTTGCACCGACGAGGAGCATCGGCAATTTTTATCCGCTGCGCCTGAGTTCGAACGCATGTTGATCGATTCCGGCCTGATCCTGCTCAAATATTGGCTGCATGTGTCCGATGAGGAGCAAGAAAAGCGGTTTCAGGACCGCGCCAACGATCCGCGTAAGCGCTGGAAGCTCTCGCCTATGGACCTTGAGGCGCGCACGCGGTGGGTGGACTATACGCGCCATCGCGACGCCATGTTCGCCGCCACCGACACCGAAATTTGCCGCTGGCATGTGGTGGACGCCAACGACAAACGCACGGCGCGCTTGAACTGCATTCGCCATATTTTGAGCGAAATTCCCTATGACTATAATAAAGCGGCGTTCGAGCCCATTACGTTGCCGCCGCGGCAGAAGGGCGATTACAGCGAAACGGCGTTGGAGCATTTGAACCTTATCCCGGATCATTACGACAAGATTTAAGCGTTGCTGTCGGCGGAAAAAAGGGGAAGTTTTATGGATCGATCCATTGGCGTTCGTAACACGTCGTTTCTTAGCTGGCGCCTGGCTGCCCTCGCCAGCCTTGGCTTTCTTGCAGCTTGCGCAACGACGGCCCCGCCGCCGCCGCCGGAGGTTCCAAGCTTTATCGACGCCGGGCGTGATCCTATCGCGCTTTATGTGGACGATGTCGTGGTGGAGGAGCTTTACATTCCGCCGTTGAAAGCTCCTAATAAGGAGCATGAATTCCAGGTTTCACCGGCCGCCATCGCCCGGGATTGGGCTGATGGACGTCTGCAGGCTGCGGGCGAAGAGGGCATGGTGCGGGTGAGGATACTGGACGCCGCCGTTGTCGAAGAGCCCCTGCCGCGCACCGGCGGGTTCTTCCAACGCTTTTCCGATACGCCAGACCGGCGCCTTCAGGCGCGCTTGCATGTCGAGGCGAGCTATGACGGCCCTTACAGTGCGCGCGTGATTGAGATCGTCGTCACCGGCCAGGTGGACATCAACCAATACGCCAATTTGAATGTGACCGAAGCGCAATATCTGCGGATGCTGAAGCAAATGTCGAAGGATTTCGACACGGCTTTATCGGCGCGTGTGTCGAAAAATTTCTCCGAACTTGTGTTGGAGCCTTAAGGCCTGCGGACAATTGCAATTGCCCGCAGGGCCCAGAGCGTATTGTGCGTGAGACGACCTTCGTCTGACCCACATCGCTTGCAACGCGCTCTAAGGGCGCCAAATATCTTCGATACGCTCCAGGTCGTTCAGCACACGCCATGTGCCGCCGCCATTTTCAACCCTGGCGCGCCAGGCCTCAAGACGCTCCATATACTCCCGCGGATTGATGTTGTCAGACCGCAGCTTTGTGACGTTGAGGGCGATAACCTTGACCCCGTCAAGGGCAAGAGGCAAATCGCGAACATACCCTTCCTGTAAATCTTCCTTCAGATCCGAGAAAATGAGAATGATTTTTTCACCTGTCTGCTTTTCCGTCAGATACTCTGAGGCCTGGAGAACGCCGCCTGTAATATCCGTGTAGGGGGAAGGTTTCACCTCCTCCACAAAGGTGTCGACGGTGGCGCGGAACCCGCGTTTTTGCTGGTTCGCCACGGATGGGCGGTCATCGAAAACAGCTTTGGCGATGATGTCGCGTTCGGAAAAGCTGCCCGTGTCCACCCGGGCGACGGCGAAAGCGTCGGCCGAATCCATTCGGGTGAGAACGACATTGATGATTTGACGCGCCTTGTCGATTTCCTCCGTATAGGTGCCGGAGGTGTCGACCAGCATATAAAGGCCTGTGCCCCGGGGCGTTTCCTGGGCGCAGGACATCAAACCAAGGGCGGCGAGAGCATAGGCAATGCATTTCATGAGGAAAGCCTTTCTTCTTATGACGAGAGCACGTTCAAAATTCTTCGAAGCGCAAACGCACTCTAAATTTTGTTTGACGCGTATTTTTCACAGTGAGCCGACACGAGCGGCGAACGGTTCCCACTATTGAGCATGCGCTCTAACTTGCGATGCGGTTTTCAATGTCCGCCATAACGGCCCGGGCGCCGTGAGCGGCGTCGGTCGCCTCATTTACAGGCGGTTGCGATGCGCGGGTCTTAAAAGCGGTCTCCACCCAAAGCGGCGCGAAGATAAGAACATCGTAGAGCCGTACCGTAATCTCTCCGAGGCGGCGCATCGCGGCGGCCGTAAAACGCAGTAAGAACGCGAAAATCATCATGGCTGCGGACGCAGACCAGCCGATAACAGCGCGCAAGGAATGGATAAACGTCTCCAGGGGGATGGCGACGAACGTCAGCGCAAAGGGCAGGATAAAGCCCATCCCCATTTGCGCCGCCGTTGTAATCCACAAAAATCCGCTTGCGGCGGTTCCCCCCGCTTCGCCGCGCAAAAGGGCCGCGGTCGCCAGTTCGTCGTGGAGCAATAGCTCCCGCATATAGGCAAGACCCGCTTCCACCGAGGCGAGGGCGAACAGCATAGCGAATGCGGCGTAGCCCATCCGTTGACGGAGCTTATCGGGTAACGCCCCGATCACCGGGAACAGCCGCGTGATGCGCAGGCATTCCATGACGAACAGACCCATGGACAGTTCCACGAGAATGATGACAAGAGCCGCAATATCTGCGGTGCGGAAACCTGCGATAAGGGACGTGCCGCCCACCATTTCCGCCATCGGTCGGGCGATGAGATGAAAGTTGATGACGGCGCCGCCGGCGGCGATGGCGAGAACAAGCCCGGAGATAAAAAATTGAACGAGAGCGGAAGATTGTAAAGCGGCGGCGGCCTTGTCTGTGCCGGCGACGATCTGTTTATATTTTTCCATATGCGCGTCGACGGAGCGTGCGCGCTCCAAAACAGCGTCGACCCGGACGCGCGCCTCGTCAAGGCGCTTTTGCACCTCCCGCCAGCGGGGCGCCATATCGTCAAGGCGGCTGTGACGCTCTTTATAATCTTTGCGGTAGTCCTCCGCCGCTTCTTCCTGGGCGCGTTCGAAGGAGCCGTGGATGCTTTCCAGAACCTGGCGCAGGACGGGCTCGGCTTTGGTCTCAGTCGCCGCAACGGCCGACACGGCTTCGGCCCAGCCCGGGGGCGATGGCGGCGCCTCGACGCTTTTGCGATAGTCCTCTTCAAGGCGGCGTACGGTTTCGCTCATATCCTGATGCAGACGCGGATAGCCGCCGACATCGCGTTTGACGGCGTCTGCGATGCGTTCGAATTCACGGTCCGTCATGCGTTCAGCGGCCTCGCGCCCGGCGGACAGCAACACTTCCTTATTGCGCAGGTCGATTTTTTTCCGCGCTGATGCAACGCCATGGGCGGCCAGGCGCAACGCCTCGGCGACGGCGCGGAAGGCGGTTCTGATCGCCTCATGCATGGGTTTGCGGGCCAGATACAGCGCCGCCATGGCTGCAAGAACAGCAGCGAAAATCGTTCCGACGGCGGCTGAAGACATTTGAAACAGATCGAACGGCATGGCGAACGCCCCTCCCTATCGGCGCCCGCTTTTGCAGACAGGCGCGCCAATCTCCACAGCTGTCGTTGTACCGCCGCGCGTGTTCCCAACGATTGAAGCCTGACGGGCAGATGAGATTTAAATTTTATGGAATGCGTCGCGCTCTGCGGTCCTGATGATGCAGTCCTTTTCAAGTCCAGGCTGAGTGTCGTGCGTTGTGCGGAAAACTCGATGTTTTGTGATGCGTCTGCGCCCTTGCTTTGCTTGAATAGCCCGCTCTGTTAGGCTGTTTGCGGTTGCATAAATGGTTGGGGAGGGGAAATGCAGATGTTGAGAGTGTCTTGCGCTATGGCGGCTTTGCTTTTTGCGACGGCCTGTGCGACGGGGGCGAAGCGCGATATTGAGACCGGCCTTGCCGATATTGGGTTTCCTGAAAAAGGCAGCGCGTGTTTCGCAAGCGAGTTGGACGACCGGCTCTCCGCAGAGGAGTTGCGCAGGGTCGCCGACCTGATTGAAGCGACCCAGGAGCGGTCTGAATTCTTCAGCGCCGTGCGCGGCGCCGGCAGTCCGCAAATCGCAGCGGCTGTGGCCGCCGCCGGTCTTGCTTGCGCGTTTCCGCAATCGTAAACGCCTCCGCGGCGGCGTCGATGTGCGTACGATGTGCGCTTTTTGCGTGCTTGTGCGCCGCGCCTTTCCGGTTGGATGAAAGTCGGGTATAAAATACGCGCGACCGTTGTTTTGGCCGGCGAACGTCAAGACCCTATCTGCTTCGGCCGAGACTTGCCTTCTCGTTCCAAGACTATGGTTGCTTTATGCAACGGCCCTTTAAAGATCGGGGGCGAACTTGGAGAAGACAGATGGCGACGGGAACCGTGAAATGGTTCAACCCTACGAAGGGGTACGGCTTTATTCAGCCGGATGAAGGCGGAAAGGACGTGTTTGTCCACATCTCCGCGGTTGAGAGGGCGGGGCTTTCCGGCCTCAACGAAGGTCAGAAAATCACATACGAGCTGTCGGAAAATCGCGGCCGCACGTTTGCGGACAATCTGCAAGTCGGCGAATAGCTGAAGCATGTCCGCCGCGCTGCGGCGATGCGTTTGGATTTTAAAACGGCGTCCGGCTTCGGACGCCGTTTTTGTTCGTCTTATCTGTTTGAATTACTCTGCTGGCGTCGGGCCTGCATCTTTTCGCCCCCCGAAAGGCAACAGACCGCCGAACATGCGATGGATCAACGGAGCCATTTTTGCAAACCTGGCGCCCATGACGCTTGGGAGGGCGAGCATGACCGGGGTCAGTACAAGCGTGAGCAGCGTAGAAAACGCAAGCCCGTTTACGATCGCGGAGGAAATCAAAGACCACCAGTTGGACGTCAGCGAGCCATGGGTCACCGAGCCTGCGGCGAAGTTTACGTTTAACTGAAACGCCATCGGCAAAAGGCCGCAGATGGTCGTGATCGTCGTCAATAGAACAGGGCGCATGCGTTGCATCGCTGTTCGCACGACGGCGTCTTCTACGGAAAGACCGAGCTTGCGGCGGTTGTAATTGAATGTGTCGATTAGAACGATGTTGTTGTTCACCACGATGCCGGCGAGGGCGAATATGCCGGTCCCCGTCATAATGACGCTGATATAGGCTCCCGTTGCAGCCACGCCGAGCAGAACGCCGAACACCGATAAAACAACGGCGGAAAGCGTCAAGCCAGCATGATAGAAGGAGTTGAATTGCATCAACAGAATGATCGCCATCATAAACAAGGCGGCGCCCATGGCGACGACAAAGAACATGGCGGCGGCCGCCGTTTCTTCATCGGCCCCCCGCATACGCCATTCCACGCCAGGAGGAAATTCCGCTTCGTTTAGCCACGCCCGTACTGTTGTATTGGCGATGTTCTGGCTGATCGGCATGCCGTCGGCCTCATACCGCATATTGCCGTTGGCTTTCACATCATAAACAAGAACCGTATCGCGTCTTGATATGCGGTCGACCTGCCGCCTGGCTTCGCGGGTAACGAAACTCGACAGCGGCGACATGCCTTGCGCTGTCGCCACACGCAACTGATCCAGTTCCGACAGGTCTCGCGATTCCACAGGGTAACGAATGCGGATATCGATTTCATCGTCAGCGTCATCGGGGCGGTACTTGTCCACCAGCAGGCCGTTCGTCACCATTTGCACAACGCCGCCGACGGTTGAGACGTCTGCGCCCAGCCGCGCAGCTTGGGCCCGGTCCACTGTTAATTCCCATTCAACGCCTGGCAGCGGCAAAGAATCTTCCACTTCGATATAAGTGTGGATTTGGCGGCCTTCGAAGTCCGTATGATGGCTTTGTAAAAATTCCCGCACCATCAGCGTTGCAGATCCCAATGCTGCACTGTCGGTTCCCGTCAGCTGGACGACGACGTCTTTATCGATCGGCGGCCCGTTCGGCGGCTCGCGCACCTATATGACGACGCCGGGAATATCCATCGTGAGCCGCCGCACATCTTCCATAATAGCGCGGCCGGAGCGCCGTTCTTCGAACGGCGCCAGATCAATGCGTAAAATGCCGATGGCGTCGGCGGGCATGTCATCGCCGCGCGAGGCTGCGCCGGTGATGGCGAACTTCGATTTCACCCCGTCAAGTTCGGTGAGACGCTCTTCGACTTCTCTTACGATCGCATCTTTTTCATCTGCATCGAGATTTCCGCGTGCGCTCATAAAAACATGCACCTCGAAGGGTTCTGCACGCACGAAGAATTCAACGGCCGGCGAGGCTGCGCGAAACAAGAAAAAGATGCTGACGATAATTGCGATTGCAGAGAATAGGACAAGCCCTGGTTTTTCGATGGCTCGGCTTATAAAGCGTCCATAGGCGCCGTTAACGCCAGGCGTTGCGCACAGCTCCGCCTTGGACAAGGGCATGCGACCCAGTGCGCCTATTGTCATTTTCGGTCCGATCAGGGAGCCGATGACAGGTAGAAAAATGATGGCCACAAGAAAAGATGCGGAAAGAACGAAAATGAGCGTAATCGGGAAAAACTTCATAAACTCGCCGGTCTCGTTTTCCCAAAAAAGAAACGGGATGAAGACAGCAAGAGTCGTCGCCGTTGAGGAGGCGATGGGCCAGAACATGCGCTTGGCCGCGTCCATATACGCATTTGTGCGATCGACCCCTTCTTGCATGCGTCTGTCTGCATACTCGACGATAACGATCGCCGCATCGACGAGCATGCCGACGGCGAGGACCAGGCCGAACATGATCATAAAATTGAGCGTGTAACCGTTGACCACCAGCAAAATGAAACCGATGAGAAACGATGTCGGAATGGCGAAACCCACCATGAAGGCGGAACGCAAGCCCATCGCTGCGACGACGACAATCATGACAAGGACGATCGCCGTAATGACGGAGGCGGTCAGAGTGTTCAGCTGCTCATTGATATAGATCGAGGTGTCATTGATGTACTCGACCTTTATGCTGTCCGGAAATGTTTCGGCCTCCGCCTCCACGATCGACCGCACCTCATCGATTGTATCGAGTATGTTCGCTCCGATCCGTTTGGTTATGTCGATCGCGATCGCAGGTTGTCGATTAAGGCGCGCATAGCCGTCGACGTCGACAAAGGTGCGTCGTACTTCGGCGATGTCGCCCGCCCTAATAACGATATCGCCGTCCACCTTCAGCGGCAGTTCCATAACGTCTTCGACGGTTTTAAAAACGCCCGGCAATTTCACCGAAAAACGACCTGTACCGGTCTCCACAGCGCCGGCGGCGACGAGACGGTTGTTCGACAAGATGGCGTTTACGATTTCGCTTTGCGTCAAGTTGTATGCAGACAAAGTCGCAGGATCGATCACGATCTCCAGCAGTTCGTCGCGTGCGCCTTGAAGGTTGGCTTCCAGAACGCCCGATACGGCCTCCAGCTTGTCTTTCAGATCCCGCGCCGTTCTATAGATTGATCGCTCTGGCGCATTGCCGGACAAAACAATAGAAATGATGGGAAACAGCGTCTGGGCGTTGAATTCTTCAATGATCGGTTCTTCCGCGTCGCTGGGGTATTTCGATTTCGCCGCATCCACTTTTTCCCGCACGTCGATAAGCGCTGTATCGATGTCGACGGACGTCTCGAACTCAAGGAATATACGCGCCATGCTTTCGTAGGCGTAGGAGTTCATTTCTTTCAGGCCTTCAAGCCCGCGTAACTCAAGATCGGTTGGCCGCACCAAAATGCGGTCTGCGTCTTCCGGCGAGACGCCGGGGAAGGGAATGGCGACGCTGACGACAGGGATCGGGATATCCGGTTCCGCCTCGCGCGGGATGGTCATATATGAAATGGCGCCGAACAGGATGGCCACGACCATAAAAGTCATAACCACCCGTCGAGACGCAAAAGCGGCGTCGATAAGTCCGGTCATCGCTTTAACGGCCTCCTGCCGTGGTTTGACTTATGCGCCTCTGTTTTGGGTGCGCACACGTTGGCCTTCGCTGACAAAATCTTGGCCGCGGGTGATGATTGTAATGTCGCCATGAAGCCCTGAGATCCAGAACCCCTCTTCAACGTCAGCGATGATGTCGACGGGGTGAAACTCGACAATATTGTCCGTATTCACTGCACGTACGCCCAGGACGCCGTCGTCGTTGAGGGTCATTGCGGATTGCGGCGCCATGTGCGCCATAACCTCGTTGATGTCGATGATAAGCTCTGCGGTCATGCCGTCACGTAAGAGAAAATTTTCATTCGGCGTCTCAAGCTCTACGCGAAACGTTCTGGTCGTCGGGTCGGCCCGGCGAGAGACGAGACGTATGCCGCCCTCGAATGTGTCGCCGTTCGGCAGGCGCGCACGACCGGCGGCGCCTTTTTGAATCAGCGAAACATCGCGTTCGGACACATCGCCGACCACGAGAAAAGGCGTTTGTTGTATGACGACGCCGCATGGCGCGCCGAGGTTTAAAAAATCACCGATCTCGGCTTGCCGGTCGTCGAAGACGCCGTCGAATGGCGCGCGGATTTTTGTTTTTGCAAGCTCCAGCTCGGCTTGCTCCAGTCCCGCCTTCGCGAGGTCTCGCTGTGCAGTCGCCCCCAGGAGCGCCGTTTCCGACCTGTGGCCTTTATCGAACAATTCCTTTGCGGCTTTGTATTCAAGATCAGCCTGCGCCAGGGATGCTTTTGCCTGGTTGTATTGCGCGCGGCGCGCGTCGACGGCGATCTCGCACAGAATCTCACCCTTTTTAACGCTTACGCCAGGCTCCACGGGCGTTGCGGCGATCACGCCGATGGTTTCGGAGCGCACAGTGACGGCGCGCAAAGCTTGCGTACGGCCGCGCAGAACAATACTGCCTTTGTGGGGCTCCGCATTCAGCGTCACGACTTCGACGAGAAAGTCAGGATCTTCAAACGCCGCCGGATCCAGATCGCCAACAGTCTCTGTCGCGCCGCCGCCGCCGATGGACCGCAGCACAAAGTAAGCGATCAACACAAATGCGATCACCGCCGCCGTCGCGTACGAATTGCGAAAAAGTCCGATACCCATTTTGAAGTCTGTCCTTTGCGACGCGCAACCACGCAAGGGGAGCGAGATTGCAAACGCCAGTTTATATTGCAATGCAGCATTTCGCCACATAGGCATGGAAGTATGACAATTAAAATTACTACACTATACAGTGCAGTGTAAACATCGGATCACTGCTGTGTGTGTAAATACGCGGTGAAGCGGCCGTGACGCTAGACGAATCGTCTTTTTCAGCTGCAGCTGATCTCAGTCCAGACCGGAACATGGTCGGAGGGCTTTTCCCGGCCGCGAACATGTTTGTCTATGCCGACGGTCCCGAGGCGATCGGCCGCTTGCGGTGAGGCCAGGAGGTGATCGATGCGAATGCCGTTGTCTTTGTTCCAGGCGCCGGCCTTATAGTCCCAGTAGCTGTAGGCGTGGGGCGTCGGGTCGATGGCGCGAAACGCCTCGGTGAGGCCGAGGTTTAGGAGCGTGCGAAACGCCGCGTGGGTCTGCGGGCGAAACAACGCATCGTCGCGCCAGGCGTCCGGGTCGTGGACGTCGTCATCGGCGGGGATGACATTGTAATCGCCGGCGAGGATGAACGCCTCTTCCTGGGCGAGCAGCTTCTCCGCCCGTTTTTTCAGCCGCGCCATCCATTTCAGCTTGTAGTCGTATTTCGGTCCCGGCGCCGGGTTGCCGTTCGGCAGATAAAGCGCGGCGATGCGCACCGGGGCGGCCTCGTCCGGCGCGATCAGCGCCTCGACATAGCGCGCCTGGTCGTCGGAGGCGTCGCCGGGAAGGCCTTTGACGACGTCCTCTACAGGATGCTTCGACAACAGGGCGACGCCGTTATAGGTTTTTTGTCCGTGCACTATCACATTGTAACCGCGGTCCTCGAACGCGTCGGCTGGAAACTTCTCGTCGACGCATTTGATCTCCTGAAGACAGGCGACGTCGGGCGCGGCCTCGTCGAACCATTGCAAGACCCCGGGCAGGCGGGCGTTCACCGAATTGACGTTCCAGGTGGCGATTTTCATCGGCAGAACCGTTTTATGCTCTAAACAAGAAGCGTCTTATAGGCGAGCAGCGCCCACATCACCATTAAAATAACGGCGCCGGCGAGATAGGCCAAAAAGCGATGGTTAAGGTTCTTCGTCACGACAAAGACGAACGCGTGGAGGAGGCGCGTCAGGGCGAAGGCCCAGGCGAGGGCCGTCATGAGGTGGGATTGCGCCCCGGCGATCAGCGCGAACGCCGTAACCGCATAAAAAAGCGTCGGCAGTTCGAATTGATTGCGGAAACAATTGGAGGCGATGCGTACGTCTTCGGGGTAGGCGTCGCTGTTGACGGAAATTTCTTTCGCGTCCGCCCGGCCCCCCTTGACGGCGCCGTATCGCGCCCCGCCCATCATGAAGAGCAGTGCGAAGGTTAAAACGACCTGGATGAAAACGGGAGCGAGGAGTGCGGCGGGCACGGCGTTATCCTTCTTCCGGGAAGCCTCTGAACGCTGTGAAATCCTCAACCGATGCGCGGGTCGACGTCAAGCGGTTCACCGGCGCTTCGGTGTCGGCGAAACCGAGGGCCATGCCGCAATAAATCTCCATATCATCCGGCGTTCCGAGCACGCCGGCCACCGTTTTCGCCTTGGCCGCCCAGGCCTCCTGGAAACATGTGGCGAGGCCGCGCTCCTCGGCGAGGAGGGCGATGCTCATCATGAACATGCCAAGGTGGGCCCATTGCGGCTTGTCGAACCGTGTGTCGAGGGAGAAGAACATCCCCACCGGCGCGTCGAAAAACCTGAAATTGCGGGCGAGGTGGGCGAGACGGGCCGGCTTGTCCTCCCGCGGAACGCCGAGCAGGGCGTACATCTCCTCGCCCAGTTCATAGCGGCGGGTGCGGTAGGGCTCATGCAGTTTCGGCGGATAGACGAGAAAATCGCTTTCGTGCCCGAAAGGGTCTTCGGCGAGGCGCTTTTCGACCGCGTCGATCACCAACTGGCGCGCATCGCCTGTTACGACGTCGACTCGCCAGGGCTGCAGATTCCCGCCCGACGGGGCGCGCCGCGCTGTCTTGAGGATGTCGTCGATGGTTGCGCGGGGAACCGGCGTCGACAGGAAGGCTCTGGTTGAAATACGCCGCTGCAGCGCTTCGGACACGCTGAGCGCCATATTAGATCGAGAACGACACGCCGCAGCCGCAGGAGGCGACCGCGTTCGGGTTATTGATTTTGAAAGAGGCGCCGATGATTTCATCGACAAAGTCGATTTCCGAATCGGCCATATATTCAATAGAAACCGGATCGATCAGCACCGTGGCGCCGTCCCGGGCGATGACGATGTCGTCGGCGTCGCGTTCGGTGACGATGTCGAAGCCGTATTGAAAGCCCGAACAGCCGCCGCCTGAGACCGACACGCGGAGCATCGCCCCCGCCGGCTCGTCGGCGAGAATGCCGCTGATGCGCTCAATGGCGCGGTCTGAAACCGTAACGTTTGCAGTCATACCCTAACGCTTTTCTCACTTTGCTGCAGAGCGGCGATATAGCGATCTTAATCGCAATCAGCATCATTTATCGATATAAATACTTGCGGCGAGATAAACAATGCATCGAGGGTGCATCGAACTGACCCGCCGCCCTTCGAGCGTTTGGCGTTTGCAATCGAGGCGCTACATCATTTCTAAGACTTTCGCGCGTTTGCACGCGCATTCGTCAACTTTCAACATGTTTGGCTATGGAAGAAAAACGCAAAGACCTAGATGCTGAAAAGCGGCTTCGGCTGCTCCAGGGCATGGTGGATGAACTCAGTAAAACCCATACAAATCTCTATTACCAAACGACAAGCGAAGTCGCCTTGATTCTCAAATCGCAGATCGAAAAGGGCGCAGGGCTCACGGTCGATGAAAAGGCTTTGCTGTCGCCGCTCAGCCACCGCGACATACAGATATTGCTGAGCCATCAAAATTGACGCGACGCCTTACGCGTTTTTCGCAAATACCTTTGATTTTCACGGGCGCATCGTTCTACGAGAATAGGCGCGACGAATTGTGGTCATTCGTCTTGGTTTGAAAGGACGCACATGGCTCCGCTTACTTTTCCCGCGCCCCTCGCCCCCTACGCCGCCCGGTCCGAAAGCACCCGGGGTCGGCTGTACAGCGAAGAGGAAAGCGCCGCGCGCACGCCGTTTCAACGGGACAGGGACCGCGTTATCCATGCCGTTGCGTTTCGTCGGCTGAAGCACAAAACCCAGGTTTTCGTCTACCATGAGGGGGACCACTACCGCACGCGCCTCACCCACACGCTGGAGGTGGCGCAGATCGCCCGGTCCCTCGCCCGCAGCTTAAAACTCGACGAAGATCTCGCAGAGGCGCTGTCCCTCGCCCACGACCTCGGCCATCCGCCCTTCGGCCACGCCGGGGAGAGGGCCCTCGACGCCTGCATGGCCGAATACGGAGGCTTTGACCATAACGCCCAGACGCTTAGGGTTTTAACGAAGCTGGAACGCAAATACGCCGGCTTCGACGGTCTCAATCTCACCTGGGAGACGTTGGAGGGCGTGGTCAAGCACAACGGACCGCTTACGGGCCCCAAGCACGGCCCCCTTCCGGCGGCGATCGCCGAGTACGCCGAGCGCCAGGACCTTCAGCTTCACACCTTCGCCTCGGTCGAGGCTCAGGTCGCCGCCATCGCCGACGACATCGCCTACAACAACCACGATCTTGACGACGGGTTGCGGGCGGGCCTGTTCTCCCTCGCCGACCTTAAGGAGGTTCCGATCGCCGCCGACGCGCTCCTGGCGGCGCGCCTGGCGTTTCCGGACGCCGAGGATGAACGGCTCGTTCAGGAGGTGGTGCGCCGTCTCATCGGCGATATGGTGGCCGATGTCGCGGCGGAGACGCGAAGCCGGCTCGCCGCCGCCGCCCCGGGCTCGGCCGACGATGTCCGCGCGCTCGATGCGCCTGTGGTCGCGTTTTCAGCGGCTATGCAGGACAAGGAGCGGGCGCTGAGGACGTTTCTCGCCAAGAACATGTACCGCCATTACAAGGTGAACCGCATGATGAGCCAGGCCCGGCGCGTGGTGCTGGAGTTGTTCGATTTGTTCCTGTCCGAGCCTGAAACCCTGCCCCAGGAGTGGCGGGCGAAGTGCGAAGGCGCGGAGGACGCGAAAGTCGCGCGGGTGATCTGCGACTATATCGCCGGCATGACGGACCGATACGCACTCAATGAGCACAAAAAACTGTTTACGTTGGAAGCATGGCTTTGAGCGGACGTCCGCCACGATGTTTGTCCGTTCGCCTTAAACCGGAAACGGCGAATCGGCTCTCGCCTCCTGCGGGAGACGTGCTAAGGTATCGAAATCTTTATGATTCGTTAATTTCCCGTTCGTCTTAATCCGTAGAGCGCAAAATTGAGGCGGGCGGCGTTTGTCAGACCGACTGAAGACAGAATTAAGGGAGCCTTCATCCCCATGAGCAACCAGGACCACGCCTCTTATCCGGGCGATGATTTCGACACGTTCGATGCGACGGACGAAGAGGGCGGTCTTCCCGGCCTTGTCGTCCTCGTTATGGCGTTGCTTGTGCTCGTCGCATTCGGCGCTGTCGTTTGGATTGCGTACCAACAGGGGTTGCGCCAGGGCGGGCGAAATGCGCCGCCGCTGATCGTTGCTGAGCCAGGTCCGGCGAAAGTGGAGCGTTCCGCCACAACGCCGCTGGCGAACGAACGAGAAGTATACGACATTTTATCCGACAACGCCGAAGAGCGCACGCAAATCATCGCGCCGCCGCCGGAAGAACCTGTGGACCGGGCGACGGGACCCGCTTTCGCCGAGGCGCCTGCGGAAGATCCTTTGGATCGTCCGGCGACGCCTGAAGACGACAATGAACCTTTGGAGCGGTCTTATGAAACGGCAGCGGGCGGTCCGGTTGAAGCCGAAGCGCCGGCCGTCGCCGCTGTGCCCCCGGCGCCGCGCGCATCCGCTCCTGCGTCTACAGCGTCTCCGCCGCCGGCCCGCGTCACTGCGCCTCAAACCGCCTCCATTCCTGCGCCGCGTCCGGCCGGCGCCTCCGGCGGGGCCCTTGCCGGCAGCCACGTGGTGCAAGTTTCCTCCAGCCCGACCAGGGCGGCGGCTGAGCAGGACTGGTCTCGCATGCAGGGACGGTATGAAGATATTCTCGCCGGCCGCAGCCGCCACGTTCAGGAAGCGGACCTTGGCGATAAGGGAATTTATTATCGGTTGCGCATCGGGCCGTTTTATTCAAAGAGCGAGGCGGATGCGTTTTGCACCACGTTAAAAGGACGCGGACAGGACTGCATCACCCGCAGCGCCGGATAAGGCTTATAAAAAGCTTCCCCTAGACCGCATTTACAATTCTTCGAATCGTAAATGCGGTCTAAGTTTATGTTTTGACCCGCATTTTATTCACAAAACCGGTTCCCACTTTTGTGAATGCGCTCTAAATTCCGTTGTATCCGATGCGATCCAACCCAACCGCTGCAGACGAGCTTTAAGTTCCGTGTTGCAGCAGACCTGTGGGCGTCGAGCCAGGTGGACCCGTTTCGCCTGCAAATCCGCTTGAAAGCATTTCCAGGCTAAGTGTGTACGGCTGATCGTCCGGAAATGCGAAAATACAAACATTTAAAGCGTCTGCCTGTTTTCGTTTGAAGAAGCGACGCTTTAGGAATTGTTTTGAAAAAAACACGGCCGCCGGCGCCCAATCGACCGCTTCGACGGTTGAACGCGACGATGTTTTGAACGGGATCGAATGAAAAAAGCCCTTTCCCAAATCAGATGGGAAAGGGCTTTTCTAATTTAATGAAGCGAAGCTTCGTTCGGTTAGTTAGGCGTTGCGGCGACGTGCTGCTACGCCCAGGGCCAGCAGCATGAGGCCCATTAAGCCGATTGCGCCGGGCTCGGAGACGGTCGTTGTGGGCGTCGTATCGACGACCGCGAACAACGCGCCGCCCTGGTTGCCGTTGTCCGATCCGAACACCTGCGCTTGCGTGCCGGAGTTAAAAATGCTGTTGCCGTTGTTTATGAACAGTGGGCTGGCGGCTGAGAACACCGCGTGGCCAAAGCCGGACGTATCGATATTTCCGGACACGCCATTGTAGGAGCTGCCGAATGCAAGATCATAATCGTTCAACAGGGCGTTCCAGGCCGCTGCTTCACCGGCTGAGCCGCCGGCGATCGCTGCGGTGCCGCCTGCGATGTATACGCCGCCGCCGCCTGCGATGTAGGTTCTAAGAACATTGATTTCGCCGGCGTTCAATGCAAAGCCGCCCAAAAACAGCGCATCAATCCCCGCCAGGTTCGCATCCGTAAACGCAAAGCCCGTACCCGTGGAATAGCTGAAACCAGCGCCGGTCAGCGCCGAGGACAATTTGTTTTGCGTAAATCCGAAATTGTTGGAATAGGCGTGGATGGTTCCATTCGCGCCGGCGAGGAAATTCCCCACATTGATGGCGAAGTTCGCCGTAGCGACATCGCCGGCTGTGTTAAAGCCGGTGTTGGACCAGGTCCATTCATCGTTGTTGACGACGAGCTTGTCCGCGTGGGCGTGGCTTGCAAACGCCAATGCTGCAGCTGCGACCGCGAACAGTTTCATAATAACTTTCATGCGTAATCTCCCCTGAGTAGCTACTTGTCATGCAAGAAGCGTGCAAATTTTCCCGCGAAGGATCGCAAGGAGAATCGACGTTGTCGCGGCCTTATCCTCTTTCGATTGTAAAAAAAGCCGACGGGGTGATGTAAAATTTGTAATACGTCAGGTCCTTTCCAGCGCTTGCGCCCGCCGGGCAATCAAATCACATTTTCCGCGCAGTCCATGTACGTCTGCGCGTTTGTGTCGAGGATGATCCGATGTCTAGTGCCGCGATTTACGGCTGCGCCGGCCTTACCCTAACCGAAGACGAGCGCTCGTTTTTCACCGATGCGCAGCCCTGGGGGTTCATTCTGTTCGCCCGCAATTGCGAGACGCCGGATCAGATCCGGGCGTTGACGCAGGAGCTGCGGGCGACGGTGGGGCGCGACGACGCGCCGATCCTGATCGATCAGGAAGGCGGGCGCGTCGCCCGGTTGAAGCCGCCCCACTGGCGCGCCCGGCCGCCGATGGCGATTTTCGGTTCGCTCTACGGCCAGGACCCGGCGCGGGGCGTCGAGGCGGCGCGCCTTAACGCCCGTTTGATTGCGGCGGAGTTGACGGCGATCGGCGTCAACGTGGATTGCCTGCCGTTGCTCGACGTGCCGCAGTCCGGCGCCCACGATATTATCGGCGACCGGGCGTTTTCGACGTCCCCCGACGAGATCGCGACGCTTGGCCGGGCGGTGATGGAAGGGCTCCACGCCGGCGGGGTTTTGTCCGTCATCAAACATATTCCGGGCCACGGCCGGGCCTTGGCGGACAGCCATGAGGAGCTGCCAAGGGTGGATGCGGCGGCGGCGGAATTGCGCGCCGTGGACTTTCCTCCCTTCGCCGCTTTGAAAGACGCGCCTATGGGCATGACGGCGCATATTGTTTACGACGCACTCGATCGGGATCGGGTTGCGACCGCTTCGCCCCTTATTGTCAACGATATCATCCGTAAGGAGATCGGGTTCGACGGCCTTTTGATGACGGACGATTTGTCGATGAAGGCGCTCAAAGGCGATTTCGGCGACCGGACGCGCGCGGCGGTTGACGCCGGCTGCGACGTCGTTCTGCATTGTAACGGCGACATGCCGGAGATGCAGGCGATCGCCGCCGCCGTCCCGGCGCTCGACGGCCGTGCGGCGGAGCGAGCCGCTGCGGCGTTGTCGGTGCTGAAACCGGCGGACGAAATAATCGTCGAAGAGGCTGAATCGCGACTGGCGAATCTCCTCGCTCCCCTTGTATCGTGAGCGACATGGATATGGATGACGGACATAACGATCCCGCTGAAGCGGACATTCCTGCAGGCGACGAGCATCAGCCCTGGCCTGATGACGCCGTGGCGAGCGACGGTGTACAGACGGCGGAAACTGATGCGGCTGTCGATGCGCTGATCGTCAATCTCGACGGGTACGAGGGCCCTCTCGACGTTCTCCTGGACCTTGCGCGGACCCAAAAGGTCGATTTGAAATCGATTTCGGTGCTTGCTCTTGTGGAGCAGTATCTGGCGTTCGTGGAGGAGGCGAAGGCCCGCAATTTAGAGCTCGCCGCCGACTATCTCGTCATGGCGGCCTGGCTGACGTTCCTGAAGTCGCGCCTGTTGCTGCCGGAGCCCGAGGTCGAGGACGATGGCCCCACGGGCGAGGAAATGGCGGCGCGCCTCGCGTTCCAGCTCCAGCGGTTGGAAGCGATGCGCAAGGCGGGCGCGCGGATTCTAAACTTGCCGCAGCTCGGCCGGGAGCAATTCGCCCGCGGCGCGCCGGAGGGCGTGCGCATTGTGCGCAAAACGGAGTGGTCGGCGAACGTTTACGATCTCCTCAGCGCCTATTCCGAGGGGCGCATTCGCGGCGTCGACGCCACAATTCATATTGAGCCGCAAAAGGTGCTCACCATCGAGGAGGCGCGGCGGCGGATCGAGCTATTGCTGGGGGAGATCCCGGACTGGAGCCCGCTGTGGTCCCTGACGCCCGCGCCGCAAGACGACACGCCGCCGGCGTCCGTTGTCGCCAGCTCCTTAAACGCCGTTCTGGAGCTTGCCAAGGAAGGCCGTCTGCTCATCCGCCAGACCGACGCCTTCGGCGCGGTCCATGTCCGCCAAAAAGAAGATCCGCCGACCCTTGCCGTTGCGTCTCACGGTCCCGGCGCGGCGACGCAACACTAAGGACGAGGCCCCTATGACCGCTCCCATCGACCATGGCGTGGAGAAGATCGACCCGCGCGAAGCCCAGGAGATGATCGCCGAGCAGCTGAACGCGGCGCTGCTCGACGAGGATGAGGCCCCGGCCGCAGATGGCGCGCCGGCGGCTGAGGCAGAGGAGGCTGCGGAGGAAGAGGCGGCGCAAGAGGCCGGCTTCGCCGCGCGCCATGTGCGCATGGCCGAAGCCTTGTTGTTCGCCGCCGCCGAGCCTTTGGACAAGGCGACATTGGAAGACCGTCTGCCCGAGGGTGTGGACGTTGACGGGATCATGGACGCTCTTGTTGAAGAGTACGCCGGGCGGGGCGTGAATGTCTGCAAGGCGGCGGGAAAGTGGTCCTTGCGCACGGCGCCGGATCTGGCCTTCCTGATGGAGAAGGAGCGCACCGATCCGAAAAAGCTGTCGCGCCCGGCTTTGGAGACGCTGGCGATCATCGGTTACCACCAACCCGTGACCCGCGCGGAAATCGAGGAGATTCGCGGCGTTAGCGTTTCAAAAGGCACCATCGATCTATTGATGGAGATCGGCTGGGTGCGTCTGCGCGGGCGCCGCCGTGCGCCGGGCAAGCCCGTGACCTACGGCACGACGGACGACTTTTTGGAGCATTTCGGCCTGGAGCAGGTGGGGGACCTGCCGGGCATGGATGAGTTGAAGGCCGCCGGCCTCCTCGATGCGCGCCTGCCGCCTGGATTTGAGGTGCCTGTTCCCACCGCTGCGGGAGATGATGAAGAGGCCGATGACGATGAGACGCCTGAGGAGGCTCCGGAATTCGCCCAGGATTTCCTGGAGGAGGCCGGGGAGGCGTCGGCTGGCGCAGATTCCATCGATGATGAGGCCGATGACGAAATTGAAACGACGGATGAGTAGCCGCGCCGGCGATCGACCGTTGTTCATTTGCGCTTAAGTATCCTGAGGTCTACATAAAGACTTAAACGGATTTGGAGAGCGTGCATGTCACCCGGTCTTTGGCAGATATTGCTGGTCGTGTTGTTGGTCGTCTTTTTGTTTGGCGGCCGCGGTAAGATTTCAAGCCTCATGGGCGATTTCGCGAAGGGCATTAAGTCTTTCCGCGAAGGTTTGAAGGATGAAGAGGCGCAGAAATCCCTCAATAAGGATGGGGACGATGCGGTGGACGTCACGCCGCAAAAGGACAAAGCCGCCACCGAATAAAAGCGGCCGGCTTTTTTCTCCGCTGTAGGAGCACGCGCGGACCGCTATGATCCCGCAATTCGGATTTTTCGAGCTGATTTTGCTGGCCGCTCTTGCGCTTGTGGTGGTGGGGCCGAAGGACTTGCCGCGTCTGATGCGCTCCATCGGCCAGTTCATGGGCAAGGCGCGCGCGCTCGCCCGGGAGTTCCAGGCGAGCTTCGATCAAATGGCGCGGGAGGCGGAGCTGAAGGAAATGCGCGCCGAAATCGAAGCGCTTCGCAATAACAATCCGATTTCTGACATGAAGGATGCGGTGAACGAGGCGGTCGCGCCCGTGCGCGAGAGCGTTGCTGAAGAACAAGCGAAACTCGCCGCTGCTGCGGCCGGCGATGAAGGGCCCGCTGCAACTGCGCCTGATGAGAGCGCCTCTTCCGACGCCCCGGACGGCGCGCCGCATAAAGATGCTGTTGAGGCCGGGCGATGAGCGATGCGCCCAACCCCGTCGTCCCTGAGACGACGTCGGAGCCTGTCGACGAGGTCGAGGCCTCCGCTGCGCCGCTGATGGACCATCTCATCGAGCTGCGTCGGCGGCTGATCATCATGTTCATCGCCGTTGCGGTCGCGTTCGTGGGCTGTTTTATTTTCGCCGACCAGATTTTCAACATTCTGCTTACGCCTTATGAGCGCGTCGTCGGCGAGAAACAGAACCTGGAGCTGATTTACACAGGGCCTTTCGAATTCTTCTTTACCCAGATGAAGCTCGCCCTGTTCGGCGCGATCTGTGTGGCTTTTCCGGTTGTCGCGGCGCAAGTGTATCTGTTCGTCGCCCCCGGTCTTTATAAAAACGAGCGTCACGCGTTTTTGCCGTTCCTTTTGGCGACGCCGGTGTTATTCGCCCTCGGCGCGGCTTTGGTGAATTTTGTGATTTTGCCCCTCGCCATGCAATTCGCCTTGAGCTTTGAGCAAACCGGAACCGACGGCGCGGCCATCCGCCTGTTGCCGCGGGTGAGCGAATATCTCGCCCTGGTGACGACGCTTATTCTCGCCTTCGGGCTTGCCTTTCAACTTCCGGTGCTCCTTACCTTGCTCGCCCGGGCGGGGCTCCTCACCGCAGAGACCCTCGCCCGGAACAGGCGGTACGCCATTGTGGGGATTTTCGCTGTGGCGGCGTTTGTGACGCCCCCGGACCCTTTGAGCCAGATCGCCCTCGGCCTGTCGATTTGGGGCCTTTATGAGTTGTCCCTTGTGTCTGTGCGTTTTGCGGAGAAAAAAGCCGCCGCGACCGGGGCCGAGGACGCGGCCGGCGCTTGATCCCCACGCATAAACCTTGCAAAGGCGGCTGGACCCCACGCCCGGAGGCGGCGTATACGGGGGAGCTAGATTGCGTCTCACCTTTCGAAAGCACGCCTGTTTATGTTTGACGTAAAAGCCATCCGCGACAATCCGGATCGATACGACGCCGGCTGGGCCCAGCGCGGCCTGGCGCCCCAGACGCCGGCGATTTTGGATCTCGATGCAAAACTGCGCGCCGTTATTGCGGAGTTGCAGGACCTGCAAACCGCCCGCAACGCTGCGTCCAAACAAATCGGCAAGGCCAAAGCCTCCGGCGACGATGCGGCTGCGCAAAAGCTCATCGCCGAGGTCGATGAGAAAAAAGCCGATATGCAATTGCGCGAAGATCGCCAGCGGGAGCTGCAGGCGGATTTGACCGCCCTGTTGTCGGGCCTGCCCAATATCCCCGCTGAGGACGTGCCCGAAGGCGAGGATGAAAGCGCGAATGTTGAAGCCCGCACATGGGGGGAGCCGAAACGCGCGAACGACGCCAAGGAACATTTCGAGCTTGGCGAGGCGCTCGGCCTTATGGACTTTGAAACGGCGGCGAAAATGTCCGGTTCGCGGTTCGTCGTGTTGCGGGGCGCCCTGGCGCGGCTTGAGCGGGCGATCGCAGGCTTTATGCTTGATTTGCACACGGGAGAATTTGGATATGAAGAGGTCGCACCGCCTTACCTGGTGCGCGATGACGCCGTTTACGGCTCAGGCCAGTTGCCGAAGTTCGCCGAAGATCTGTTCAAAACGACGACGGATCATTGGCTGATCCCGACCTCTGAAGTCCCTCTGGCCAATCTCGTGCGGGAGCAAATTCTCCCGGAAGAAAAGCTGCCCTTGCGCTTTACAGCGTGGACGCCGTGTTTCCGGTCCGAGGCCGGATCTGCGGGGCGGGATACGCGAGGTCTTATCCGTATGCACCAGTTCTCCAAGGTGGAGCTTGTGAGCGTTACGCCGCCCGAAACCTCCTTTGAGGAGCTTGAGCGGATGACGGCCTGTGCGGAGGAGGTTTTGAAGCGTCTGGAGCTGCCGTACCGGACGATGGTGCTGTCCTCCGGCGATATGGGCTTTTCGGCTCACAAAACCTATGACCTGGAAGTCTGGCTGCCGGGACAGAAACAGTATCGGGAGATCTCCAGCTGCTCAAATTGCGGCGACTTTCAAGCGCGGCGCATGCGCGCCCGCTGCCGCAAGGACGGGGAGAAACAGACCCGGTTCGTCCATACCTTGAACGGGTCCGGCCTCGCTGTCGGCCGCACGATGGTCGCCATTTTGGAAACCTATCAGCAGCCGGACGGCTCTGTCGCTTTGCCGGAGGTTTTGCATCCTTATATGGGCGGCGTTACGAAGATTGAGGCTGCGTGAGTACGTCATCGCCACATAATAAGGTCGTCATCCTGAACTTGTTTCAGGATCCAGGAGCCTCTTGGCGTGGTCGTTCTGGTGGCCCCTGGGTCCCAAATCTGCGCCGAACTTGCGTTCGTCTTGTTTGGGATGACGATTGTGCGTCCAAATTAAACCTTATGTGTCTGTGAGAAGCATGATGCCCCTGTCCGATCTGCGCATTCTGATTTCAAACGACGACGGCGTCCATGCCGACGGTCTTGAGGTTTTGGAGCGGATCGCCCATGCGCTCACCGGCGATGTGTGGGTGGTGGCGCCGAAGGAAGACCAGTCCGGCGCGGCGCGGGCGCTCACCCTGTCCCAGCCTTTGCGCGTGCGCGAACATGGGGATAAGAAATTCTCTGTGCAAGGAACGCCCACAGATTGCGTTCAGATGGGCCTTGTACAGCTTGTGGAAGGCAAGAAGCCGGATCTTGTTTTGTCCGGCGTCAATCGCGGGCAGAATATCGCCGAGTCCGTCACCTTTTCCGGCACGGTGGCCGCCGCGCTCCAGGGCATGACGCTCGGCGTTCCGTCGATCGCCCTCAGTCAGGCGATTTTCCGCCGCGAAGGACCGCGCTGGGAGACGGCGGAGCATCACGCGCCGGGCCTTATTAAGGATCTTGTGGGCCATGGCTGGCCGGAGGATGTGGTGATCAATGTCAATTTCCCCGATGTCGCGCCGGATGCGGTGGAGGGGGTTGAGGTGACGCGTCAGGGGCGGCGGGACACTTTCAATCTCTATGCGGAGGAACGGACGGATCTGCGCGGCCGGCCCTATTACTGGATGGGTTTTCGCGGCGCCCGCAGCAATCCTGAAAAAGGCACGGACCTTCACGCCGTCTATAATGGTCGCATTTCGGTCACGCCCCTCCACCTGAGCCTCACCCATGAAGAGGCGTTTGGTGCGCTTGGCGAGGCGCTCCATACGGCGCCGCCGCCAAAGTCGTGATCCCATGACTTCTGACCCCCGCGTCATACAGATGATTATGGACCTGCGCGGGAAGGGTGTTCGCGACGATCAGGTGCTTGATGCGATGGAGCGGACGCCGCGGGAAAACTTTGTGCCCGACGCTTTCAAAGACGACGCCTACACCGATGCGGCCTTGCCCATCGCGGCCGGGCAAACCATCAGCCAACCTTATATCGTCGCCTTTATGACGGCGGCGGCTGAAATCGATGAGACCTGTAAGGTTCTGGAGGTTGGCACGGGCTCCGGCTACCAGGCGGCGGTGCTCGCCCGGCTCGCGCGGCGGGTTTATACGACAGAGCGACAGAGCGTTTTGTTCCGCCAGGCGCAACAGCGCTTGACGGCTCTGGGACTTAGCAATGTCAGCTGCATTTTCGGCGACGGCGGTCGGGGCTGGCAGGTGCAGGCGCCGTTCGACCGGATCGTTGTCACCGCCGCGACCCTCGATCCCGAGCCGTTGTTGGCGCAACTGAAAGAGGACGGCGTCATGGTCGCCCCCATTGGCGAGATTGGCGCGGTGCAAAAGTTGATGCGGTATCGCAAGGCGCAGGACGGAACGGTGACGAGCGAAAACCTGCTCGCCGTACGGTTCGTTCCGTTAATTGAGGGCGTGCGCCGGGACGCCTGAGGCGTCTTGAGGTCTCAGGGCTTTGTTAATCTTAACGTTCGGTTAACCCCTCTTCGGCGACTCTTTTAAGCGAAAACATTTCCGCAAAAAGGGAAGAGGGGGACGCCCCATGCTTCGCCGCGCCGTCGCCGCCATCGCTGTTTTGACATTCACGCTCGTCGCATGCGCCGAACGGACGCCTGCGCCTGTATCTTACGGGCCAAGCCGGGCCAAGCCCGCCGCCGACCCAAGACCGGTCTATTACACCTCCGCCGCCGTCGCGCCCGCCGAGGCGCCGCTGGGATATGTCAAAATCGCGCCGGGGGACACGGTTTATCATCTGTCCCGGGTGTACAAAGTTGATGTCGATACGATTATCGAGGCGAACGATCTGGAGCCGCCTTACCCCTTGCAGGTCGGTCAGTTTATCCGCATACCGTCGGCGCCCAGCCATGTGGTGACGCCGGGGGAGACGCTTTACGCCATATCCCGCCAGTACGGCCGCGACGTCGCCTCGCTTGCTATCGCGAACGACATGACGCCGCCCTATACGTTGCAGGTCGGTCAATCCTTACGCATCCCCGCCGCCGGCGAGGTTGGCGCCCCTGCATCCGCCCGCACCCGGGCGTACGCACAGGCTACGCCGTCCCAGGGCATGCCGGAGCGTAAAACGCGGCTGTCGACCATTACATCCAAGCCGACGCAGCCCGTGGAGCGCCAGAGCCTGCCGCCTGTGCGGGTTCAAAAAGCCTCCTATGCAACGCCATCTGTAAAGCCTAATCCGGACTCCCCGTTTATCTGGCCTGTGGAGGGGGACGTCATTTCCCGCTACGGGGCAAAGCCCGGCGGACGTCGCAATGACGGCGTCAATATCGCTGCGGCGGAGGGAACGCCGATCCGCGCCGCGGCCGCCGGGGAAGTGGTCTATCGCGGCTCAGAGCTTGACGGGTATGGCAATCTTCTCCTGATCCGCCATGAAGGCGGGTGGGTGACCGCCTACGCTCACGCCAAGACCATCCTGGTGCGCAAAGGCCAAAAGGTGCGTCAGGGCCAGCTTGTGGCCCGGGTTGGGAAAACCGGCTCCGTCGATCGACCGCAGTTGCATTTCGAGGTGCGCCGGGGGCTGAACGCCTTGAACCCTGAAACGTTGGTTGCGGGTCGGTGACCTTCAGGAAATCATTTCTCTCAGCCATTGGACCTCGGGTTTGACGCCGAGAAGCGCCGGGGGCTAGTTTTATTGGACTTTTGAACCGCTCAAACCGCCTGTTGGCCAGGGCAGGCCGCGTCCGTCCATAGCTTAAGCTCGATGGAACGGTTCACTGATTGCAGTTTGTGTTTGTTGGTGCGGCGCGTCGCATATGTCGAAACGAGCTTTGAACCCTTTGGATAAGGCGCCCGTCCCGCCCGCGCCCCGCCGGTGCGATGTTTTGATCATCGGCGCCGGCGCCGCCGGTTTATCTCTGGCCCTTTCTTTAGCGGGAACGGGTCTGGATGTCCGTCTTGTCGATCGTCAAACCACAGATGGCCTTGCGCGCCCCGCCTATGACGGCCGGGAAATCGCGCTGTCCTTGCGGTCTATTGGAATTCTGGAGGCCCTAAACGTCTGGCCCCGCATCGCCCCTGAAGATCGGTCGCCGTTGAGATCGGCTAAAGTTTTCGACGGGCGCTGGGATGCCCCGTTGCACTTTGATCCAGGTCCAGCGGGGGCGGACAAGCTCGGCTTTTTTGTCGCGAACAGCACTTTGCGCAGGGCGCTTTACCAGGCGTATGAACAGCACGGGGGCAGGCCCGTCATCGGCGGCGTCGCGGTCGTCGATCTTGCCGTCGGCGCCAGGGGTGGGCGCGCAACGCTGTCGACCGGCGTTGGGATTGACGCGGATCTGATTGTTTCAGCCGATACGCGTTTTTCTGCGACGCGCCGCATGGCCGGGGTTGCAGCCGAAAGCCATGCTTTCAATCAGACGATGATTGTCAGTAAGGTGAGGTTTCAAGATCCTCATGGCCAGATCGCGCTTCAGGGGTTTTTGCCCGGCGGGGCGATGGCCGTTTTGCCGTTGAACGGCGGTGCGGCGTCTCTTGTACAGACGTTCGCACCGGCCGAGGCTGAGCGCCAGATGGCGCTTGAGACAACGGCGTATCTTGAGGCGGCGAACATGCGCCTGGACCAGCGCTTTGGGGCCATAACGTCGGTGTCAGAACGGTTCACTTACCCTATTGTTGCTACGTATGCCCATAAATTCGTACGGCCCGGTTTCGCCCTTGTGGGGGATGCGGCCGTCGGCATGCACCCTATGGCGGCCCACGGTTTCAATTTAGGGGTCCAGGGACAATCGATCCTCGCCAGCCATATCCGCCGATCTATCAAAGCCGGGCGGGGGCCTTCAGATCCACGCGCGCTCAGGGCTTATGAACGCGACCACAGGCAACTTTCCAGGGGCCTTTACTACTCCACCCTCGCGATTGCGGAGCTTTATGCAAAAGAAAACGCGCCGGCCAAGTTTGCGCGCCGGGTCCTGCTTGACGCCGGCCGGATTATGTCGCCTGCTCGCCGCAGAATTTTAAGGGGCGTGACGGAGCCTTTACAGACAATGTAAGGCGCGAGGTTTCCTTGGCGTTGCGGGCCGCCTTATCGGTGGTGTTCCACATGGGAGTCCACCAGCGCCCGATTGTAGGCTTTTAAAGCTTTGTACTGACTGATATAGCCCAGCTGTAAATCCGGCTCTGACCGGTCGACCACGGGCAGGCCGTCGGCCTCGGCCTTTTCCATTCGGGCGAGGGCCTGGCCGAGGGTCTGGTCCTGGAAAAGCCGTTCGGCCTCTTCGGGCAATCGTTCTTCGCTCTCGGGCAGGGCCGTCATGACGTCATGGACGCGGATTGTCTGCAAAATCACGCCTTGCGGCCCGTCGGACAGGTCATAGCCGCGCCCGGCGAGCTGTGCGTGAAAGAAGCTTTTGCCGAAGGTCGCCTCAGCGATCAGGGTCGCCGCGGCGACAGCGACGAGAAGGGACATGGTCATCTGATAATCCCCCGTCAGCTCAAAGACGATCAAAGTCGTTGAAATCGGCGCGCCGAGAATGGCGCCGCCGGCTGCGCCCATGCCGACGATCGCGTAAAAACTCGGGCTCGCCGTCTCCAGCGGGGCGATATTCTGGAGCACGATGCCAAAGGCCGCCCCAGCCATAGCTCCAAGATAAAGTCCCGGCGAGAACACCCCTCCGCCGAACCGACAGGCCAGGGTGACGGCGGTAGCGACGGCTTTAAGGACCAGGAACGCCACAAGCGCGCCAAGGGGCAGCGCGTTTTGCAGCGCCGCGTCAGTGGCTTCGTAGCCGACGCTCAAAATTTCCGGTGCGAATGCGCCTATGGCCCCGACGACCACGCCCCCGATTATCGGCAGGCATTCATAGGGCGTATGGAGACGTTCCGCCGTGCGGTCGGCGATGCGGCCGGCGGCGGCGGCGGCGGACATGAACCCGGCGGCGACAAGTCCGCATATGATCCCAAGGGCGAGGGCGATGGGCGTGTCGATGACGCCTGCGACGCCGTAATCGGGAATGGCGAAGGCGGGAAAGTCGCCAAGGTGAAACCGTGCGATCAGGGCGCCTGTGACGCTGGCGACTGTGACGGGGCCTATGATGCTGAGAGCGTAGTTGCCAAGCACCACTTCCAAAGCGAACAGGACGCCGGCGATCGGCGCGTTGAAGGAGGCCGCAACGGCTGCTGCTGCGCCGCAGCCGAGCAAGGTGCGCATGTCAACGGTTCTAAGGCCGGTTTGGCGGGAAACGAACGATGCGATTGACGCGCCGAGATGAACGGCCGGCCCTTCGCGCCCGGCGCTCGCCCCGGCGCCAAGAGAGACGGCGGTGATGAGGGAGCTCGCCAACCCTGTGCGGAAGCTCACATGGCGTCCATCCACGGCGCGGGCTTCGATGACGTCGGCGACGCCATGGGGACGGCGACTGTCGAGCCACCCGAGGCGTCGGGCGCCGAAGAGCAGGAGGGCGACAATGACGCCGCCGGCGACCGGGACCGCCCAGACCCGGCCGAATGACATTTCGGACGCCGCACCTACAAGGCCCGTCTCGCCCGCGCCGAAGAACACATATGACACGCTGTCGATGGCGAGCCGCAGGACCAGCGTTGCATAGGCGGCAAGCGCTCCCACAAACACTCCGAGCGCCCACAGCTTGGCGCGCCCCAGCCGCGCGGCGGCGCGGCCGGCCCAGGCGCGGAGTTTAACGACGATTTTCAACATCGAACTTGGACGTTGCACGGGGCGAAAGACCTTAACTGACGATGCTAGACCACATTTACAATTCTTCGAATCGTAAATGCGGTCCAAGTTTATGTTTTAACGCGCATTTTATTCACAAAACCGGTTCCCGCTTTTGTGAATGCGCTCTAAGGGTTCGAATCTAACGATTCGCACCCCTAGCATTTTTTGTGACGGATCAAATTATCCTGACATTTGAGCTTCTCAAAGCAATGCGGCGCAGCGCGTTTGGGGGCGCAAATGTCAGGTTTGATCCGCTAGACACGATCTTGGTTACGAGAAACATTCGCTTTTTATATTTAACGCCCCGCTAACCCGCCCTGTGCCATTTTCTTGTATTGGCGGCGAAAGATGCAATTGAGACGGGGCGAATATGACGGACATCGGCGCTCAAAGCGAACAAACGGCCCAAGGGCCGGAGCAATCTGACGATCCGAACGCATTGGAGCTAAAGCGCGGCGCGGCGCGGCTGGACCAGTGGATGCGCAACGCCGGCCGCAGCCGTCCGAAGGACGCTCAGGCCCTGTTGCAGGACCCTGGACGCAAGCTGACCCTGTTAAAGGCGTTCGGGGCGACGCGATACTTGTCGCAGTTGGCGCTGGCCTATCCGGACGCTGTGATCGAAGGGATGAGCGACGGGCCCTCAGCCGTGCTCGCCCAGGCCGCCCGGGATTTGATGACCCTTGACCGCGGCGCCGGCGGCGCTGAGGCGCTTTATGAAGCGTTGAAGCCGTTGAAACAGCGCTGCGATCTTGTCGTTGGGCTTGCTGAGATTTCAGGCGAGTGGACCGGGGCGGAAGCCGCATCCGCCCGCACCGACGTCGCAGAGCGCATCGTCGAAGCCGCCATACAGTGGCTTGCGCGGGGCGCTTATCGTCGGGGCGAGGCGCAATCTAAGGATAAAGACTCTGCGGCGCGCGGCCTGTTCGCTGTCGCCGGGGGCGATTTCGCCACCGAGGAGCTCGGCTATTTCGGGCCGATGAACCTTGTCGTCGTGTACGATGTCGATGCCTTGCGCGAAGCTGGCGTCACTGCGCCGGAACGTACATTCATGCGTATGGGAACGGAGCTGCGCCAAGCTCTTGAAGCGCCGCCGGGGGGCAAGCCTCTCTATGCGCCGAAGGCGCCTGCGGTCACCGGCCTTGCCGGATCGCCGCTTATGTGCTCCGCCAACGATGTCTTTACGGCCATTGACGCGGCCGAAGCCGGCGGCGTTAAAGCCTGGTTCGCCACCGCCCGGGTGGTGGCCGGCGACCGCGCCGCAGGCGGTGCGTTTATGGAGAAACTCTCTGAACGTCTATGGGACGGCGATGCGGCCCCGGACGATATCAGCGCCATGATCGACGCTTGCGATGGCGGCGTCACTGCGGACAATCCCAGTGCGCCCTTCGACAAGATCGCGCATATCTGCCGCTTGACTTTAGGGCGCAAGCGGCCGGTGTTTCGAACCGCTTCAGCACGCCTTGCTTTTGAAACTGCAGCGGGCATCGACGCTCTCGGCGGCGCGGCGGCCGAGCGTCTCGCCGTTGGCGGCGATCTCGCCCGGGCTGCGCGCGCTCTTGTGCAGCTTGTCAAAGGCGCAGCCGGCGATGCGCCGGATGGCGTTGAGGAAAAGCATGCTCTTGCCGCCCTTTGTGGGTATCGCGATACGGATGGTTTGGCGTCGGCTTTAAAGGGGGCGGCGGCGGAGGCTGAGAATATGCTTCACGTCCTCACGGCGGCGCCTGAAGAGGTTTATGCGCGCTTTACGGATGAGGCGAGCGATGCGCCTTACGATGTGGGCAAGCTTGAGACGCTTGGCTTTCAGGACGGGGAAAAACTCTCCTGTCTTGTCGATGAATGGGTGCGCCGGGCTGCAAGCCCCGGGGATGAAGGGGCGGGGCGTCTATCGGCGCTGGCGCCAGGGTTGCTCACGGCCTTCGGCGAGACCCAGGCGCCGGAAAAGGCCATCGCCGCTTTCGACGCGCTCGTCCGTGCAACGCCGGATGATCAGGACGTTTTCGCCAAGTTCAGAGCCTATCCGGACATGCGGCAAGCGGTCGTCGATTTCGCCGGGTGCTGTCCGGACCATGCGACGGCTCTGATCTCCGTTGAGCCTGGCGCCTTGACGGAGGCGCGGGGCGAGGAGACGCCGCAAAACCCGGAAGAATGGCTGTCCCGTTTCGCTCCGACTTGGGCCGGCGCGGATGGCGCGGCGGCGTCGGAAAGCGACGTGTGCGCCTGGCGACAGAGGGAAATCGCGCGGGCCGCCTTTTATGCGACCGCCGGGGATATCAGTTTTGATCTCGTTCCCTCCGTAACCGGAACGACGCTGATGACTGCGCTTGCCGCTTTGTTTGAAACAGCGCTAACCGTTTGCGCATCGAGCGAACAGACGGCGGCGGCGGAGATTGCCGTTCTCGCGCTCGACAACGCCGGAGAAGGCCGTGTGTCGCCGGGCGCGCCCTTAAAACTCTGCTTTGTGGCGAGAAAAGAGGTTGGCGCAGCAGGCGAAGCGTTCGTGCGTCGTTATGTTGATCTCATTGAAAGCGCCGGCGGCGTCACGGTGGATCTCAGTCGACGGCCTGGCGGCGTTTCGGGCGCTTTGGTCCCCACGGTCGATACATTTAAACAATATTACCATGCTGAAGCCGTGGCGACGGAACAACTGAGCCTC
>JBCDBL010000037.1:0-33454 GCA_039183635.1 Pseudomonadota bacterium
AAACCAATTTGGCGGGTTACTGGGCATAGGAGAATCTACGAATATTAGAATAGAAGACTCAAAAGATCTTATAGGCGTTATTGACGCGCCAGGTCTATTCAGAGGTAATGTTTCAGACTTAGATTACCGCATTCAAATCGCAAACAATGCTTTCGAATGGATGCTAGTAAACATCCATAGCGACAGCTCCAACACAGCGCGTCACCAGGAGATTTTAGGACGACTCCATGACGGTAAACTTCCCTCCTTCCCTTAAATTCAAAGTGAGCTTTGGCCGAATCGTTCTCGGCGTTTTGGTTCTAATTGTCGCCGCCCTCATCCTTCGCATTTGGGACGCAAACCGCAATGTTGCGACCTTTGCATTCACTATTACCGATGACGGCATTTCTTATGACGCCAATAGATTGACCATTTTTCGCAACGTCCCCTCTAACCGAAAAATTATTGAATCCGTTTCACGTAAAAACACTGTGCTATTGACGGGCAGAGCAAAAAATCCGCCTCTCATTTTCAAGGACATTGCAGGAAAACGCACTTGGATACACGGGTTTGGATTTGTTTCACTATATTCGACACATGTTACGTTGGCCCCTCGGCAAAACCGTGCAGAGGCGATCTATTTCAATCCGCACTCAGATAGCCTTACATTGCGCGAGGCGTTGAAAATTTCAGAGCGCATACGCAACTGGTTTCTCACTGAAGGTTTCACCCATTCACCGGATCGCGGATATTTGCGGTGGGGAGAACCGAGCCTGGTACTCGGCGATGTCGAATATCTTGATGAGCATGGGGCTGTGCACCCTGATATCCGGCATCTGATTGTCGAATCTTCTCAAATCGAAAATATGTTTGAAGATGGGTTTTGGGCTTTGGAAGCAGAGCGCGGCGACATTCATATGGGTGTAAAAGTCGGCTTCACCGCCCCGCATCGCGAAGCTCCTGAAACGCTACTGGAAGATTATGAAACGCATATACGCGTGGAGATCGCCGATATATCCGCACATTGAATGGATAAGACTCCATGACGGAAAACTCCCCGGTTTCCCTTAAATTCAAGCTGAGCGCAGGCAGAATTGTTCTCAGTGCATTTTTTCTCATTATCACAGCCCTCGCTTTTCGCATATGGGACGCCAATCGTAACGTTGCTACATTTGCATTCACCATTGAAGAAAATCACATTACTTATGATGCAAAGAGACTCGGTCTTTTTCGCAATGCCCCTCCTGAGCGGAAGATTATCGAGTCCATTTCACGTAAAAACACGATCATTTTCGTAAGCGGAGCAAATAACAAAACATTTATTTTTAAAGACATAGCCGGTAAAATCACGTGGATATCAGGGTTCGGATTTGTTTCTTTGTATTCAACGCATGTGACACTTGACCCGAAGGACAACCGCGTCGAAGGCGTTTGGTTCAACCCACAATCAGAAAAGCTTTCGCTTGTTGAAGCCCTTGAACTTTCAGCACGTATCCGCGATTGGTTTCTGGTCGAAGGGTTCGAATATTCGCCTCCAAGCAATAAGCCGCGCTTTAACGAACCGAAGCTGGAGCTTGGGTCTGCTTCATTTTTCGATACGACTGGCGCGATTCATCCTAAAATTAGACCTTCACTCGCCGAAACCACAAAAATCGAAAATATGTTTGAGCACGGATTTTGGGCGTTCCGTGCACAACGCGGCGATATTTATATGAGTGTTAAAGTCAATTTTGTGGCGCCGCATCGCGAAGCGCCGGAAACGCCTTTAGAAAACTATGGAACATCGGTCCGCATAAGTATTGCAGATACGGCCACGTATTGAGTGAAGCAGACTTCACGACAGCAAACTTGCCCGCTGAAGCGAAGAGTTAACACTGAACAAACAGCACGCAACAGAATTATGTTTCAATCAGTAACAAGATGAACCTTCTTGTGCTGAAGACCGGCGCGCTCAGAACGCATCCGCGCATGCCCGGCGTTCGCTCCCTCAAAGAATTCTCGCAAGGCTCATTGACGCAGCGCAAAGCTCCGTCAAAACTGAATAGAGCATTCATATTCCATCGAAAAGGCGTCCCATGCACAACGCAGCTCTCATCACCGGCGCATCCAGCGGCATTGGCCGGGAATTTGCGCGCATTCATGCGGAAAAGGGCGGCGATCTGGTTTTGGTCGCCCGGCGCGCCGACCGGCTGGAGGAGCTGAAAACAGAATTGGAGGCGGCCCATGGGGTTTCCGTCTGGGCCATGCCGGAGGACCTGGGCGATGAAGGCGCGCCGGAGCGTATTTTTGAAAACGTGACCGCCAAAGACGTCGCGCTTGATGTGCTGATCAACAACGCCGGCTTCGGCGCCCGCGGCAATTTCCATGAGCAGGACTGGGCCGTCAGCCGCAATATGATTCAAGTGAACACGGTGGCTCTGGCGGCGCTGACGCGCTTGTTCTTGCCGGGCTTTGTGGAGCGAAACCGTGGGCGGATTTTAAATGTGACCTCAACCGCCGCGTTGCAGCCCGGTCCGTTGCAGGCGGTCTATTTCGCCAGCAAAGTCTTCGCCGCGTTTTTAAGCAACGCCCTTGTGGAGGAATTGAGGGACACGGCCGTCACAGTGACGAACTTCATGCCGTCGGCGACGGCCACGGAATTCGCCTCCGCCTCGGGCATGGACGCCACGCAACTCTTTCGCCAAGCCGAAAGTCCGCGCACCGTCGCCGAAGAAGGCTACGCCGCCATGATGCAAGGCAAGATGGACGCCTTTGGCGGTTTGCGCCCTATACGGCGGTTACAGTACTGGATGATGGGCCGACTGCCCAAGCGCATGCTGTTGCGCATCGTCCGGCGTGCGCAAGATATAAACGAAAGCTAACTCCGTACACATGCCCGCTTCTTCCCCCGCGCTCTCCATAAACCTCGACGCCCTCGCCGCCAATTACAGGTTTTTCCAAAGTCTTGCCCACCGTGCGCAAACCGCGGGCGTCGTGAAGGCAGACGGTTACGGCCTTGGCGCCGAGGCCGTCGCAACGGCGCTGCTCAACGCCGGATGCCAGACCTTCTTTGTCGCTCGCGTGGAAGAAGGGGCGGCGTTGCGCGCCTTTCTCGACAAGATCCATGCGGACGCGGGTATATACATCTTCGGCGGCGTTCTTCCAGGCGAGGAGGAGGCGTTTTTATCGGCCCGTCTTAAGCCGGTCTTGAACAGCATCCCGCAAATCGAAATCTGGGGCGCGGCGGCGCGGCGGCAAGGACGCAAGCTGCCCGCCGCCCTCCATGTGGACACAGGGATGACCCGCTTCGGTCTGGATGCGGCGGGACGAAGGCGCCTCGCACAAGCGCCGGATCTCATGGCGCCGATCGATGTGACCTACCTTATGTCGCACCTCGCCTGCGCTTCTGATCCCACGCACCCTCAAAACAGTGTTCAGCTGGAAAATTTTCGCGCCGCGCGGGCGCTTCAGCCCCATGCGCCCGCGAGCCTGTCTGCGTCGGCCGGAGCGATGTTGGGGAACGCGTATGTCTTCGACCTTATCAGGCCCGGCATAGGACTTTATGGCGCAGGGCCCATGGATGCGCCCGACGCGCGGCTCAAGACCGTTGTCACCGCAACAGCGCCAATCATCCAGATCCGCAACGCCGAGGCCGGGGCGGCTGTCGGCTACGGCGCGACACACACGCTTGCGCGCGCCTCGCGGATCGCCATCGTGAATGTCGGGTACGCCGACGGCTATCTGCGTGCGGCGTCGAACGCTGCAAAAGTCTGGCTTAAAGGCGCCGAAGCGCCCGTGGCGGGACGGGTCTCCATGGATTTGATCGCCATCGATGTGACGGACTTTGCCGAAAATGCGCTCGCCCCCGGGGAGCATGTCGAACTGTTCGGCCCCAACATGCCCGTTGAGGATGTCGCGGCGGCGTCGGGCTCCATTACTTACGAACTTTTTACAAGCCTTGGTCGGCGATATGCGCGACACTATCGATATAATGCTTCAGCATGGGTTCCGCCGGGCCGCGAAGACTTGTAAATCATGGTTTAACGCTGACGAGGATACCATAGCGTTTTCATATTCGAGGGGCATCCAGGGTCGAGTTTTATGAATTTCCTGCAAATGATAGGGCGGGCGACGCTGAGCGCGCTTGGGGAGATCGGGGCCCTGGCGATTTTCGCAGTTCGCGGCGCCGTGCACGCCGTGACGCCGCCGGTATTTTTCGATCTTTTGCTAAAACAGCTCATCCGCATCGGCTACGCGTCCTTGCCAGTGGTCGGCCTCACCGCCATTTTCACGGGCGGCGCACTGGCGCTCAACATTTACACCGGCGGCACCCGTTTCAACGCCGAGCAATTCGTGCCGAACATCGTCGTCCTCGGCATTACGCGGGAATTGGGACCCGTTCTGGCCGCGCTGATGCTGGCCGGTCGGGTGTCGGCCTCCATCGCCGCAGAAATCGGCACCATGCGGGTGACGGAGCAGATCGACGCCCTGGCCACCCTCGCCGTCAACCCGTTCAAATATCTGGTGGGCCCGCGCATTCTCGCCGCCGTTATCGCCCTGCCCCTGCTCGTGGGCGTCGCCGACGCCATCGGCGTTTATGGCGGGTATCTTGTCGGGGTCTATTCCCTCGGCTTCAACAGCGAGACCTATATTCAGAACACAATCGACTTCATTACCGTGGATGACGTCGTCACCGGCCTGATCAAGGCGGCGGTGTTCGGATTTATCATCGCGCTCATGGGGTGCTTCCACGGCTACCGCTCCCGGGGCGGCGCACAAGGCGTGGGACGGGCCACCACCAATGCAGTTGTCAGCGCCGCAGTTTTGATCTTCGCGGCCAACTACGCCCTCACTTCGATCTTCGTGGGAACTTGAACCATGGCCGCAACAGCGAAGATAGAACTTGAAAACGTCCACAAATCCTTTGGGCCCAAACATGTTCTGCGCGGGGTGAACCTGTCCGTGGCGAAGGGCGAATCGCTTGTGGTGATCGGCGGGTCCGGCACCGGAAAATCCGTCATGCTGAAATGCATCCTCGGGCTTTTGAAGGCCGACAAGGGCTTTGTGCGCATCGACGGCAAGGAGACCACACGCCTTGGCGAGAAGGCGCAAAAGCAAGTCCGCGGCAAGATGGGCATGCTGTTCCAGGGCGCGGCGCTGTTCGACAGTTTGCCGGTCTGGGAGAATGTCGCTTTCCGCCTTATCAACGGCGACAAGCAGAAGCGCTCGGACGCCAAAAACCGGGCGCTGGAATGTCTGGCCAGCGTCGGGCTGTCTCCGGAGGTCGGGGAGTTGTCCCCGGCGGAGCTGTCCGGGGGCATGCAAAAGCGCGTGGGTCTCGCCAGGGCTATCGCTTCGCAACCGGAAATTCTGTTCTTCGATGAGCCGACCACGGGCCTCGACCCCATCATGGCCGACGTCATCAACAATCTGATTGTGGAGCAAGTGAAAGGCCTCGGTGCGACGGCGGTCTCGATCACCCACGATATGGCGAGCGCCCGCAAAATCGCCGATAAAATCGCGATGATTTACAAGGGTCAAATTATATGGACCGGCGACGCGTCGAACATCGATAATTCGGGCAATCCGATGGTGGACCAGTTCGTCCACGGACGAGCCGAAGGGCCCATTCAGATGGATGTGTTGAAGGCTTGAGCCGCCACCCCAAAGCCTTTCTGTTTGGCAAAGATGAATACGCTTTACATCAACGCCGCCAAGAGCTTTCGGGCGAGTGCATTTATTCTGAATACGGCGAACCTGTTTGTGGCGACCGCCAGCGTAAGATTTTGTTCGGGAACCATCATCAAGATGACGGTCCATAACAGGTTTGAGCCATTGTGCCATACAATTGCGGGATTGCCGCGACGCGCCGGCTCGGCAATCCAGCCAAGTCCGTAACTGTCCGCAACGGGGCTCTGCATGGCGCGGCAGCTTTCAGGCGACAAGAAATTCGCAAACTGTCCCCCCTTGGCGGTGCTGAGATTGATCTGGCCCCATTTTATGAGATCGGCGAGGGACATGTGGAGCAGACCGGCCGGTCCGACGGCCCAGGGCAAATCCGATTTAGGATGATCCGGACTGACCGGGCGTTTTGAAAAGACATATCCATGGTGGCCCCACGGGTCGCCGTCAGACGTCGGTGCGTACAGCCCGGCGGACCCAAGACCGAGCGGGCGCGTCAGGCTCTCAAATACAAGATCCTCCCAGGCCTTACCCATCGCCTGTTCCAAAACGACGCCGGCGAACATGTAGCCGAAATTAGAATATTTGAATTTGCCCGGCCGCCCGGGCGTCGGGGCCGTCCATAGTTTCCGCAACACTGAGATACGCGCCTCGGCGGCGGACGCTGCGTTCGGCGCGCGCAGCTTTGATATAGGCACGCCCCCAGCCAGCCCCGCAGAATGGCTGAGGAGCTGTCGCAACGTCGCGTTCGCCCAGTCGCGATGCAGCTCTCGCGCATATGGTCCCAACACATCCCCCACCGCCGCATCAAGATCGAGCTGGCCCCGTTCCACGCATTGCATCACGAGCGCGCTTGTGAAGGATTTTGAAATCGATCCGATGTGCCATTTGGCGTTCAGTCCCACCGGCTCGGCAGAGCGGCGGTTTATTGGGCCGGAAACGGAGATCTCTGGCGCATCCTGACCGCGAGCGAAGGCCGCTGCGAGGGCGAAAGGTCTGGTTTTTGAGCCCGCCGCCTCAAAGGCGGAATGTATTTTTGCCGCCTCGTCATAGGACACAGAGCAACACCTCGCATCTACGCGTGATAAACAGCGATCTTAAAATACGCACCGCATGGCGCTCTCAACATCTGCGGCGCTTACGGCTCACCCCGCCTCACCGTCTACAGCGCGGCGCTCCAAACGCGCTTCGCCGGCGGGGTCCTGGTGGACGATAACATCGGCGTCGGGAAATGCAGCCTCCAGCCCCTGCTCCACACGATCGGCGATCTCATGGGCGGCGCGCAGACTGATCGAGGGGTCCAATTGAATATCCAGCTGCACGAAGCGGCGCCCTCCGGCCTGGCGTGTGCGCAACGCGTGAAAACCGATCACGTCAGGATCGGCCTCCAACAACTCCCGTATGATGATCCGGTCGGCCTCGGGAAGCTCTTCGTCCATCAATTGCGGCACGGCGCGACGCGCGACCTGCAGTCCCGCATAAAACAAAAAACCAGCGGCCAAAAGGCCGGCGAAGGCGTCCGCCCGTGGAAACGAAAACATCCCCGCGATCACCACAGCAAGCAGCGCTCCACCGTTGGCGAGGACGTCGCCAAGATAGTGCGCACGGTCCCCCTCGACGATGAGCGATCCAGACTTTCGCAACGCCAGCGTTTGAAAGGCCACCAACCCAATCGTCGCCAAAAGCGACAGGGCGAGAACCGAAATGGCGATTTCGGCGCGAACAATCGGCTCAGGCGAGAACAGACGCTGCACGCTTTCCCATGTGACAAGCGCCGCCGACGCAGCGATCAAAGCAACCTGGCCAAGAGCAGTCAGCGCCTCGGCTTTTTGATGCCCGAACCGATGATTGTCGTCCGGCGGCGCAGCGGCGTAGCGCACCGCAAACACCGCGGCGAGACTGCCGAACAGGTCAAGGGTGCTGTCCGCAAGAGAGCCAAGGACAGCGGCCGAGCCAGTGGCGAACCATGCGGCCAGCTTTGCCGCACACAGGACGAGGGCCATAGCGACCGCTGCGATGGTCGCGGCCCGGGCCCAGGCCTGGGCCTGGGATTGATCCGGCGCTTGCGGCGAAACTGGAGAATGAGTGTTTGCGTCCATAATATGCGGTTTTTAGGACGAGTTCGCCAGGTCCGTCAAAACGGAACTTTGGGTATGAAAACCAAAAAGCTTTTAAACGCGTAAGGGCCGGCCTAGGCCGATGCGTTGGCGTGAATATGCTCCACCAACTCCGGCTGAAGATGTAGCTTTGACGCCAATTGGGACAGATAGGCCTTTTCCGCCAAACCGTCCGGATCGACCACCAGCAAAGATGCAGCGTAGAGCTCAGCCGCCAGCTCGGGTGTTGTCGCATCACGGACAACAGCCTCCATATCGAGGGGGCTTTCCAATTCCGCTTTTATGAAAGCAAAATCTTCCGGACGCATCTCAATTGATTGGAGCTGCTGTAAAATGCGGTTTTGCTCTTCAGGCGTCACATGGCCGTCAGCTTTGGCGGCCGACGCCATGGCGCGCATTAAGGATTGGGCGAGGCGCGCCTGCTGGTCCGATGCCTGGGGAATAAACAACGCCTCTTCTGGCGGCGCCGGCGGCGCGGCGGCGGCCGGCGCGCCAGACACGGCCGCCTTATTCTTTTGCCAGTCCTGATAAGCCTTATAGGCCAGCCCCCCAACCAGCGCGACGCCGCCGACCTTCAGAGCGTTCTTTGCAAGTTTCTTCGGCTTTGCACCGCCAAGCAATAACGCCGCCAAGCCGCCGGCGGCGGCGCCGGTGGCGAGCCCGCCGGAGCCTGTCAACAGTTGATCGAGGCTGAAAGGCGCGCCCCCGCCAGCTTGATTTGGATTGGAGTTCGCAGCGTTCATCAAACGGTCGAGCAAAACAGATTCCCTTTTGTATAAGCCGTAGGCGTCATTTTAACTGATTTCCATATGGGTTTTAGCCGTCGCTTTCACAATGGTGCGGAGGCTTGATTTTTAAGTTCATGAGACAAACAAGCGGCCTTCAAAAGTCAAAGCGCCGCCGTGAATTGAGAGCGCCAACACAATTTGCCGACCATAGTTGTATGGCCACAACCAGTGTGTCGCTGGCAACACACATTCAGAATTTGACGCATTACACCCAAAAAAAACGCATACTATTGTCATTTCGGGATGCTATTCTATGTGTTCTTGTATATTATTACGGCGTCGGTATGGCCTGCTCGTCCACTTATGTCTAAAAATGATGAGAGTAGTTCTCATTCACATAAACAGGCGTCGCCATTTGGGGCGAGGCCATCGAGCAAAAGACCATCCATTCTACCGAGGCGGAAAAAGGGGAAATCACAATGCGCAAATTCGGTCTCACAGTATCACTTATCGCTTTAACCGCTTCGGCCGCCTTCGCCCAGGAAACTCCGGAGATCACACAAAACGACGATAATGAGGACGTGGACGTCATCATCGTCCAGGGCTTCAACAGGGATTACCTCGCCAACAAAGGCCAGACATCCGCCGTGGGCCTGGATCTCACACAACTTGAAACACCGGCCGCCATCAGCGTCATTTCCCAGGACCTTTTGAAAGACCAGCAGGTGAATAATGTGGACGACGCGCTGCGCAACGTGGCGGGCGTCACAAAATTTAAGACAGGAAATGGCGGCGAGGAAAGGTTTTCGATTCGGGGGTTCGATTCGTCCCAGTCGATTTACAAAGACGGCGCACGGATCAACAACAGATCCAACGGCTCTAATATTCCATCTACGGAAACGGCGAATATTCAAAGAATTGAAGTTCTAAAAGGGCCCTCAGCCCTTCTTTACGGGCAGGGCCAGCCCGGCGGCGTGATCAATTACATCACGAAGCGCCCGCAGGCGGAGTATTACAACTCCCTTGAAATTATTGGCGGCAGCTTCGACTTTTACAAGGTGGAAGCCGATATGACTGGCGCTGTACCGGGCGCCAACGATCAGTTGTCTTACCGCCTTGTGGGCGCTTACGAGGACTCAGGCAGTTTCCGCGACGAAGTCGAGCGCCAACGCTTGCTCATAAACCCGAGCATTGCGTGGAGTCCGATCGCGAATTTCAACCTGATCTTGGGTTATGAGTATATTGACGATGATTACACGCAAGATCGCGGACAAGTTTTAGACGGCAACAGTGTCGACGGCTACACTTACAGCAATCGCCTGAATGAAGAGCTTTTCTTCGGCATACCGAATTGGAGTACGAAAAGCGCTGCTGAATCTCAAAGGTTCTACGCCATCGCGGAATATGACATTACAGATTTCTGGCGGACTGAAGCGGTATATTCTTATACGGATAACGATAAGGACGTTTTTGATAGCACCGCCAGATTCTCAACAGGAAACCTTGATGTCATAGCCCCGATCGGAAGCAGCAACGAGAACGAAGTCAGCATCGAGCCCCGGCTCACTTTCGGCACAGGCGAAGCGCGGCAAATCACTTTGAAGAACTTTTTTGATTTTGAAGACGGGTTCGGGTTCGAACACCAAATCCTGGCGTCCTATACATTTGAAGAGCTGACATCAGTATCGACAACCAGCAGGGCGGATCGTCGGGTGACGTTCAATGTCGCAACCCGCGAGTACTCAACAACTTTCGATCCTTCGGAAATCGGCTCGACCAACGGGTTCGTTCAGCTAACGGATACCGTCGGCTTTGGCTTGCGCACAACTCCGCCCACGACGACGGAAAGCGATACGCAAGAGCAAGGGTTTAACTTCATCGACTACGTCACCCTCAATGATCAGTTTGCGGTTCTGATCGGAGGGCGGTATTCGGACTTTGAGGACAATGAACAGAATTATAGCGAGAGTAACTTTAGCTTCCGCGGGGGCCTCGTTTATTCGCCAGCAGATAATATATCGTTCTATGCGTCTTATTCCGAAGGTTACCTGCCGGCCGCCGGCCTCGAAGGGATCGACGGCGGTCCTATCGACCCGGAAACTTCTGTTTCATATGAGCTCGGAGCGAAGTTTACGCTCAACGATGAACGTCTTCTCATTACGGCCGCCATTTATGATGTGACCCGTGAGGGCGTGCCCTTCGCCATCGATCCAACCGCAGCTGATATTCGTTTCGGCAATATCGGAGAGATTTCCAATCAGGGCTTTGAACTCGAAGTCGTGGGTCAAATCACAGATGCATGGCGCGTCCAAGGCGGATACGCCTATATCGACGCCGAAATAACTGAAAGTGGCGAAGGCGAATTCGGCGCTGTCTTCACCGAAGGCAACAAACTTGGCGGCATTGCTGAAAACAACTTCAATCTTTTCACATTCTATGAGTTTGAAGTGGCGGACGGCGATCTCGGCGTGGGCGGCGGCGTCTTTGCGCAAGGCGATGTCTTCGCATCAACGGCGAACGAAGCGGAGTTTGACGGCTGGGTGCAAGTCGACCTTGCCGCCTATTACAAGCGCGGCCCGTGGAAAGCGCAATTAAACGCCTCCAATGTTTTTGAAGAAGAGTACCAACAGGCGCAATCCGGTGCGTCGTCAGACGCGTTCGCCGCCTTGCGCGTGGGAACCTCTACGCCGCGGACGATCATAGGCTCTATCGCGGTTGAATTTTAAGCCTGCATCTGAGCAGTCCTGACCGACATTCAGCGCCCGCCGCCCACATTCGCTAATGCGTTATCATGCTTGGCTGAGGGGACGGCGGGCGTCGCTTCTTACGCATTTCGATTATCCGCCCTCTGGTCCACAAAGCGCCCGTTCGGCGCACGCACCAGCGTTTGCCCGCGGAGCACCCGAAGCACCATCTGCTCTCGACCCAGCGGCGTCTGTTTGGCGTTCTTGTGAACGTTCATTCGGTCCCTCCCAAGAGATTTGAAGCTTGGTAACTCCAATCCCCACCGGCAGGACCGAATGGACAACCTATTGAAACAGCACATCTAGCGCCGGCCCCCCGAGTCGCGACATGATCCCGTTTCGTAAATGGGAAGATGCGTTTTATGCCCCGCGCCGCCGAAACCTTCGTCTGTCAGTCCTGTGGAAACGTCACCGCCAAGTGGGCGGGCAGGTGCGACGCTTGCGGAGAGTGGAACACAATTGTGGCGGAGGCGGCGTCGGGCCCGCCGGGATCTATGGCGGCGGCGAAACCGGCGGCCGGCGCCAAGGCGCGGGTCGTTGAACTCAGCGCCTTAAAAGGCGACGCTGAGGAGGCGCCGCGGCTGCCGTCCGGCAATGCGGAGTTCGATCGCGCCACGGGCGGCGGACTGGTGCCCGGCTCGGCCCTGCTGATCGGCGGGGACCCCGGCGTCGGCAAGTCCACGCTGCTCCTGCAAATCGCAGCGGGGATCGCCGGGTCAGGGGCGCGGGTCGCCTATATTTCGGGCGAAGAGGCCGTGGCGCAGATCCGCCTCCGGGCCGCCCGGCTCGGCCTGGCGAACGCCGCGGTTCAGCTCGCCGCCGAAACCTCGCTCAGGGACATCCTCGCGACCTTAAAGGCGGTGAAGCCCGACATCGTCATTATCGATTCGATCCAAACCCTGTGGTCCGACGCCCTGCCCGCCGCGCCCGGGACCGTCACCCAGGTGCGCGCCTGCGCCCAGGATCTTATCCGCTACGCCAAGGGCTCCAGCGCGGCGATGCTGCTTGTGGGCCATGTGACCAAGGACGGCCAGATCGCCGGCCCCCGGGTGGTGGAGCACATGGTGGACGCCGTGCTCTATTTTGAAGCAGAGGCCGGGCGACAGTTCCGCATTCTGCGGGCTGTAAAAAACCGTTTCGGCGCGGCTCAGGAGATCGGCGTCTTCGAAATGACGGGCAAGGGCCTCGCCGAGGTGTCGAACCCGTCGGAGCTGTTCCTCGCCGAGCGGGGGGAGCCGTGTTCCGGCGCCGCCGTGTTCGCCGGCATCGAGGGCACGCGGCCGGTTCTTGTGGAAATTCAAGCGCTTGTGAACAGATCTTCCCTTGGCTCCCCGCGCCGCGCCGTGGTCGGCTGGGACGGGGCGCGGCTGTCGATGCTGCTGGCGGTTCTGGAGGCGCGGTGCGGACTGGAATTTGCACACCATGACGTCTATTTGAATGTGGCGGGCGGCCTGCGCATTGCAGAGCCGGCGGCGGATCTGGCGGCGGCGGCGGCGCTTGTATCCTCGCTGTACGACGTCGCCCTGCCCCGGGAGTGCGCAGTGCTCGGCGAAGTTGGGTTGTCAGGCGCGGTCCGGCCGGTGAGCCAGACCGACGCGCGGTTGAAAGAAGCGGCGAAATTGGGTTTTTCGACCGTTTTAGGCCCGCCGGATATTGCTTCGGCGGGGGAGTTCGGGTCTACAGTGGCGTTAGAAGCGTTGAGCGATTTGACGGCGTATGTTGAGCGGCTGGGAGCCGCCGGCGGAGCGCGGTCCGATAGATCTGAAAACCAAGCGGGGGGGCGCCCATGACCGCATTTGACGGATTGGTTCTCGTAGCGATTTTGGTGTCCGGCCTTTTAGCGCTCGCGAGGGGGTTCGTGCGCGAGGCCGCGTCAATTCTGGAGATCGTCGGCGCCGCCCTTGGCGCGCTTTGGCTGTTCATGCTTTTACGCGAAGGCGCACGGGATGCGATTCAAGACAATTGGATCACGGATTTCGTTCTGATCGCCGCCCTGTTCGTTATTGTTTATGTCGCTTTGCGCATCTTGCTTGGCAAACTGTCCGTCTACCTCACGGACCGCTATTCGCCTACGGCGGACCGGGCGCTGGGCTTCGGCTTCGGCGCCTTGCGCGGGGTTCTTCTCGTCGGGCTTGTCTACCTCAGCTACAGCTACCTGCAGGACCAAAGCCGGCAACCCGACTGGGTCCGCAGCGGCGCCACCTATCCCATGGTGCGCAGTCTCAGCGAATTTTTAGGGCAATTCGCCCCTGAACCGGACCAGACGGAGACTAAAGAATCGAGCCTTCCGCCAAAAGCAGATGAGGCGTCGCCGAATGCAACCGCCAGAACTGGCGGAAACGAAGGCTACGCGTCAGGCGACCGCGACAGCCTGGAGCAAATCCTAACGACGACCACCACCACGGAGAGCGAATGACACGGTCCCGCACACAAAAAACAGCCGACTTCCTCGCCAGGGAGCGACATGCAAGACTGGCTGAAGAAGCCTCTATCGACGCCGAACTTCAAAACCTCTTAAACGCCCACCGTCTCAATGAAGAGTGCGGGGTTTTCGGCATCGCCGGCGTCGGAGAGGCCGCCGCTATCGCAGCACTCGGCCTCCATGCGCTGCAGCACCGCGGTCAAGAGGCTGCAGGCGTCGCCACCTTTGACGGGGAGCTGTTCTACTCAGAGCGCCATCCAGGCCTCGTCAGCGACGCGTTCTCCAAAGCAACCGTGCTGGAACGGCTTCCGGGCGATCGGGCGATCGGCCACACCCGCTATTCCACCCAGGGCGGGCCCGTCCTGCGCAACACCCAACCGCTTTACGCCGATCTTGTTTCCGGCGGCTTCGCCGTCGCCCACAACGGCAACCTCACCAATGCGCGCACCTTGCGCGAGGAATTGGTGAAACATGGCTGCATCTTTCAGTCGACGTCGGATTCGGAGCTGTTCTTGCAGCTGACCGCCCGCTCCCACCAGCTCAGACTCATTGACAAGCTTATCGACGCGCTGAAGCAAATCGAAGGCGCCTATGCGCTGGTGGCGCTTACAAACAAAAAGCTTATCGGCGCGCGCGATCCTGTCGGCATTCGCCCTCTTATCCTCGGCGATCTTGACGGCGCGCCGGTGCTGGCGTCTGAGACCTGTGCGCTTGATCTGATCGGCGCGCAATTCGTGCGCGACATTGAGCCGGGGGAGATTGTCGTGTGTACCGAAGATGGCATTGAAAGCGTCCGTTTCGCCCCGACGCGGCCGGCCAGGCCCTGTGTGTTCGAACTTATCTATTTCGCACGGCCCGACAGCATCGTTGACGGACAAAGCGTCTATGAGCTGCGCAAACGTCTTGGCCGCAGGCTGGCCAAGGAGCAGCCGGCCGACGCCGACGTCGTCATTCCCGTGCCGGATTCCGGTACGCCGTCAGCCCTCGGCTATGCGCAAAAAGCCGGATTGGATTTTGAGCTTGGCATCGTCCGCAGCCATTATGTGGGCCGCACCTTCATCACGCCGCAGCAAAAGCTGCGCGAAGTTGGCGTCAAGCGGAAGCTTTCTGTGAACAGATCACAAATTGAAGGCAAGCGCGTCGTACTCGTGGACGACAGCCTTGTGCGCGGTACGACGTCCCGGAAAATCGTAAACATGGTGCGCGACGCAGGCGCCAGGGAAGTGCATATGCGCATCGCCTGCCCGCCGATCGAGTTTCCGGATTATTACGGCATCGATACGCCTAGCCGGGACGAATTATTGGCGGCGACGAAATCCCATGAGGAAATGCGGGCTGAGATCGATGCAGACAGTCTCGGTTTCGTATCCCTCGACGGGCTTTACAAGGCGATGGGCCGGACCCACCGGGACGACGACGAGCCGGCCTTTACCGACCACTGTTTCACCGGCGACTACCCAACGCAGTTGACGGACCTTCAAAGACAATCCGCAAAACGCTCCGTCGCCCAATTATCGCTTTTGGCGGAGACAGGGTGAGAAGCCGACGCCTTCACCATATAACGCCCCACGGCTTTCAATATTGATCCCCACACGATGACCGACACACCACGAATCACACTTGTCACAGGCGCATCCGCCGGCATTGGCCGGGCCGCCGCCGTGGCGCTGGCGAAGGCCGGCGACCATGTCATTATCACTGCGCGCAAAGCGGAGAATCTTGAGCCGGTCGACGACGCAATCACCGCAGCAGGCGGCTCAGCGACTATCGTTCCCCTTGATCTTATGAACGGCGAGGCCATCGATCGTCTTGGAGCGGCGCTTTATGAACGCTGGGGCCGGCTGGACGGCCTCGCGGCGAACGCCGGTCTTTTGGGGGAGCTTGCCCCGCTGGGTCATGTAACGCCAACGATTTTTGAAGAAACCGTCGCGGTGAACCTCACCGCCAACTGGCGCCTTATACGATCCCTCGACCCGCTGCTGAAAGCCTCAGAGGCCGGTCGGGCGCTGTTTGTCACCAGCGGCGCCGCAATCCGCCCCCGGGCTTATTGGGGCCCCTATGCCGCCAGCAAGGCGGGACTTGACGCTTTGGCCTTGTCTTATGCGGCGGAGTGCGCTGAAACATCGGTGCGGGTGAATTTACTGAACCCCGGGGCGACGGCGACGCGGATGCGCGCCAAAGCGATGCCGGGAGAAGATCCCGATACGCTTCCCCAGCCAGAAGATGTTGCACCGCTGTATGTTGAAATGACGCGGGCGGGGTATGCGGAGAACGGCGTGCGGGTGAATTATGCGGATTGGGCGAAGGGGTAACCCCGCCACCCCCTTAATTCCTGGCAAGATTTTCCAGCACAGCACCATGGTCATCCTGATGAAGGTCAGGATGTGAGGGACCGCTCGCTTGAGAGCATGCCGCCCCTGGATCCCAGCTTTCGCTGGGATGACATCCCCAGCATGTGGGCCAACGGGTGCGTAAGCACTAAAAACTTTGTGCTTTACACCTTAGGCGCATACGGATTTTTTGATTTCCGCAGCAACAGCCGCACCGGTACGGCGGGTATGTCGAACGCCTCGCGCAATGAGTTCAGCAAGTACCGACGATAGCTTTCAGGCACCTCGTCCGCGCGGGAGCACATCGCCACAAAAGTGGGCGGGCGGGTCTTGGTTTGGGCGGCGTAGCGGATTTTCAAGCGACGCCCTGAAACCGCGGGGGGCGGATGCTTTTGCACGGCGTCGGCGAGCCAGTTGTTAAGGTCCGGCGTTTTCACACGTGCGTTCCAGTCCACATAAACGCCGGTCGCGGCCTTCAACAGTTTATCGAGATTGGAGCCCGTCTCCGCGGAGATGGCGATGACGGGAATTCCAGGCGCCTGGGGCAAGAGCCGCGCGACTTTCTCTTTCAACGCATTGAACGCTGCGCTCTTTTCTTCGATGAGATCCCATTTGTTCACCGCCAGGATAAGCGCCCGCCCCTCCCGCAGGACAAGGTCGGCGATCTGCAAATCCTGCTTTTCAAACGGCGTCTCAGCGTCGGTCATTAAAATCACAACCTCGGCGAACTGCACTGCACGCAATGCATCGGACACGGATAACTTTTCAAGTTTCTCCGTTACTTTCGATTTTTTGCGCAACCCCGCCGTGTCGTGCAGCTTGATCGGCCAATCCCGTTTGCCGTCATGCCAGCGCCATTCGACGCTGATCGAGTCCCGGGTGATCCCCGCCTCGGGCCCGGTCAGCATGCGATCTTCACCGATAAGGCGGTTCACCAGCGTCGACTTACCGGCGTTCGGACGCCCGACAATGGCGATCCGCAAGGGTTTGCGAGGATCGTCCCAATCAAATTCCTCCGCCTCCCCCCCATCTTTGGCTGCAGCGAAAGGCTCCAGGGCGGCGTAAAGCTCGCCCATCCCCTCCCCGTGCTCCGCCGATAACGCCAAAGGCTCGCCAAGGCCAAGTTCGAACGCTTCGTAAAACGCATCCTCGCCGGCCCGCCCCTCAGCCTTGTTCGCGGCGAGGACCACCGGCCGGCCCCCTTTGCGCAACAGCTCGGAAAAATGGCGGTCCATAGGGGTGACGCCGGCCCTGGCGTCGATAAGAAACAGGCTGACGTCCGCTTCGGCGATGGCGCGTTCGGTCTGTTCCCGCATCCGGGATTCAAGAGCTGCTTCCGGCGCCTCCTCAAGGCCGGCTGTGTCAATGATCGTGAAATCGAGGTCGCCGAGGCGCGCCTCCCCCTCCCGGCGGTCGCGCGTGACGCCGGGCTCGTCATGGACAAGGGCGAGGCGCTTGCCCACAAGACGATTGAACAGGGTCGATTTGCCGACATTGGGCCGACCGACGATGGCGACTTTGAAGGTCATGAACAATCACGTTGTAACGCGCGCCGCACGAAGCGCAGCGCAGGGGCGGCAGCGTCAAATAGCTATCTGACGGCGACCAGCTTGCCTTTGTCGCTGAGGACGTAAAGCTTTCCGTCGACAACGATCGGCGGCAGAACCGAACCGCCTTTCACGAGACGCTCGGACGCTTTCACCTCCCCCGACACAGCATCTACGCCGATGACACGGCCCTCGGTCGAGATGAGATACAGCATGTCGCTGGCCAGCACGGGTCCGGCCCAGGTGATTTTGCCTTTCCTGCGCTTTTCATTCTTGTATTTCGGCAGCTCCGTCACCCAGGCGACAGCGCCGTCCTGGCGCGCCAGGCACACAAGATCGCCTTCGACCGTGACCATGAACAGGTAGTCGCCGGCCGCCCACGGCATGTGAATGCCGCCGACATTCTTTTCCCAAACCCGCCGGCCGGAGCGTATGTCGATCGCCGCCGTGCGGCCGGAGTGGCTGACCGCGTAGACAAGACCGCGATCGATCACCGGCGCGCCGGCGATGTCGCTTAAGGTGGACAGAGCCGTGAGGCGCGAGGCCCGGGACAAGGTTTCCGCCCAAACGACGCGGCCGTTTTGGGCGCGCAGAGCCACCACTTCACCGGACGAGAACGGCGCGATCACAAGATCGTCGTCCACCGCCGGGCTTGCCGAAGACAGAATACGCGCAGCTTCCTCAAACGCCTGGAAATCCCAAAGAGAAGCGCCCGTCGCAGCATCAAGGGCCACAAGACGATTGTTTGTATTCGTTGCAAAGACGCGGCCGTTCGCCACCGCAGGCGCAGTCCGCACCGGAGCGCCGGTCTCCGTCCGCCAGGTCTCCTCGCCTGTCTCCGCATCAAGGGCGGCGACATAACCGAACCCCGTTGAGACGAACACGCGTCCATCTTCATAGGCGACGCCGCCGCCGAAGCCCAGCGCCTGGGCGTTGGGGCTGCGCAGGGCGAAGCGGCGGCGTTTTTTGCGCATATCCGTGGTCAACTGCGTCCGCCAAAGGCGCTTGCCGGAGCTCGCGTCGGACGCCTGGACCGTCGCTGAGGCGTCTAAAGTGTAAATCTTACCGTCCGAAACGATCGGCGGCGCTGTAATGCGGACCTTCTTCGTCGTCGGCGCGCCAACGTCGCTCACCCAATCTGTTTTCAGAGCAAGCTCAGCCTCAAGATGGTGTGCAGAGTGGTCTGCAGCACCGCCAGCCTGGGTCCAGGCCGGGTTTTTGTAAGAAGGCGGAAGGCTGATCGACGTTGTCAAAAAGCGCGGATCGGGGTCCAGGGACTCCCCTAAACTCAAAACCGAAATCCGCTCCTCCTCCGGCGGCGCCTCGCCCTTCAGGTCTGCATCGGAAGAGCGTCCGAACGACAGTATCGAACAGCCAGCCAATGCGAGACCCGCCAGGGTCAACGCGCCGGCGCGTAAAACGCCTTTGCCAAAAACATGGGTAAAAGTCGTCGAAGGGCGTTGCGTCATTGCACTTCCTCGGCGGTTTCAGGAGCGGTGTCTTCAAGGGATTCAGCATCAACGGGAACAGGCGCCGTTTCAACAGGCTGCGCGGCCTCGGGCGCAGCGGCGGACGACGGCGTCTTGGACATTGCAAGCGCCGCCTCCGCGAGAGCCAGGTATTCCGGCGCGCGGGTGTCCCGCAAGGCCGCAGGCGCCTCAATGCTGAACGCCAACGCCTGGAACGCCTCGCGCGCGCCAGCAAAGTCCCCTTCTTCATATGCGGCCAGGCCGGCGATCTCCTGGGCGAAAGGGCGATAACGGCTGTTGCGGTTCAAGAGCGGTGCGACAGCAGATCTGGCCGAAGCGGCGCGATCGAGATCCAACAGTACGTAACCAAGGCGTACGCGCGCTACATCACGCAGCAACTCCGGCGCGGCGTTATCGGCAGCCAACGCCTCATAGGCCGCCGCGGCGCCTTCTTTGTCGCCCTCATCGTTGCGCGCGCCGGCGATTTGCATCCGGGCGAGCGCGCTGTAGCCCTTGGGGCCGTTTTCGGCCAATTCCCGCAAGGCCTCCGCACCGGCGGACAGGTCCCCGGCCAGCGTTTCCACGCCTGCTACATATTCAGTCGCGCTCGCTTGGCGCTCAGCCTCCTGACGCGCGGCCCATAGCTCCCGCCCCCCAACGACGGCGATAACGGTCGTTACCGCCAGCGCAGCGTAGGGGCCGTATCTTTTAAGCAATGCGCGTCTTTGATCTTCGGCGATGTCTTCATCGACTTCGCGAAATACGTCGCTCACCGGCGTCTCGTCCTTCAAAAATTGTCATACCGCCGCCGGGGCATGAGCCCCAAACGGGAAAAGCCGTTCTAACGGGTTCAGACCCCCTGTGCAACGGCGGGACATGGACAGCCAAAGATAGAAAGCGGCCTTTCAGTCTTACGGCCAAGCATTAAACGCAAAAGGCGCGCTATAAACGAACCATACGCCGACCGTGTGGCTGTCCTGCTTTTCTTGACGCAAAAAACGATAGCCGGCTTCGAGCAACGTCGGCCCCACAAGATTGCGTCCGACGCCGGCGCGGACTTGATAATCCGTAAAATCAGATCCCGACGGGCCGCCGGAAAAGTCCCTGGCCGCCACCCCGGCGTTCGCGAACCACTCCCGCTGGAACGCAATAGCCCCGGCCGATATATAAGCGGCGTCCTGGGGACCGCCGTCGAAATTTTCAAAGTACGCGGCTTCCGCCTGAAGGTTCAAACGATGAGAACCGGCGTCGAGCCCTTGAACAAGACCGGCGACAACGCCGAAATCATCGCCTGCATCGCCCCTTCCCGCGCCTTGCAGGCGCACAGCAAGATGATAGGACAAGCCCGGGGCGGCTGGGATATTCGCCCCGTCCAAAGCAATTGCAAAACTGGATAAATCTTCCGTGTTGCTCGCCCCGCCGTCTTCCAGACCTGCGCGGCCACGCTCGGCCCCGTAAGAGCGGGACAGCTCCGTCGTATCGGCGAAGAACACAGCCGCCGAAAGCGTTTGCGCGCCCAAAGCGCCGGCGTCATATGCGTAGGCGCCGCCGATGCCGATGCGTTCGACAACCTCATAATCTTCTGCAAAGTCGACAGCATAAACGCCCTCGGATACGCCAGGATCGTAAGCTGTACCAAACGCTGGATTGGCTTTGCCCGCCCACAGGGTCAGAGCGTCCAAATCGACTGCAACGTGCAGGGTTTCAAAAAAGACGCCATGGTCCTCAAAAAACAAGTCTCCGCCGGCGTCGTCGATCGGCTCAACTACCAAATCCGCATGCAGTAAAATATGAGGTGTAAGCCTTAAATCCGCAGCCAATTCTGTGGTGCTGAAATATATGTTGCGTTCAGCGGCAACAGAATCGGCGTCAACGACATGATCTGCTTGAACTTCAAACCGTAATTCACCGGATAAGAGCGGTTCATTATCGCCGTCTTGGGCGAGCGCTGCACCGAGACAAACCATAACCAAAGGCACGGATGCAGCGGCCTTTTGCAAACACGCAAGCTTTCGCATCAAGAAAAACGCAGCCCGAGAGGGAGGCTTCGAGAAATCAGCTCACGTAACGGGGATGTGACCTGCGCCCCTAGGCGGTTAGCGCCTGCCTGCGCCCCGCATTTCTTATTGTACAATTAGTTTTCCCCTCACAAATTTTGCTTCTTATTCTCATGTGCAATTACACCGTATACGAATATAATATAACCAAAGCATGCGCCTATTTCAACACACTACATCACGTCTCATTTAATTGGATTCACACGGGCGTGCTCCAGGTCTTTGTTTTGATGGTCGAACAAGTGATCGCCCTTTTGCGCAAAAACCGGTATCCGCTTTTGCGCGACACGCTCTAAGGGTGCGAATCGTTAGATTCGAACCACGGGCGCTTGTGGCGAGATCGCGCTTGGGCGGCTCTTTTACGGATATCAAATATTGACTGCGCTCAAACGAGACTTTATCTATCGCAATCTTATACAATTATTTTCTTGAAGGGGCGCGTAGCTCAGCGGGAGAGCACTGCCTTCACACGGCAGGGGTCGGAAGTTCGATCCTTCCCGCGCCCACCATTAAAATCAATTGCTTTCACCTCCCCGCCTTTTTACGTTCTTAGTTCACTTGAACCATATTTCCATAGCCCAGCTACAACGCGCTCGCCGCGGCTGTTGAACACTGCGGACTGAGCCAGACGTAAACACCTTCCTCTTTGGATCACTCAAAACGACAAAGGCGTTGTAAAGTGAGCGGTGCAATGCACTTTTGATGCATTCCAAGATAAAGACCTTTGATCAGCACCCCTCATTCATCTAAAATGAGATATGTCCGCTCTTTCTCGTCAACTTTGCGGCGCATGCCTGAGGCGTAAACCCAGAACAGCGCGCCGATCGCGAGCCATCCTCCAAGAATGTACCATTCAAAGGCGACGCCATTGCTGAAATCGAGCAGGCCCCAAAATCCGATTGCTAAAATTATCGCCGAGCCTGCGGCGGCGGCGTAGGGGATCGTGAGACCGAACGGGGTTTTGTATGGGCGTGGGTGGTCCGGCGCGGTTCGACGCAACTTGGCGACGCCGAGAGTGATGAGCAGCAACACGAACGCCATGGAGATCGCGCTCACATTCACAATCACTCCAATCGCATTGCGCCCCAACAATGAGAGCAATGATCCGATAATCGCGGCGAAAACGATCGCATAAACGGGGGTGCCGTGACGCACGCTCACCTGGGCGAAGCGATGGGGAATAAAATGCGCGCGTCCCAACGAGAACAACAGACGTGTTGCGGCGAGAAAACAGGCGTTCCATGTCGTCAGCAAACCCATCAATCCGGCGAATAAAACGAGGTTCGCAATCAGTTTAGAACCCAACACAGCTTCGAAGGCGGCGGCCACCGGCAGGTCTGCGCTTAACACCACGTCGCGGGGCGCGGCCATGGAGGTTGCGAGAATGACGAGCACGTAAAACACCAGCGCCATGCCGATGGAAGAAAGCATAACCCATTGCAAAAGGTGCAACGGCGCGCCTTCCTTTCTCTCACCCATCGCCTGGGGGATGACGTCAAAGCCGGCGAACCAGAAAAAAGTGGTGGCCAGCAAAGCGGCGATGCCGGCGATGTTGACGCCGCCTTCGGCGGTCTCGGCGACATATGGTTTTAAGTTGCCGGTATCTCCAAGGCCGAGGCCGGCCGCGACGAAGATCCCCGCCGCCCCCAACAGACCTATGGTCAGCATACTTTGAAAGCGGTCGACGGAGCGCACGCTTGCGTACTGTATCGCGGTCAGCGCAGCCATAACGCCGAGACCGATAAGCACGCCGAATAAACGCACGTCCGATCCCAAAACCGTGTAAATCACAGGCCCCTCAATGCCGGGGAAAATCGCCGACAACACCCAGCCAACGGAAATCGCTTCAAACCCAAGCAAGGCGATATAGTTGAGAGCGAGCAGCCAGCCGCACAGGAAGGCGACCGGGGAGCCATACATTCTATAGGCATAGGCGACTTCGCCGCCGGAGACCGGGTACATCGCCCCGATTTCCGCGTAGCACAAACCGATAAGGCTGACGACGAACGCGCCGACAATAAAGGCCCCGATCGCGCCGATAGGGCCGGCGTCGGTAAGCCAGCTTCCCATAACGGTGATCCAGCCGACACCGATAATGGTTCCGAAGGAGAGGTAAAACAGGCTTGTAAGACTTAGTTCTTTTCGTAAGTGCTCGCGCTCGGACATGTTCCCCCACATCTTGCTGAGTTTTTGGCGGTGAGTATTTTTATGTTGTGTCGGGAGCTTAGGGCCGAAGCTGCGTCCTGGCCACCGTTTTTACAGACCGTCTGGCAAGACAAGGCAAGACCCGGCTTTTGCTCCGGTTAAAACACGCTGTGATCGCAAGGCGCATCCGTTTGAACGTTGACGAAGGAAAGCAAAATTCGGTTTTGCGGTGGTTTACGAGCTCCTGCGCTTTAATCGTCTCTATTCGCTCTGCTCCTACAGAGCTTCACGATAAAAACCAATACTTAAAACCAAACGGGTCTAAGGTGCGATTGGCTTAAATACACAATACGATATTTTTTGTAATCAGAATTAAAAAAAGATACTCCGTTTCAATATCGCCTTTTACGGTGGTGTAAATATAATGAAAATTATCTTGTATTCGATAAATGTCGCCAGCCGATGCTTGCAGCCGCCGGTCTGTTTAGGGATTGGTTTATTCCGGATGAACTTTGCTCAATGAATTGAGGTTGCGGCGGCGCAACCGTTCTTTGGGTGGGCGCGTACGCGATGATTTTAGCGGGGGGCTATTGGGAAAATGCGTCAATGCCAAAGAATAAAAATGCAGAGGCAACCGCACCTAAAAGGGAAAGTCCGGCGATAAAATAATTCCGATCAACTGGGTCTTTAAAACTATCGCCGCGAAATCTCGTAAACATGTAATAAAAACACATGGAGCTGTATAAAATAGTCACCGATATAGCAACTATTGGGACGTACAGAATAACAATCATCATAGCTGCGGCGAAGGAAAGTATTGTAAAAAAGGCCCGTAGCGGCGTTTGGTTTTGTCCGATTGCAAACCCTCGTCCCACAGATGTAAATATAATCAGTGAAATGACAGATACGTCTTTTGGAAGCGGGTTTTCGGGCAAAAGATTGCGGAATGGCGCATGTTGTTCTGCAAAGGCGATGATGGGATGTGCGAAATCGCGATATGCGGAGACGATCCGTGTAAAAACCGGCCCAATCCCCAGATTTAATGATTCAACTGCAAGCGAATATAACGCTAGGCCATTCGCTATGGACCCGAGAATCGCCAATAGCCAAAGGTATTTCATGTATGGCCCCTATTGCCAAGTCACATTAAACACCCAATACCTTCAATTATCTAAGTCGCACTTGCAAGTAAGCAGCCGCTTTTTAAAGCGTCTCTTCTTCAATGGGAATCAGGCAGACGCTTTAAGTCTTTGCTTTTTCGCACTTGCGGACGGCCAACCGTACACACTTGGCCTGGAAAGGCGTTAGGCGCTCGACTCATAAATCCCGCATTATGATGCGAGCGCAAGCCAGTTCACACATTGCGAGATAGTTGTCGGCGCGTTTTTCATATCTGATGGCGGTGCGCCTGAAATGCTTAAGTTTATTAAAAAAGCGTTCGACCTGATTCCGGTGTTTATAGAGCGATTTGAAAAAGCCGCGCGGTTCTTTTCGATTGGCCTTGTTGGGAATGTTCGGGCAGATGCCACGTTCATTCAAAGCATTGATGAAATCATCCGCATCGTAAGCTTCATCGGCAAGCATGACCGTATCCGGCGGGACGGCTTCGATCAGATCATCAACCGCAGACAAATCATGGGCTTGTCCCGGCGTCAGCTTTAAAGCCACGGGATGACCTTTGCCGTCAGTCAGCGCTGCACTTTCGTCGTCAATCCGCCGCGCGAGCGACCGGTGTGTTCGTCGCCGTCGCCCCCTTTTTACGCGCTCCCGTCCCATGCTGATGAACACGCATGACAGAACTGTCGATCATATGTAAGACATCTTCAATCTCAGCCTGTACATGCTAAAGAATTTTCTTCCATACCCCCGCTTTGCACCAGCGGTTGAAGCGATTGTAAACGATCGTGTGCGGTCCATAACGCGCTGGTATATCTTCCCACGGCGCGCCTGTCCGCAGCACCCGGAGATGCCATTTAAGACCTTCCGATCATCAACACGAGGAACCCCGCGCGGTTTGTTCGGAAGAAGCGGTTGAATGATCTTCCATTCCTTATCCGATAAATCAAAACGACCGCTCATAAAATACTCCTTGATGAAAGGAGAAAAATGAATCACTGCTCGTCAAACCAACCAAGCTTTATGGGGATAGAGCCTAGCACCTCTTTACACTGCTTTATAATAAACGCGATTTACGCAAGAACAGATTTCAAATGATCTTCCAGCACGGGCAAGGGGAGACCGCCCGGCCTTAAAACAGCCGCGTGAAAGCTTTTGTGGGTGTACGCACCCCCTAAACGGTCTTGAGCATCCGCTCGCATTCGAAGAATTTCTTCATCGCCCAGTTTGTACGCAAGTGATTGGGCGGGTATGTCGCAGGAATAGCGCAAAAGATCCGACTCGACCTCTTCTGGCCTCGCAAATGTGTGTTCCCTCATATACGTCTTCGCATCGTCTAACGTCCAACCAAGAAGATTAAGTCCCGTATCGACAACCAACCGCGATGTTAAAAACGCATCGAAGATAAGACGGCCAAGCTTGTCAAAGGGATCGTCATACAATCCCATTTCACCCGTCAGGGTGGCTGCATATTCCGCCCACCCCTCATTAAACGCATTGACGAATGCGTAGCGCCTGATCGGATGCATATGCTCATTGTCAAATTGCGTGCTAAGGTGAAGGTGATGCCCAGGCACCAACTCGTGGAATGTGAGCGACGCAGCTCCCAGAACTGATTGACTGTTTAGTCTGGAGCCGTTGTAAAAATATGTGCCCCGTGGATCGTCGATAGATGGTTCTTGGTAGAACCCCCAAGTCATCGCCCCTTCCAAAGAGGGGTCGAGGCGCTCCACATCGCACTCAGACGCAGGCTGATCAACAAAGAACTCATCAAACCGCTTTTCCACCCTTCCCTTGTGCATACGCATTTTTTCACCAATATCGTCAGCATCTTTAGCAACGGCGCGCTTATCGTTTTTAACGAACTCTCGAAATTCATCATAGGACCCTGAAAAACCGATTTTGGTTTGCACCTCGGCTATTTGACGTTCAATGCGGGCCATACGGTCGTGACCAGCCTGATGAATTTCCTGAGGCGTCATGTCGAGCGTCGTATGCCAACGTACAAGATCACGATAAACCTCGTCGCCGCCAGGGAACTTATCGATACCCACGCCCGCTGGCGCGAGCGCCTCATAAGCGTCATCCAACTGATCGATTAACGATTGGAATGCAGGCACAACCAACTCGTCAACACGCTTTTTGATTTCAGTGTCGTACCAACCAGACTGACCAAGGTGCAATAAACGGTCTTTGGCGGGGCAATACTCCGTTTCGGCCTTTTGCCGGTAGTTTTCAAGCAACATACGAACGGCCGGAAGTTGCGGTCGATGGATACGAATACCGTGCCGAGCCTGTTCTTCGGTTCGAGCACGGATTTGCTCCAGAAACCGTGCAAGATCAGCAAGCAGGCTTAAATATTCATCCGCCTGCTTTACGCCGCTAAACGCGAAATTTTTGAAATATGCTGAGATCGCATTGAGCACGAAACCGCCCGTATAAGCCGTCTGAACAAATGGGCCCGAAAAGCCAGTACCGGACACATCGAAATCAAGGAGATAGTTCTTTCTGGCAAGGCGCCAGTATCCTGCATAATAGTTTAGCAGCGCCACCGTTAACAGATCATCATGGGATAGGTGATCCCGATCCAAGGCGCTTGTTTCCGATAGGATCTCTTCCGCGATGGCGCGACGGCGCTCCGCCCCCTCGATCGACACATCCGGCATCGACGTTAAGCGCCGGTCCGAAATAGAACTTGCGAAGGGAAAGCCGCCCACATGCTCCCAGGCAAGATCGGCCACGCGCCTCAACCGTGCTTGGTTCTTTTGTTTTTCAGATATATCATACAATTTCATCGTTCTGAACCCCCATCACAAAATGATGCCCAACAATACCATCTGTACAAATATTTATTTTACAATCCCGACCAAGGCCACAATTCCCCAAGCCCAACCGGGCCATAGGGAAAAGGATCTCAGTTCGCAACAGACCACCCATTCGTATAGGGCGGCGATATCGCTGTTAATTCCCCCGTCTGCGGATCTTTCGCCACCCCAACCCATAAACCTTGGGCGAAACGGATCTTCTCCTTTGACACCGGTTCAAATTGAAAACCGCACGCCTCCAATATGTCTTGATCGAACACGCCCTCAACGACGCGCAGCGTCACGCTCATTGGATTATCTGCGGGCGAGATCGGCGCGAGAAGATTGGGGGCATTCACCGCATCTTCCATATTCATGCCAAACTCAATTATGTTCAGTAATGTTTGCGTACTTTGATAGTGCAAGCCAATGCCCATCGACGCCCACGCAATCACGGGCGCGCCGGCTTTTGCCAGAATGCCAATCTCCACCGGGTTTTCGACCTGATCGCCCGGCCGGGTGGCGGCCATTTGCTTTTTCAAAAAAGAGGCGGAATCGCTAATAGACACCCCGTCAACGACGATGGCGGTTTTACCCCACATCAAGCAGTTAATTGAATGGCAGATAACGGCCATATTCCCCCAACGATCTACGGCGACAATATCATCGGAGTGCATACTTGTCTTTACAATTGATAAAGGCGACTCCTCACTGTTCAAACACGCCCACATGGCCTCCGCATGGTCCGCGTGAGCCTATTGGACCAGCTCATATCAAACCCGGCCCAAGGCCCCTCCTCCCCTTGATCACTGTGTTCAAAATACAGCCCGCCGCTCGCACCACAACACAAAGCGAGTTTTCTGAGGCTTTCAGCCGAACCGCTCCAATGACCGCTGGACCGGATATCAGCGGCGCGCGCAATGTTCACACTCTCGACAAGAGTCGCGGTTCCGAGGCATGGTTGGCCCGGAAAATACGCCGTATAGTCATCATATTGCACTTTCACGGCATCGCTTTGGATGGCTTCATAACGACTAAGATCCTCCAGCGTCATTTTTCCGCCTTCGCGCTGGATCGCAGCAACAGCCCGCTTCGCCCACGCACCTTTATACATGTAATCAGCGCCCTGCTCTGCAATCAAACGTAAGGTTTGAGCCAATGCAGGTTGACGAAACAATTCGCCCACCTCATATACGCTTCCATCTGGTTTCCGCAGGGTTTGTTTTGTTTCCTCAAGCCGAGCAAGGTCCTGAGCGCGCAGGTCAAAGTATGCTTTCAGTCCGGCCCCCACCGGAAACCCCTCTTCCGCAAGTTCAATTGCCGCCTCGAACAATCTTGCAAATGGCAGTTGCCATAAAGACGATGCAGTTTTTCAACGCCCCTCAAGAACCCTCCCACCATCGCTGTACGGCCTGATGGCTCTGTCCCCAGCATATCGTCGATTGATTTTTCACCAGTACTCGCCGCGCCTGGAATGGAGAGCGGGTCGTCTTCGTGGAGGCATGTGTTCCATCCAGCATTAATAGACGAGTACGTATCTGTTTCGGCATCGTAATGCATCATCGCGCCAATACCGAAGAAGCTGATGACGGCGCCGCCGCCGAGGACGATCTGTGTAAAGGCGGTTGCGATCGCCGCATCGGTCGCGGAGCCGCCCTGGTTGAGAGCCTCCAGCCCAACCCTTGCGGCCAAGCCATTTAATGCCGTTGTGACAGCGCCATTGTGGCCTTTCGCGATAGGGTTTCCAGGCAAAGCTTGGTTTTGAATATCAAAGTATCGAGCCCTCTCCTGCTCCGACCAACCAGACGGGCCAATCGATGTCTTTACTTCATCGCTCACAGCATCTTTTCCTTATAGAATATATTCAGATATATACTTATCTATTACAGGTTTTCTTTCACACCTTGCCGTTTCAGCATTTAAACGCCCGCGTACACAGCATCGACGAGCGACCTGAAACGGGTACCTAGCCCATCATCGCACTCCTGCCAACTGTTCGTTGTGTACCCAAAGCTCAATCCCCGCTTCAATAAACCGGACCGTCTCTTGGATCGCCCCTTCATAGCTGTGGACGCCCAGAACATCACTGCCAGAATATCCATAGATCGCGAAACCGCTGATAGAGAGAAACTTAGGCGCCAGATCGTAAACTGAATGGCTTGCGATGGGACTCGCCAACGCGCCATAGTGAATAATACGCTCCCGCCGTCGGCGCACCTTTCCTAAATTTTCGCAGTTTGCACCCAGAACAGGGGCTAGGATAATAGCCGCGCCGCCGTTCGTCACCTCCAAGATATTTTTGATAATACATTCATTCGTACAAAGAACGTAATCCCCCCCCCTTCTTAAAGGAGGTTAGCTTTTTTGGGATTGCGAACGATTCCCACCACATTCGCGCCCGCCATTTTAGCGATCTTACAGGCCGCAAGCGATGCTGTCGCGCCGACTGCATTCAAGACGACGGCGTCACAGACACTTGAACTGTTCTGCGTCCATTCCCATTTAACTGCGATCGGTGTCGCTCGGACGGCGCCTTTGATGAGATTTAACGACGAGGCGACTGCGTCGCCATCGCACTCGACATCAAGGGCTACTTTGAGAACCTTGACCACGGGCGCATCAAAGAGGTGTGGTGCGACCTGTTACAAGTAGATCGCCTACCACCCAATCACTACACCGTCTTCAAAAACATCACCCGATACCTTGTGGTTGATCAAAAGGAAGTGTATCGACGATTTGGATTCATGGAGAGATATGAGGTGAATGGCTATCCTCGTGAGCGCTACACCGCACCATTTAAAAAGACGCCAATGCAGCTCTGCTCTCCCGCGGAGTTTCGTGAGAAGATATGCGGCGCCCACCCCCAACCGCCCAGTCTCATCCGGCCCAACGCCGACGAGCATGGAAATTTGCTCAGCCACGGCAGGCCGCAGGGCAAGAACGGCTTTCAGTATCTGGGTTTTCGCTTCGACGGAAGGCAGGTATGCGTGCGCGATAGCACAATTTCGCGGCTGTATCGGAAGGTGGCTCTATCGGCGAAGGGTGTTGCGAGGGGATTTGCCAACGCATATCCGAAGATGAATGCCTCCGAGATACTAGCAAGCTTCAACTACTCTGACTTCAGCCAGCGGTTCAGTCGCGTTCACCCCGACGAGTTATCTCCCGACGACTACGGCGCTTGGACCTTCTACAGCTATCTCAAGCGCGCGTCTGAAACCTTCGGCGAGCGCAGAGCCCCTATCCTCCCTCAAGCGCGTAACTTCAAGGCGATTATGAAAAAACGTATCGCCCAGGCCATGGTCAGCGCGGTAGCCCGGCGCGATAGAGCTGCAAACGCTGCTAAATATTTAGCTATGAGTTACTTTCAAAACAAAGGGCTATACTGAAAAGTCGTAACCCATTGTTTTCGTTGGCGCCTCCGGAGAGAGAAAGTTACAACTCTCTCTTTGAAGAATTAGAGGATTGGGAGCACCAGCTTAAAGCGGCTGAGATTGATTTTGAGGAGTTGGGCCTATGACCAATTCTTCACGCTCTGAACTTTCAAACACTTTCGGCATTGCCGGTAAGAAACCGGGGCTTGCCTCTACTCAATCAGGCGACACGAAGAAACGCCCCCCCTGCCCCGTTTTCTATTCGCTTCACTGATGAGGAACGCGCGCGCCTAAATCGCGATGCCGGAAACCGATCCTGGAGCAGCTACATTCGCGAACAGTTATTTGGGGATGCAGCGTCTGCAAGACCACGTTCAGCCTTGCGCAAAAAACGTTCGCCAGTCGCAGATGACGCCGCCCTTGCCCGTGTTTTAGGGGCGTTAGGTCAATCCCGGCTCGCCTCCAACCTCAACCAGATCGCCAAAGCGGCCAACCAAGGGGTGTTAACTGTCACGCCTGACCTTATTGATGAACTTTCCGACGCCTGTGCGGATGTTCGGGCGATGCGTCAGGACTTGATCGCGGCTCTGGGATTTAAACTGGAGCGGTCGCCATGGTCCTGAAAGGTAATGCGCGCGGCGGGGCTGGCGATCTCGCAGCGCATCTGATGAAAGACGAAAACGAGCATATTGAAGTGCATGAGTTACGCGGCTTCGCTTCTGAAACTCTGCATGATGCGCTCCACGAGGTTTACGCCGTTAGTCGGGGCACTCAATGCCACCAGTTTTTGTACTCGCTTTCCCTGAACCCGCCAGAAAAAGCGGAGGTCCCTGTTTCGGATTTTGAGGCGGCAATTGAGCAGGCTGAAAAGCGATTGGGCCTTGATGGACAACCGCGCGCCATCGTCTTTCATGAAAAAGAAGGCCGCCGACATGCCCACGCCGTTTGGAGCCGAATAAATGTGGACGAGATGAAAGCCATTCAGATGTCTTACTATCATCGTCGGCTGAAAACCCTCTCCCGCGACTTGTTCATTGAGCATGGCTGGAAGATGCCGCCGGGTCTGGCCGACAGTCGGGAACGTGACCCTCGCAATTTCACCCATACGGACTGGAAACAAGCCCGCCGCAGCGGTCTGCATCCCCACGCCATTAAAAAGGCGATTGAGGACGCTTGGGCTATTTCAGATTCAAAGGCGGCTTTTTTGAATGCACTGGAAGAAAGCGGGTTCAAGGTCGCGCGTGGTGATCGGCGCTCCTTCGTCGCCGTCGATATTCATGGCGAGATGTACGCCATCGCCAAAAAAGCGGGCGTTAAAACAAAGGACGCTCGCACGCATCTCGGTAACAAAGAGGATTATCCCAGCATTAGGGATGTCAAAGCGCGTTTTGCAACGGAGATGCTGCCAAAAGTAGAGCAATTCAAGGATGACCATAGTGCAGAAGCCGACCAGCAGCATCGCGAGTTTGAGGCGCGGCGCAAAGAATTGGTGGAACGGCAACAACGCCAGCGCCAAACTCTTGCGGAAAAACAGACAGAACGCCGCCTGCAGGAAAACCAAGAACGACAAAGCCGCTTCCGCAAAGGGTTGGGCGGGCTCTGGGATCGCTTACGCGGTGAACACAAGCGTATTCAAAAGCGAAACGTCAATGAGGCGGAAGCGGCGCAAACACGTGACGCCCGAGAAAAACACGATCTGGTCATGCGGCATTTGAGAGACCGGCGACAACTGAACCTTCTAAAACTCTCTTTACGGCGCGACTATGTACGAGAGCAGGCCTTGTTAGAACGCGACAAGCAACGCTTTGAGGCCGAGCGCCGGCAGGCGCGAGACGGTCCCCCCCAACAACCCGGAAGCCGAACGACGGCAAGCACACGGACGGAGGCTTAAAGAAGCCGAACTCTCAAACTTGCCTTCGCGCCAAAGATAACGCGAAAGCAAGGACGGTATTAAATGCGCCTATGCGGCCTACGAGTTCTGCCAGCAACTGACTAAGCGTTTGGCATCTCCAAAAAAGGGGCGCATTAGTTGATAAGTTAAATTAATGATGGCGGCACCTAAGCCGCCACCTCATCAAATAGGCTCATCTGACCGGGCTTTGTACGCTCTGTGAAATCACAACAGGCTATCTCTGTGATCGGTGCGGCCGTCTTCCATTCGTCTTTGTGATATGAGGTGTCAACGCCTGCACCCGATTCGATGTCGATTCCGGTGTCATCAAAGAATTTCTGAAACTTTCGGTTTTCCGTGCGTTGGTAGTATTGAGTAGCCGAAAGCCGAAATGGCGATGATCCTTGCGGGATCAAGAATGTGCCGTAATCGGCAATCTCGGCCGCAATGTCGATGATTTTATACTCAAATTCCGACCCGTTGTAAGATGGCCCTTGTTTCCCGTGGCTGTTCACACGGCCGAAAGGCGGGTTTGAAATAGCTGTATCGAAACGTCCTAGCGTGCGCCATATATCGAACACATCAGCGCAAATCCAAGTTGCTTCCGGCAACAGCTTTTTTCAGACCTCGACATAATGCGGGTTGATCTCAATGCATGTAACTTGCGGGCGGTTGTCGTAGTTCCGGCCATGATGGTATACTGCATAGGCCAGTGCGCCGATGCCTGCGCAAAGATCGATAATCCTTGGACCCGTCGTATCAATGGCAAAATCAAAGGCCAGGTCTAAGGGTGTAAAGAATGCGCCCGCCCGGCTTATGTCCGCGTCTGCGCCTTCATGCCAGTTTGCAAAAACAAATTCCTCATCCTCATCTGTGAGCCTTTCTTTTTGCAAAAGCTCACAAGCTTCCTGATGGGCTTTCAGCTGTCGTTTTGTTAATTTTGTCATGTATTTTTCCTCCCTTTGAATTGGTCAGGGGTTCAACTATTGAACCCTTGGGCCTCGCCGAGAATGGGGTAGCAAAGCGCAATAAAAATCGCCGGAGTCTGGGTGCGGCCCTCGGCTTCGCCTGCG
>JBCDBL010000038.1:0-32776 GCA_039183635.1 Pseudomonadota bacterium
CCGCTTTTGCGCGACACGCTCTAAAATCTTTGTTGACCGCACCAAGCGCACATGCCTCTGATTCACAGTTTATAGATCGAGCGTTCACCCAAGGCGCTTGATGCTGGTGACGGGACCTGTTTCGTCGCGCACCCGCTCAGCGAACGCCTTCAAAGGGTCTATCGTGACTTCCATGTGCGTGGCGTTGGCATGCACCATGCGCGTTTCATCGACCATGATGGCGACATGCCCTTTCCAGAACACAAAATCACCACGGCGCAAAGCCTGGTCCGGGCGGGCGGACGCCAGCGGCGCGCCGATCGCCGCCTCTTGTTGATCCGCATCCCGAGGGGCGTTGATCCCGCTCACCTCTAAAGCATTTTGTACAAGGGCGGAACAATCAAGCCCCAGGCTTTCCCGCCCGCCCCAAAAATAAGGCGCGCCCAGGAAAGACGTTGCGGCGGAGACATAGTCCTCCGTATAGACGCCAAAGGGCGCAAGGTGCTCAGCATAGATATATCCGCCGCGCGCTTCTTCAACGAACCTCCCGTTCTGGCCCGTCACAGCGACTTTCGCATTCATGCTGATCAAACCGAGGGGGCGGGACTTCAGATCCGGCTCTGAAAACCTATAGGCGCGCAACGCCTTGATGCGGTGTGTCGAGGCGACAACAGGAGCAGACAAAGCTTCGATATCGACAAAGCCCACATAACCATCAAAGCCGGCCTGCCCCCAGGCCCACCCATTGGCTTCATCGTATACGGTGAATGTCTCTCCAAAGAGCAGCTGCGTATCCTGAGCGCCGTTCGGCGTGCGCCGCAACGGCGCAACCGAGCAGGATACCTGCATGTCAACGCCTTCGACAAAACGATCGGCATCGACAAAGCCTTTCAGGCGCACAGCGGCGATATCGCCCCGCGATGGCGTTGTCCGGCGATCGAATGTCGGGGTCATGGCGTCTCTTCCTGATACAGACCGGATTGCTTGCTCAGTACAGTTTCACCGAAATCACTTAAAAAAATAGACCCCTTCACGGTCCGTTGGACCAGAACGTTGCGCTTGTCCTTTTCATCCCGAGCCCTTTTGACAAGTCCTTGCCGAACGAGGGCGTCCAAAGCCCGCGTCACAGCCGGCTTCGGCATCGACAGCCCCGTGGACAGCCCGCGCACCGTATGAGGCGGCGTACCAAGATAAACGGTGAGGACAATCGCCAGCTGTCGCGCCGTAAGGTCCGGGCGATCGTCGCGAATCATATGGGCGAGGACGTCGCGCCACAATTGCAGCGCTTGGCGTGTGTTGCCGACCGCGGTCATCCGCTTGTCTCTTTTATCATTTGTTTCGGATGCGAAAGAATGCCCTTGATTTGGGCGCGACAGCAAGCATCAGCCGCCATAACGGGTTTTCAGCACCTCAAACAAGGCCCGCGGCCCCTGCATCTCTCCACCAACAGGCCGCCCCGGCTTCGCCCGTGGCGTCCAGGCGTAGATATCGAAATGCGCCCAGGGGGTTTGTGCGGTCACAAATTTCTTCAGAAACAAAGCGGCTGTGACAGACCCCGCCAGGGGACCATCAGAGATATGGCAGCAATCGGCGGCTTTGCTGTCGAGCCAACTCTCATACCCTTGCCACAATGGCATGCGCCAAACCGGATCAGCCGTCGGTTCGGCCGCAGCAGCGATCTGCGCGGCCAACGTCTCATCGTCCGTATAAAAAGGCGCCATGTCGGGACCAAGCGCGACCCGGGCGGCGCCAGTCAGGGTCGCCATATCGACCAGCAGCTCGGGCGCTTCCTCACAGGCGTATGTCAGCGCGTCGGCGAGAATAAGACGGCCCTCCGCATCGGTGTTGCCAATTTCAACTGTGATCCCCTTACGGCTGTTTAAGATATCCCCCGGCCGGAACGCATCGCCGGAAATGGCGTTTTCCACAGCAGGAATCAAAACCCGAAGACGCACAGGGAGCGCGGCGTCCATGATCATATGCGCGAGCCCCAAAACATTCGCCGCACCGCCCATATCCTTTTTCATGAGCGCCATCGCAGAGCCCGGCTTTATATTCAGACCGCCGGAATCGAAACACACGCCCTTGCCGACAAGCGTCACTTTCGGGGCGGATGGCGTCCCCCAAACCATATCGATAAGCCGCGGCGGCGTCACCGACGCCCGCCCCACCGCGTGCACCATAGGAAAATTCTGTGCAAGGAGATCGTCGCCGACAATCACATCGAATGTTGCGCCATGGCGCTTGGCAAGGTCTTCAGCAGCGTTCGCCAGATCTTGCGGTCCCATATGATTTGCAGGCGTATTAACAAGATCGCGCGTCAGAATCGCAGCGCCTATATGACGGCGTATAGCTTCGATATCGACGCTCCCCGGCGCAACAAGGCGCGGCGCATCTTTTGCAGACGATTTGTAGGCGGTGAAACGATACGCCCCCAACCCCCAGCCAAGCGCCGCCTTGGCCCCATCGCCTGACGATAATTCTCCAGCGATTTGATAAAGCCCGGCCGGCGCAACGGCGGCGGCTGCGCCGCATATCAACGGGTCTGTCCCGTCGCCCACGCCAAGCGCCGCTTCCGCAGCCCCGTCACGCTCAAAAAATACGAGCCGGCCTTTTTCACCCTTAAATCCGTTCGCCCGAAGAAGCGCGCGGACGCCGTCAGGCTGTGTCGCCGCAAAAGCTTCATGCTCCGCTTCTGCGATAAGGTGCAGCGGCGTCGGACGTTCAGACCCAATCTCATTTTCAGCGAGGATGGCGGTGGGTTTCATGGACTGTTAACACTCCTTAAAAAACGAGGCGTTTGAGCCGCCAATCTCTTAACAGACACCCCCCAAATGGCGAATTGTAGTTAAGAGTTTATTGAACCGTTTGCGGCACACTGTGCGACGAAAAGTTATAACAGCACGAAACGAGCGGATGCGTCATGCCCTTTCGCATAAAAACCGTTAAACCTTCCCTTTTCGCCATCGCCGCCGGCCTGGTGGCGACCGCCTGCGTCTCAGGACCGGGCGCGAATGAGGCGCGCGTAAAAGGCGCGCCTTTGGGCGTGCAATCCGCCGTGGCGCCGCCCCCGGGCACCGACCCTATCGCCGAGGCTGCATTCTGGGGTACGCGCTACGACCGGGCGCCGGGCGACAAAGACGCAGCCGTTGCATTTTCACAGGCGTTGCGCCGCATAGGCTCTTTAAAAGAAGCCGCCAGCGTTATTCAAAAGAGCGCCGCCGCCCACCCGAATGACGCCGCGCTTCAGCTTGAACTCGGCAAAATTCTCGTCGCCGACAATCGCGCTTATCAGGGCGTTCAGCATATCGAAAACGCTGTACAAGCAGGCATGACGGATTGGCGTACGCGTTCCGCCTACGGCGTCGCCCTCGATCAAATTGGCGCCCACCGGGAGGCGCAGGCGCAATACGATCTCGCGCTGGCCGCGGCGCCGGAAGAAACCACGGTCCTGAACAATAAGGCCTTGTCCCTCGCCCTCGCCGGCCGGCTAGACGATGCGGAATGGACATTGCGCGCCGCCGCCGGCCGCGGCGACGCCAGCGCGCAAATTCGCCAAAACCTTGCTCTTATTCTCGGCTTAAAAGGCGAGTTCCGTGAGGCCGAACGGTTGGCGCGCGCAGACCTGCCGCCACAAGTCGCAGACAACAATATCGCTTATTTCCGGGGCTTGTTGTCTCAACCGGCATACTGGAACGATCTTGATACAGTTGATTTCGACGCTATTGCGGAAGCCGAAACGGCGCCCGCCCCCGAGCCGATCCGCTTGCCGGATCCAATCGTCGATGTGGAAAGCGTGGAAATGGAGCAAGCAAAGCCTTTGTCCGTTCCTCCAGCAGCCCCTGCTTTAGCCGTTGCGGATGAAGAAGAAGAAACGCCATTCGAGGAAGGCCAAACTACTGTCATAGAAACAACGCCTGCCTCTCTGTCGCCGATCGTAGCGCCGCAAGCCGTTGAGCCTGCACCTTTAAAATCCATAGACGGATAAAAAACACTCGCAAGCGTCCTTTCAAAGGGGTGTTGTCAAAGCGCTTTGAGCAAGAAGGCGGATCACCGGTTTCCACTTCAAAACGCCCAACAAATATTCCAGAGCGTTCGATTGAATCGTTTTGAAAACACAACGCGCTCTTACGTTCAATAGAACTAGACCACATTTACAATTCTTCGAATCGTAAATGTGGTCTAAGTTTATATTTTAACGCGCATTTTATTCACAAAACCGGTTCCCACTTTTGTGAATGCGCTCTAAAGACGTTTACAAACTGCGCTGCTCTGAAAAGAGCTGCACGCCCTTATTTCTTTGCGCAGCAAAGTGCAAGCAGGGCGTTGCAACGTTTACAATATAAAATGTGAGTTCGAATATGAGACGTTGTGTGTCTACTCAATAGACATAACGCTGAGTACGGATGGGCCAATGATCACAATGAAAAGAACGGGCAGGAAAAAGGCGATCATCGGCACGGTCAGTTTCGCAGGCAAAGACGCCGCCTTCTTCTCCGCCGCCTGCATGCGCAACTCACGGTTTTCCTGTGCAAGAACGCGCAATGCCTGCCCAAGCGGGGTACCGTATCGCTCGGCTTGAACAAGGGCCGTCGCAACAGCCTTCGTGCCGTCAAGCCCGGTGCGATCGGCAAAATTCTGGTAGGCGATTTTTCGGTCTTGCAAATAAGATAACTCCGCCGTGGTGAGGCTGAGTTCTTCTGCAAGTTCGATGGAGTTGGCCCCAACCTCCTGGGCGACCTTGGTAAAGGCCGCTTCAATAGACATGCCGGATTCAACGCAGATAAGAAGCAAGTCCAAAGCATCCGGGAAAGATTGCATGATGGCCTCTTGCCGTTTGGCGATCACGTTTTCCACATAAACATTGGGCAGATAAAATCCGATGACGAAAGCGCCGAACGTCACGCCCAGGCGCGCCATCGGCGCAAGGCCGAAATCAGACACCGCATACAGATAAATTAGAACCGCGATAGATGTCATGAACGGCATCGCAAAGCGGAAAAACATATATGTCAGAACCGGCCCCTGGCCGCGAAAGCCCGCCATCATCAATTTTTTACGTGCGCCGCCTTCATCCAAAAGCTCTCTCAGATTAAGCTTTTCAACGGTGTTGCGAACGAAATTCGCCGGCGATTGCGTGCGCAAAGTAGAGCCGGATTTTTTCGAAAGCTCCTCACGCTGTTTTTGACGCAGTTCTTCCCTGTGGGTCGACACATTCTTCATGCGCGCCTTCAGCTGATCGCGCTGCAGCATCGGCGCGCCGAGCGTGATAACCGTCGCGAAGGCCGCCACCGCCGAGAAAACGGCGATCAAGAAATCTGGGTTGGTGAGCGTCTCGACAATGTTGTCCATACCGCTAAACCTTAAAGTTGATCATGCCGCGCATGATGAGAACGCCGATCATCATCCAACCGCCGCCCCCCATCAGCATCAAATTACCGACCTTGGTCGTAAACAAAACCATCAGATAATCGGGAGAGAAAAGGTACAAAGCCCCCATGACAAAGAACGGCAGGGCGCCGATAATCATCGCGGACGCCTTCGCTTCCGAAGACAAAGCTTCAATCTTGCCCTTAAGGCGCTTACGGCTGCGCAGCACTTCGGCCAGGTTGCCCAACGCTTCGGCGAGATTACCGCCGGTTTTCTGCTGAATGATCAGCACGATGGCGAAAAAGTTCACCTCCGGAAGGGGCATGCGTTCAAACATGCGATGCAGGCTTTGCTCCAGCGTCAGGCCGATACGCGCACCTTCCACCAGGTTTTGAAACTCCTCACACACCGGCGGCGGGCTTTCCGAAGCGATAACCTTCATACATTCCGCAACAGGAAGACCGGATTTCACGCCGCGTACGATAACGTCAATGGCGTTTGAGAATTCCTCGGAGAACTTCTTCTGGCGTTTATTTCGTAGATAATTCAGCACCCACCGCGGCAAGCCGAGCCCCGCGGCGACCGCCATTAAAGCGGATATAAGCAACTGCTGCCCGCTCACAAGCCCGATAAAAAACCCGATAAAACCCGCAACGGCGGAGAAAATATAAAATGTCCGTATCGTAATTTCGAGGCCGGCTTGTTCAATCGAACCGCGTAACGTGACTTTCTGTTTTCGTTCTTTTTGACTCTCTTCGAGTTGCTTCAGCGTATCTTGAACCTGCTTGCGGCGATCGCGCTGCGTATCGCCGGATGGTCCGCGCCCCCCTTGGGCTTGACCGGCTTTTGCAACATTGGCGACCCGCTTGTTCACCTTCTCCTTGTTGGAGGGGGTGACCAGCACAAACGACACACCGCCCACCGCCAAAAAAGCAGTGACAAACACAACAGCTAAAATAAGCGTATCGTTCGACATTCGATTAATCCACAGACGCTTCGTCGAGAGCGGTCGCAAGATCCGCCTCGCGATTGTAGTATCGCGCACGATCCCAGAACGCCGGTCGTGCAATCCCGGTGGACTTGTGACGGCCTATGATCTTGCCGTTATTATCCTCACCCGTTATTTCATATACGAATAAGTCCTGCGTGATGATCGTATCGCCTTCCGTACCGAGCACTTCGGTAACATGGGTGATGCGCCGCGACCCGTCCCGCATCCGCGCAGCTTGAATGATGACATCAACGGACCCGACAATCATTTCCCGAATTGTACGGGAGGGAAGCGAAAAACCGCCCATTGTGATCATGGATTCAAGACGCGACAAAGCTTCACGCGGGGAGTTGGCGTGGAGAGTTCCCATGGAGCCGTCATGGCCCGTATTCATCGCCTGGAGAAGGTCAAAGGCCTCCGGCCCCCGCACCTCACCCACGATAATCCGTTCAGGCCGCATACGCAGACAGTTTTTCACAAGGTCGCGCATCGTGACCTGCCCCTGGCCTTCCAGGTTCGGCGGCCGCGTTTCCAAGCGCACCACATGGGGCTGTTGCAATTGAAGTTCCGCGGCGTCTTCACAGGTGATGACCCGTTCGTCTTCTTCAATGAACGCTGTCATACAGTTCAACAATGTTGTTTTACCCGAACCCGTACCGCCCGAAATAATGACATTGCATCGGACACCGCCGACAATGCTAAGAACCGTCGCCCCTTCCGGTGAGATGGACTTAAAGCTGACAAGATCGTCCATGCGAAGCTTGTCTTTTTTAAACTTCCGAATTGTGAGGGACGGACCGTCCAAGGACAGCGGCGGCGCGATCACGTTCACACGGGACCCGTCCGGCAAGCGCGCATCGCAAATCGGGCTTGCTTCGTCAACCCGGCGCCCGACCTGGCTCACAATCCGTTGACAAATGTTCATCAACTGATTGTTGTCGCGAAACCGGACATTGGTGAGCTGAATTTTACCGCCAACCTCGATAAAGGTGCGATGCGCCCCGTTCACCATGATATCGGCGATATCGTCCCGGGCCAACAATGGCTCCAGCGGACCGTACCCCAGAACATCATTACAGATGTCTTGAAGCAGAGCCTCTTGCTCTGCGATAGACATACTGACATTCTTTATCGAGATAATTTCATTTACAATATCTCGAATTTCTTCAGCCGCGCTCTCCGCATCGAGCTGCGCCAACTGCGATAGATCGATCGTATCGATCAACGCATTGAAAATCGTCGTCTTGATTTCGAAATAGTCTTCAGACCGGTTTTGCACCGCAACATCAACCGTCGGCGGCGGCGGCGCTGCGGGCGGTGGCGCAGGCGGCGCAGCCGCCTTCACCTGCGGTTTCGCCGCCGGTTTTGGCGCAGGAGCGTCAGGCTTTGGCGCCGGTTTGGGGGGCGCAGCCGCAGCCGGCTTCGCCGCAGGCTTTTCCGCCGCGGGAGCTTTCGGGGGCGTCGCTTGCGGCGAAGCGCCTGTGCGTTTGCCGAACATAACTCGCTTACGCCTTTACTTTCCAAGAAGTTTCGCAAACAAGGATTTTGACCGTTTGCGCGCCAACTCCCGACCTGAAACCTGAACCGCTAAACGCCGCATGCCCTCCGTCGCCTTATGCTTCGGATTCACATCGACAATCATCGCCGCATTATTCGCCGCTGTACCAAACAGCTGGGGGTCCCACGGCAACACCAAAGCGGGCTCCGTGCTTAACGCTTCCGCAAAGTCCTTTACGGGGATTTCCGGGCGCTTTGGCGCCCCGACCTGGTTCAACACCACGAGGGGCGCAGGATCGTTCGGACGCGCATTGACAATAAGATCAAACATATTCTTGGCGTTCCGCAAAGACGCAAGGTCCGGCAACGCCGTGATCACCACTTGATCGGATGTCATCAAAATGCGCTTCGTCCAGGCCGTCCAGACATGGGGCAGATCGAGTACGACAAAAGGCGTTGTCGCACGCACGATATCGATGACGCTTTCATATGCCGTTTGATCGAAATCGTATTCACGCTCCAACGCAGCGGGGGCTGCAAATAAATTTAGTCGATCCGTACACTTTACAGTTAATCGATCCAACAGAACGTCATCAAGACGTTCGGGAGAAGAAAGAGCTTCTGCAACACCTTGCCCGGGGTCTTGATTGAAGTTAAGACCTGCGGTCCCAAAGGAAAGATCGAAATCGACAATTGTTGCATCGCCTTCGATATCCTCCGTAATGCACCAACTGACATTGTGCGCTATCGTGGAGGACCCTACGCCGCCCTTCGCGCCAACAAAGGCGACTGTCTTACCGATCGGGCCGGATTCAGGATCGATATAAAGCGCGCCGATCGCATGTATGATTTGCATCGGAGAATTTGGCCGCACCATATACTCGCTGACGCCTTGCCGAATAAGCTCCCGGTAGAGGGCGATATCGTTCACGGCGCCGATAATGATAACCTTCGTACTCGGATCGCAAACCTGCGCCAACGCTTCAAGATCGCTCAGCAAACCTGCGCCGCGCTTTAACGTTTCAACCAATATCAGGTTCGGCGTTGGCGTCTCACCAAAGTGATCCGCAGCTTTTAGTATACCGCCCATCTGTATGGTCATATGCGCTTTCGACAGACGTCGGTCTGCAGCGGCATGCTCTAGAAGAGTGCTAATCTCAGGAGTTTCGCAAAACGCCTGAATACTGATGCGCGGAACCGGCCGATCGGCCTCATCGCCAGGGCCGCCGACAAAGACCTCATCGTCTTCTTCTGCATAAGGCGTCGCCTCATCCACCAGGGGCGGTTCTTCGACATAAACATCGTCTTCAGCGTCTTCGTAGACGTCGTCATACTCTTCGACAAATTCAGCAGGGGTGTCCTCAACGGGCGTTGGCGTTTCCTCGACATCCATTAACGACGCCGTGGTCGGCGGTTCGACAAAATCTTCTTCCTCTTCTTCCGCCCAATCTGTCCCAGCCGGTTCGGCGTAAACGTCGTCATCCAGCACGACCTCCTCTTCGTCTTCGAATTGGAAACCGTCGTTTTGTTCAAACGCCTCATCAACAGGATCGCCGCCTGGCCCAAGGGAGGCCGGCCCGGCGCCGCTAGCGCTGTAAGTGGTTTTCGCTGGATCGCTCATGCCAATTCCCTCCGCGGTTCGCCTATTGGCCCTGAACCGCTTCGTTCAAAGTAATCGAAGATTGTTCGTCAAACTCGCTGGACGTAACCTCGCCAGCGCCATATTTCTCAAGCACGACAGCGCGACGTTGCGCATCGGCCGGCGTTGTCGGCGTCGGCTCCACAAGATCCCGAGGGTCGGCGATCATCGCTGCGAAATTCTGTTGTGTCGCACACCCAAAATTCGCCCACGGTGTATTTCTAGGCGACTTTGCAAGGTCCCCGCTCCAGTCGCCGCACGGCGCCGTGCTTGCAACATATCGTGTAAAAGACAAAAACATAGTCGACTGGTCGCTGTCGCCCGGCGCGCGATAGCTCGCCCCTTCGATCAATGACCACGGAATGCCCGCATCACGAAGCGTCTGACGAACCTCTGCAGCATAAGCGACGGAGATTTTCACATTCTGGGACCCAGACGGAAACGTCAGCGTTAAGGGGCCATGCCCTTTTTCTTGGTAGACGCCGGCGAAAGCACGCACCCGCGCCTTGTCGACAGCAGATAAAGCGAAAGCGCCCGGTTCCGCCGTAATCTCCATTGTCATGGTTTGCGCATCAACGGAAATCGGATGGCGTTCCTGGAACGTCATGCTTTGCTCGACGCCGTTGAACACGGGCGCGCAAGCTGCAAGAGAGCAAACACCGACCAAAACAGATACGATACGGATCAACATAATGTCGGCTCCTCTAATCCAATATAAATCCGACAGGGCCTTGCAATGTGCGAGCGCCTGTATCGGCGCCTTTGACACCGTATGCAGCGTTTAGACGTCCAAGCAAAATCGTTTGCGTATCGCTCGCCGGGGCGAAACCTTCTGTCGGATCCGTGAAAGCGCTGATATGGTTGGGTTCCACAAGATACGGCGTGACGATAATCACCAGTTCCGTTTCGTCGTTTTGAAAATCACGGCTACGGAACAACGACCCCAGAACAGCGACATCCTTCAGCCCGGGAATACCGTCGATATTCTGCTCAAGATCTTCTTGCAGCAATCCCGCCATCACAAGACTGCCGCCGCTCGGCAATTCTACAGTCGTTTCAGCCCGCCGCACTGTCAAAGCCGGAATTTGCAGGCCCTCGATAATCGTCACCTGACCCGTGTCAGGGTCAACGACTTGCGCGCCCTGGCTAAAAAATGCGCCCTCTGTGGTCAGTTCACTGACCTCCGTAGAGATCTGCATGCTGATCCGGCCTTCATCAAGAACGACCGGCGTAAACCCAAGGCCGACGCCGAAAGGTTTAAATTCGACGATCACGTTGCCGTCGCGGTCCCGGGACACCGGCACAGGGAATTCGCCGCCGGCGAGAAACTTCGCCCCTTCCCCTGAAATCGCTGTAAGATTTGGCTCAGCCAGGGTGCGCACAAGACCTGTCCGTTCCAACGCGCGCAGTCGCCCGTCGAAATCCTGTATGGAATCTCCAAAACCGCGCGTATCGAAATTGCTGTCAACGCCCCCGAAAGAGCGGCCTTGCAATGATAGAGGAATATCCGTCGCCCAATTAAATGTTAAATCATCGATTGTTAAAGTGCCGTTTGTATCAAGACCAAGCTGCTTGATAAGCGTGCGCTGCATCTCGGCAATACGGACTTTTAACATCACCTGCTCGTTGCCCCGTATGGCCAGCATATTCATCACTTTCGTCGGATCACCGATAAAGCGACCTGCAATGTTCGCCGCCTGGGAGGATTGGGGCGCATTGGCGACGGAGCCGCGTAGAACGATATTGTCGTTCAACGCCTCCAGCTCAATCCGCGCCGTTGGCAGAAGTCGGGTATAAATATCGGTTAAAGGACGCAAGTCCCGCTCGACGCGAATTTCCAGATTAAGAATCTGGCGCCCCTCTTCATCAAAGAAGAACGCATTGGTTTGGCCGACCTGCATGCCGAGGATATACGTTCTGCGCGCAGAGCGGATAACAGCATCGACAATCTCCGGGTTAGAAACAAGAACATCCCGCGCCTCAACAGGCAACTCGACGATTGCGGCCTTGTCCAGCGACAACATCACCGATTTTGATAACGGGCCCTCGCCGCCTTGGTTGATCTTGATAAACATCGTGTTCTTGACCTCAGCCGCATTGGCGGACACAGACGTCAAGGAGAGCGCAAAAACAGGAATAAGCGCGGCAAGGCGGAGGAATGTATTCAACACTGATATCGACATTTTAGAACTCGCCCTTAATTCCTCATTTGCCCATAGCGCGTAACGCGTATGCCGCTGCGGGCATAATCTTCTAAGTCTTCTTCGACGGCTTCGCCGGCTGTAAGAGGACGCAACACCAAAGTGATGCTGCCGGACGCCTGCGCCTTCAGTAGGCGTTCCGTTCCTTTTGCAGAAAGCTCCAGCGTGATCGTGTCGCCAAGAACCACATCCTGGTCGTCTTCACCCTGGTAGTTTTGATCGACCGCAAGCACTTTGACGTCGCGCAAAACAGTTTCGGATTTTGCTTTGGTTTGTCCTTGGGCGCCGCGCAGTTGACGTGTAAGGATGACGTCGACATGGTCGCCGGGTAGAATGAAGCCGCCGGCCGTCGTCTCGGCGTTAATATCGATAGCGATCGCGCGCATGCCAGGCGTGAGGATCGCCGCCATCAGGCCGGACCCGGCCCCGCGAACGATTTTCGCATCAAGAATGGGTTCGCCCTCGACGATAAGGCTGCGCACAACAGCGCTTTCAAGCTCTTCGCGAGCGTCCTCGCTGTTGCGATCCGTGATGTATCTGTCAGATATCGCGTTCTCAGGCCAGCGGCGCCATTGTAAAACATCCGCCCCCAATCGATCGCCACGATTAAGATCTCGCCCGGCGACCAAAACGCGGACGGTTTCCGTGACTTGTGCTTGCACAGGGGCAGACGGTCTGTCCGACACCATGCCGCGCACCAATAAAGCCGCCGCGCCCGCTGCAACAATCGCGATCGCGAGAATAACGACACGCATAGCATCCATGGTGGAACCTTCCCGTCTGCAGCGCTCCCGACGCGCTTCATCAACCTTGCGCCGCCCTTGATAAGAAGCGGTTTAATCTAGTGATAAACTTTTCAAAAAACTCTCAAAACTAAGTTAACGGACGGAAACCTTAAATTCCGAACGCCAATCCAAAGAGCGCTGTGTGCGGTAAAGCGGCGAATCCGCCGATCGCAATGGCGACGCCATAGGGAACGCCGTTTTCAGATTGATGCAGACGCATCATCCAGTCGAACCGAACATAGGCCGGCACCACTGGTGTTGCGCGAAACAGAAGAATTAGGATCGACAAAACGCCGCCCGATAGCGCAAGCCACAATAAAAATGGCGCCGCCCCCGATAACCCGATCCATAACGCTGAGGCGGCGAACAGTTTCGCATCCCCTCCGCCAAGAATGTTAAAGGCGAACAGCGCAAAGCCGATCAGCAACGCCGCTGCGCCGATTAAAAACGATTGCATGACAAGATCAATGGACGCCCCGCATGCAAGCGCTGCTATCGGATAAACGGCGACGAGAACAATAGAGATCCAGTTGGGGATCTTAAAGCACTTAATATCGTTGAGCGCAGCATAGGCGAGACATATAGGAAAAATAATCAACACTGGAGCAAACGCCATCGCCGGCACCCTTTATGTGTAAAGATGAATGCGGAATGACGTTTTAAATCAACGACCTTAAGTTTCGGTTAGGCGAAGATTTTGAGAAAATCAGCGAGGCAAAATAAAAAAGCACCACGTCCCCAGCCATCGTCACGGGATGACTGGGGAGCGGCGCCGTATAGATCCGCAGACGAATGCTCGCTGCGAGATAACCTGAGGCGTCAGGTGTTACGGCGTGTTCGTAGAGATCGCCGTAGCAACGTTCGTAAACATAGTGGTCAAGTTTGTACCCACCGTGTTAACGGCCGTAATAATGGCCACAGCGATACCCGCTGCAATAAGGCCGTATTCGATCGCCGTAGCGCCGTCTTCATCCTTCGCAAAACGCGCGATAAGAGCTTTCATGTTACTTCTCCTACTCACTACACAGCACCGGTCTGGTTTGGCTTCTTCGCCCCAGCTCCAGATGCGAGTAGAATGATCGATAAATGTAAATAATTCGTTTATGACACAGAATTCACATAAGAAAGATACAATTTTAGTATTTTTTTTATTAACTAATATTTTTAACTATAAGTATTGGTAAATATATCATGACCCGGCAAATGCGCGGAACTTATCGTAATCTAAAATTTCCAGGCCCGGATAGTCTCTGCGCGCAACGCCTTCCCGGATTAGCTTTGCAACAGCCGCAGCGGCGCCGTTTTCCGTGACGCCCGCGCAATCCGCGAGCTGACGATGCTTTGGCATCTCCTGTATACGCCATCCACCATGGGCGGAAACATCCGGCGCAGCCAGCCCCACAAGCTCTGCGTATATGCGCGCTTCGGGGTCAAGAGCTTTCCCCCTGTCGCCTAGGCCGCCGTCAATGAACAAGTCTTCTGCAAATTTATCGAGCAACGCCACCGCAGCACTTGGGTGGCGCGTTAAAATTGAGCGAAACGCATCAACGTGAACCATAGCGACAAACGCCTCAGACCTGGCGGTGACGGTAATACGGCCCGCTGCATCGCTGTTCTCGGCCAGGGCGAACGGCGCGCCGAACGTCGCGCCTTTTTTATAGGGCGTCATTTGCATCTCGCCATGCCCGCCGCGGGGAACATAGACGACAAGCTCACCCTCCAAAATGAAAAATACTTCCCGGGCATCATATTGGCCCGCCGCAAATAGAGGTACGCCCGCAGCATAGGAGCGCCATTCGCACATCTGTGCGATCCGTTCCAGACTTGCATCTTTTAAGGACGTGAAAATATCCGTAGCGGCCAGCGCTGCTGTTTTGTCCTTCAATTCCAAATGGGTCGTCACCGCCGTCATGTCTTCGCTCCCGCCCGCGATTCGCTTTTACGCGTCGTGTGAACCAACCTTCAGCGCAGCGTGTTAAACAGCCGTAAAAGCTTCAATTTTAAGCAATCTCAGCGCTTAACATATCCTTGATGTTTTCTCGTCATTCTAAGCTCAAGGTTAATGCGGCCATACGCATCGAGTATTCGTCCGTATGGAAAAAGGAGATTAGAAATGGGCGTAAGCTTTAAAGCAATCGCAACGGCCCTTGTCGCAACGGCGGCAACCACCGTTCCGGCAAGCGCTGCACAGGAGCTGTGGGTGGCTGTCGATCAAGCACGCCCGTTAAAGCTGAAACGGGCCGCGGCAAGCCTTATCGTCGGCAACCCCAGCATCGCCGACATCAGCATCCATGACGATCAAACGCTCTTCATTCTTGGAAAATCTCAAGGCGTTACAAATTTGTTTATCATGGACAATGAAGGCGAGACGATCGAAAACCTGACGATCACCGTCACTATGCCCCGCGGGCAGTTTCTGACCTTGAACAAAGGCGGCGATCAGTACAGCTTCACGTGTACGCACCGGTGTGAGCAAACACCCGCCGTCGGCGACAGCCAAGATGCTTTCCAGTTGGTCACCGGACAAATTCAAAGCAAAACACGGTCTGCCCTAGAGGCGGCCCGCGTTGCTTCAGAAGCTGCGGCTGCAGACGATTCATAAATCGTTACACTCAAAATTCTGGCGCGTGTCGCGCAAAAGCGGGTACCGGTTTTTGCGCAAAAGATCGAACACTTGTTCGACCGTCAAAACAAAGATTTAGAGCACGCCCGTGTGAATCCGATTAAACGAGACGCGCTTTAGGGGCGCAGGCGATTTTAAGTCATCGTCTGAAACTCCAGAAAACATCTCTAGATTGTTTTGCCCTACGGGCCCCGGCTGCAAAACAGGCGGGCCGTTTTCGGTATCGGCTGACCCTAATCGATATAGGTGCTGGCGCTTGAGGCTTGGGCTTTTCTTATTCCGCGGCGGTCTGGAAAGCCGATGCTTATTTGACGTCGCCGCCGGTCGGGGCCGACATATGTCGGCATGTCAATAAATTCCCGCGGCTTTTCCAGGGCGTTTGCAAAGGCGTCATAGGTGCGCGATCCGGTTATGGGTTTGGCCAGAATCTCGTTCACGCCATTGTCGCGCGCTATTAGAATGCGATCTCGATCGGTATATGCAGTGCACATAATGATTGGCAGACGCCTTATAGGGTCTTTCATTTCCATTCTTATGTGTCTGGTGAAATCAACGCCGGCCATTCCGTCCAATAGCCAGTCTGTAAGAATGATGTCTGGCGTGTTGTTTTGCAACCATCGTAAAGCGTCTTCGGCGGTTGGGGTCGCTGTAACGGAGTTGAACTTGAAACTGATCATTATGTTGCGCAGAAGCCCCCGAAGGAGTGCGCTGTCTTCAATAATAAGTACGGAGTAATCTGAAAAATTCGCCGAAACGGCCATATGCGCGCCCTAAGCTGTAATGCCAAGCTTGTCAGCCATCATATTGAGCTGATTGAGAAGTTTTTCGCCCCCGCCCTGGCGGGTCCTTTTGTTCTCGGTTGTGATAACGGCGAGAGCGTGCATGGCGATGACCGTCGCTTCGGCGCGTTTTGGTTGTTCATCCGCTTCAAGAATGCTGCGCAGCACCGCCGCAGCTTCTCCGGCTGCCGGCCAGCCAAAGCCCGGCGCTTCTCCGACAATGTTCTGAGTTCGGCGCTGCGCTGAACCGATGTCGCCAGCGTCTAAAAATGATTTTATCGCCGCGACGTCATCTTTGAGATGCGTTTCATAGGTGGCGGCGGTTTTATTAATCGCCTGCGTCGCAAGGGCGACGGCGGCGTCTCTCTCCCCAGACATAACGCAACCTTACTTAAGTGTGCCGGCCCCCGCTTGGGCGGGATGTCGTTAGGCTGAGAGAGTTAACCTAAAGTTACTTTGAAAGCGAGCAAAAATATTTACATCTTAGGCGCGAGTTTTGTTGTTATATCCCGCAAAGGGTGCATCTGTTCAGTCAAGAATGACAACACGAAGTATTCGTTCCGGTTTCGGTCGTGCTTTTCTAAATTTCTTGATCCTGACAAAAGGATATTATTCCGCGTCTAACGGCGTCTCATCGATGGTTTCTGACGTTTCTTCAATGACGACAGGCGCGGGGAAAGGAGGCGCATCCGGCGTTAAGCTGGCCAGGTAAGCGATAATGTTTGCACGTTCCTCTGGTTTGCGAATCTTCAGGACCATGGCGGAGCCGTTTGCAAGAGTCTGCGGGTTTTCGACGAAACTGTAGAGGTTCTCGTATGTCCAGGCGCCGCCAATGCCCTGCAGTGCAGCAGAATAACGGAACCCGTCTTTTGACCCGATGTCACGACCGACAAGGCCCCAAAGATTTGGACCCGTCAGATTTGGCCCGCCCTGTTCAAAGTTGTGGCAAGCGGCGCACTTCTTTGCTGACCTGGAGCCGGCTTCAACGCTGGCCGCCGCAAGAAGCGTCCCAAGGTCAAGCGGTTTTTCTTCTTCTTTCGCGCCGCCTGCGCCGGCTTCGGGCAGGTCAACGGAAACTGCGAAATCCTTGTATTTCACGCCATGGCCGCCAAACAGAACGTTGTCGCCGAAATACCGAAGGCCAAGGACGACGAGAAGCGCCGTCAAAATCGCCGCGAGAACCTTGTTCCATTCATATGAGTCCATGGGTCGTCCGCCGTTATGTCGTTATCTTGTTGAAGGGGCGTTGTGACAAAACATCTTCACCCGAAATCGTTTCGCGCCTTTTAACTGCTTCGCCCCACATATGGCAATGGCGATGAAGCGCGGCGCATCAGCGCGGGGGTGGTATCGATTTTTCCTTACTTTCAGGCGGTTAAGGCTGGCGCGGACTTTGCTTTTCGGCATTATGTCGCATCTTGGCAAGGAAGACTGAGTCTGATGAACACGCAAACGAACAGCGCAGACATGACGGGCGTCATCGCATTTCAAGGCGAAAAGGGCGCATACTCGCACCTGGCGTGCGCGAAATATTTTCCGAACTGCAAGGTTTCGCCCTGCGCGACGTTTGAGGACGCCTTCGACGCCATCGAGACCGCGAAAGCCGATTTCGGCCTTATCCCCATTGAAAACTCCCTCGCCGGGCGCGTGGCGGACATTCATCACCTGTTGCCGGAGTCAGGTCTGCACATTATAGGCGAACGGTTTTTGCCGATCCGCCATCAATTGCTGGCGCGCAAGGGCGCGGACCCCAGGGGCCTTAAAACCGCCCACAGCCACGCCATGGCCCTCGGCCAGTGCCGCCGCGTCGTGCGGGAGCTGGGTCTCCTGCCGGTGGTGGAGGCGGATACGGCGGGCTCGGCCCGGCGTCTGGCGGACAGCGGCGCGGAAACGGAAGCCGCCATCGCATCGGAGCTGGCGGCGGAGATTTACGGCCTCGACATTGTCCGAGCGAACATTGAGGACGCCGGGCATAACACGACGCGCTTCGTGGTGATGTCACGCACCCCCGGCGCGCCCCCGCCGCCGGACGCGGACGCTGTCACCAGCTTTATTTTCCGGGTCAGGAACATCCCGGCGGCGCTCTATAAAGCCATGGGCGGTTTCGCCACCAACGGGGTCAACATGACGAAGCTGGAAAGCTACCAGCTGAACGGCGCTTTCACCGCCACCCAGTTCTACGCCGAGGTCGAAGGTCGGCCGGAGGACGTTTCGGTACGTCTCGCCCTGGAGGAGCTTGGGTTTTTTACATCCCACATGCGAATTTTGGGCGTGTACGCTGCGGACCCGTATCGCAAAAAGGGCGAGGCTGATTAAGCGCGCTCCTGTGTCCACAGCTTGATCAGCTGGTGGGCGATGGCGAGGGGCGGGGGGATGAACAGATCGTCCCGGCGTTCGCCATTAACGAGGGCGCGCAAAGTATTGCGGTCGAACCACTTCGCGTCCTCCAGCTCGTCGTCGAGCGTGATCTCCTCCGTCGCCGCCTCGGCGATGAAGCCCATCATCAGGGACGAGGGGAACGGCCAGGGCTGGGAGAAGCAATAGCGCACATTGTCGATTTGCACGCCGGCCTCTTCCTCAACTTCCCGCACGGCGGCTTCTTCGCCGGTCTCGCCGGGCTCCACAAAGCCGGCGAGCGCCGAATACATGCCCGGCGGAAAATGCGGGCTGCGGCCAAGCAAGCATTTGTCGTCCTTCACCGCCAGCATGATCGCAACGGGATCGACCCGGGGGAAATGCTCCGCGCCGCACGATCCGCAAACGCGCTTCGCGCCGGCGTCCTCCATCATCGTCGCCGCGCCGCACTTGGCGCAAAACCGGTGTCGGTAATGCCAGTCGATTATGGATCTGCCCTGACCCAAAATGGCGGCTTCTTCCGGGGAGAGGCGCCCCGTCGCGGCGCGCATGTCGGCGATCTCGCCGAGCTGCGCCGCCGCGTCTTCCGGGGCGTCGGATATATCCACTGCGAAATAGCCGATGTCGCCTTGTTTGCCGAGATAGACCCGGGGCGCGTCCGCCGCGGCCCGCTTGGCGAAGCCCGTCAGCCAGGCGGGACCCGGGCCGTCTTTGTTGAGCAGGGGCTTCGCCCGCCAGAACGGCGCGATGCGGGCTGCGTCGGCCTCGAAGGCGTCGTCGAGCCAGTCTGTGTCGCGCCGGTGGTTGCCGGACCGGTCAAGGGGGCTGTTGGCGAAAAGGTTCGGATTGTCGGCGAGGCGCATAAGGGCCGTGCTCCTTTTTTTGTTTCAATCTAGCGCGCTTCGCTTTGTCTGTCCGGTCTGAAAGGCGGAGGTTGATGGGAAGAGCAAACTTGCCGGAGGTTTTCCTCCCCCGTGCGCGGGGGAGGTGTCGGCCTTAGCCGACGGAGGGGGCTTTGCGATGTTTGCTTTGGTTTAGCGCTTCAGATTTGCTGAAAAAGCCCCCTTCGACCGCTTCGCGGCCACTTCCCCCGCTTGGCGGGGGAAGAAAAAAGCGCATTGTCTTCGAATGTCGATGCGCAAGCATCGCCCTTCCAGTCTTGCGTTTCTTCGCCCGTCGTCCGATATAGGGGGTGGAAGGTTGGCGCGGACGGGCCCCTCGCCAACCCGGTCAGGTCCGGAAGGAAGCAGCCGTAACGAGTTTCGGTTCGGGTCGCAGTCCAGCCTTCCACCTTAATCTTCTCGCCTCGCCTTTTAAGACAAGGATGCGCGCTTTCGATGGATCTTGGTCTTTCCGACGATACCGCCGCTTCGGCGTACCAGGTTCTCGCGCGCAAATACCGGCCGCAAAATTTCGACGACTTGATCGGCCATGAGGCGATGGTGCGCACCCTGAAGAACGCCTTCGCCGCGCGCAGGATCGCCCACGCGTTCATCCTCACCGGCGTGCGTGGGGTCGGCAAAACCACCACGGCGCGGATCTTGGCCAGGGCCCTCAATTACGTCCCGAAAGAGGGGGAGGATACTGGCCCCACGGTGGAGCTTGGGGAAGAAGGCGTCCACTGCCGCGCCATCGCCGAAAGCCGGCATCCGGACGTGATGGAGATGGACGCCGCCTCCCGCACCGGCGTCGGCGACATTCGCGAGATCATCGAGGGCGTAAAATATCTTCCGACCTCGGCGCGCTACAAAGTCTACATTATCGACGAGGTGCACATGCTGTCCACCTCGGCGTTCAAAGCCCTCCTCAAAACCCTGGAGGAGCCGCCGGCTCATGTGAAGTTCGTCTTCGCCACCACGGAAATCCGCAAAGTGCCTGTGACGGTGCTCTCCCGGTGTCAGCGGTTCGACTTGAAGCGCATCGATGCTGAACGACTGCAAGGCCACCTGGCCGCGATCGCCGAAAAGGAAAACGCCAAGATCGATGACGCGGCCCTCGGTCTGATCGCGCGGGCGGCGGAAGGCTCCGTACGCGATGCATTGTCGTTGCTGGACCAGGCGATCGTCCAGCACGGCGCCGGCGATGCGGCGGTCTCCGCCGAAGATGTGCGCGACATGCTGGGTCTCGCCGACCGCAGCCGCATCTGGGATCTTGTCGATCATATTTTCAAGGGCGACGCCGCGGCCGCTTTGGACGAGTTCAAAAGCCAGTACGACGCCGGGGCGGACCCGGCGACGGTGGTGCGCGACGTGATGGAGGTGACCCACCTGCTCTCCCGGGTGAAGGCGGCGCCGGCCGCTGCGGCCCACGGCCCCGCCGGCGCGGCCGAGGCGGAGCGGGCTGAGGCGACGGCGGAAAAGCTGAAATTGCCGGTTCTCGCCCGGGCCTGGTCGATGCTGTTGAAGGGCCTGTCGGAGGCGCAGGCCGCCCCATCGCCTGCGGCGGCCGTCGATATGCTGATCATTCGCCTGTGCTACATGGCGGACCTTCCGACGCCGGACGAAGCCATTCGCATGGTGCAGGCTGGCGGCGGCGCAGGCGCCTCCGGTGCGGCGCCATCTGCTCACGCACCCCCCGGCGGGGCGCCAGGCCCCGCTGCTGCTGCGCCGGCCAAACCGCAGCTTGCAACCTTTAAAGACCTTGTCCGCCTCGCCGGGTCGAAGCGGGATCTGCATTTAAAGCAGGAGCTTGAAACCTACGTGCACCTCGTGGCGTTCGAGCAGGGGCGTATCGAGTTTCGCCCCGCCGACGGGGCGCCGGCGGACCTCGCCGGCCGTCTGTCCCGCCGCCTGCAGGACTGGACCGGCGACCGCTGGGTGGTGTCCGTCGCGGCGAGGGCCGGGGGCGAAGACACGCTGCGCTCGGCCCGGGACCGGGAGGTGATGAACGACCCGCTGGTGCAGAAGGCGCTGGAGCTGTTTCCCGGGGCGCAGATCGACGTCGTCCGCGACCTCGACCTTCCGCCTGCGCCGGAAAGCGCCGAAAACGTTCTGAACGAACACGAATTTGAAGACGATGACCTCAGCCCCCCGCAACAGGAGCGCGCGCCATGAAAGATCTCGGCGAACTGATGAAACAGGCCGGCGCCATGCAGGCCAAGATGCAGGAAATGCAAACGGCCCTGGACGATCTGGACGTCGAAGGCGCCGCCGGCGGCGGCCTTGTGAAGGCCGTCGTCTCCGGCAAGGGGCACGCGAAATCCGTTTCCATTGACAAAAGCCTGATGGACCCGGAGGAAACGGAAGTGTTGGAGGATTTAATCGTCGCGGCCCTCAACGACGCCCGGACGAAAGCGGAAGAACAAGCGGCGGAGCAGATGAAAAGCCTCACAGCGGGGTTGCCGTTGCCGCCCGGGTTTAAGATGCCGTTTTAGAAACGACGTCATCCGAGCGTTGCTTTCTTAACAAAATATGCTTAGTTATGGGCGGAACATATTTCGTTTATATGCTCAGCAACAAGAAGCAAGGCGTTCTTTATACCGGCGTTACGAACAATCTCAGCCGTCGTGTTTGGGACCATGTCGAAGGACAAGGATCAGCCTTCGTTCGAAAATATGGTCTTGATAAACTTGTTTATTGTGAAAGCTTCGTGCGTGTTGACGAGGCGATTGCGTATGAGAAGAGATTAAAGAAGTGGCGTCGCGACTGGAAAATCCAGTTGATAGAAAAGCATAATCCCGATTGGCGCGACTTAAGCGATGATTTTCCTCTCTAAGATATAACTTTTAACTCTGAACATGTTCCGTCATCCCGGACGTTAGTCGAGCCCAAAAGGCGAACGCCTTTTGGCGTGCGAGACTTACGATCCGGGATCTGTGGCGACAGGTTTGGTCTTGTGGCGGCCGATCCCGGATCGCTCCCTTTCCTGACCAAATCCTGGCGGATTTGGAGGAAAGCGGCGTCCGGGATGACGGTGGAGGCCGTAAGCCTCATTCCAAGAGATCCCAGGCTTTTTTGCTGTTCAAGTGCGGCGCCTCGCGCAGGCTCCAGGTCGGCTCAGGCGCGGGTTGTTCGAGCGGGGAGGGACCGAGCAGGGCGTCGGCGGTATGTCCGGACGATGTGACGCCCGGCCCGGCGATGCGAAACTCCGGTGTTGCGGTGGAGACGTACTTTTTGCGATAGGCTGTTGTCGCATCGCGGGGCGCCGGGAATGCGTCCTTGGATTGCAGCGTCTTTGAGGTCCCTTTCGCGCCCGGAAGGGCGCCCGGCGTTCGGGCCCATTGGGCGGCGTCGTCCGTTTGGCAGTCGCCTAGATATTCCACAAGGTCTTCCGTCTCTTCGACATGCGGGCAGAGCGTGGCGCGGACAGCGTCGGCGAGGGAAGGCGATATGTCCGGGCTGGGTTTTAGGTAAACAACGTCCTCCTGCGGCCTTGCCTGCTCAGGTGGGGCTTTAGGTCGTGTTTCCGACGGGGCGTCGGCGTTCGGCGGCGGGTCGTCTGCGGGACGCGCCGGCTGCTGTTCTCGCGGCGATGGGGCGGGCGCCGTCGGCCATGGGACGATGTCGATGGCGCTCCAGTCCATTCCGTCGGGGCGCGGCGCGGCCGGCTTCATAAAAACGCCGGCCACGGCGGCGTGCGCAAGCAGCGCGCATGTCACGCAGCTCGCCCAGCGCGCATAGACCGGCGCAGAACAATAGGCCGCCTGAGCCGCCTCAAACCGCTTAACGATGAAGAAAGGCGCGCGCCGCGCGTTGAATCTCATAAGGACCAGAACTTAAAAAACGCATTCGGCCCGCCCTGCTGTGACGATAGCATGGACAAGCTATGGTTTCAGCGCTTATTTCCACAAACAGGCGCGATTTAACAGCTGTGGTTTTCAAGGGCGCGGGAATCCCCCTTAATGACCGCCTTTGAACGATGCGGTTTACGGGTCAACAATCAGGTGCGGTTTTGAGTCAGATGAAAAAAGCGCGACGAAGGTCGATGTCGCCCTGTCCCATAACGCCGACGCGGGGGCGCCCATGTCGGCGATAGGACCTGAGCTTCAGCGGCTCATGGACCTGCTTGCAAAGCTGCCCGGCCTTGGGCCGCGGTCGGCGAAGCGGGCGGCTTTGGCGTTGCTGTCGAAGCGGGAGGCGGTGATGCGGCCTTTGGCCTTCGCCCTCGCCGAGGCGGCGGAGAAGGTGAAGGCCTGCTCCGTGTGCGGCAATCTTGATTCCATCGACCCCTGCGCGATTTGCGCCGATCCGGCGCGGCCGAAGGGCGTCATCTGCGTCGTGGAGGATGTGGCGGACGTTTGGGCGCTGGAGCGGGCGGGCGCCCATAAAGGGACGTACCACGTGCTCGGCGGCGTTCTGTCGGCCCTCGACGGCGTCGGGCCGGAGGCGCTCAACATCGCGAGCCTTGTGGCCCGCGCCGGCGCGGATGAGGTGAGCGAGGTGATCCTCGCTATGAACGCCACCGTCGACGGTCAGACCACGGCCCATTACATTATGGACAGGCTCGGCGACAGCGACGTCAAGGTTTCCCGCCTCGCGCACGGTGTGCCGGTGGGCGGGGAGCTTGATTATCTCGACGACGGCACGCTCGCCGCGGCGATGAAATCCCGCCGTCCGGTTTGAGGGCTTCTGCCTTTTCCATACGCTCGATCGTCATCCTGAAGATTTGCGGAGCAAATCATTCAGGATCCAGGGGCGGCGTACTCAGAGCAAGCGGCCCCTGGATCCCAGCTTTCGCTGGGATGACGCTCAGAGTTTGTAGGAGACATAGGAAGCTATGTTGGCATCTCTACAATGGGCGAAGGCCCTGCGAATCATTTAGTTTGGCCAAATGGAACAAATTTCGAACATTTTGGGCGCCGTTTTGGCGCGTCCGGACGTCGCGTTTCTCTTAGGGCTTGCAGGTTTGGCCATAGCGGCCGTGGTGTGGCTCTGGGTGGCCTTAGACCGCGCTGTGAAAAGCCGCCGCCACGCCGAAGACGCCTTGCAAGAAGCCGAAGTGGACCTCGCCCGGGCCGAGGCGGGGCTGTCCGAGCTTGCGGCGGCTCGCGCCGCGCGGGAGGCGGCGGACCGGCGGGCTGAAGAGCTCGCCCGAGCTCTCGCCGTGGCGGAGACGCAAATTGCAGAGCGGGAGCGGTCGCTCGCGGAGCTTAAAAAAAGGTTCGAGACAGAGTTTTCCGCCCTGGCCGCCCAAACCGTGGAAACAGCCCATGCGTCGTTTTTAAAACGCGCCGAGGAGACCTTTACGCGCCACAAACAAGCGGTGGAGAGCGAGGCGGACAAGCGCGCCGTGGCCGTGGGCGACATGCTGAAACCGATCTCCGAAACCCTCGCCCGCTACGAAAAGGGGCTCAGCGACATGCGGGCCAAGCAATCGAAAACGGAAGGGGAGCTCACCGCACGCATCGCCGATCTCGCCAAAGGCGCCGAGGCCGTCCGTACCGAAACGGCCCGCCTGTCGACGGCGCTCAGCGCCGGGCCCCGCACCCGGGGGCGCTGGGGGGAGGAAGCGCTGCACAATGTGATCGAGCTGGCGGGACTGACCGCCTATTGCGATTTCATTCCCCAGGCCGCAGTCACTGACGGCGATAAGCGGCAACAGCCGGACGCCGTCGTACGCCTGCCCGGCAAGCGGCATCTGGTGCTGGACGCGAAAGTGTCGCTGAACTCTTACCTGAAAGCGTCCGAGGCGTTGGAGGAAGAGGCGCGGGAGGCGCACCTTGTGGGGCATGCGAACGAAGTGTGGAGCCATGTGCAGTCCCTGTCCAAGAAAGAGTACGCCGCGGCGTTCCGGGACAGTCTCGATTTCGTGGTGATGTTCTTGCCCGGCGAACATTTCTTTTCGGCCGCCATGGAAAAACGGCCGGACCTGTTTCAGCAGGCCTTTGAAAAGCGGGTTTTGATTGCAACGCCCACGACCCTGATCGCCATCTTAAAGTCCGTCGGGTACGGATGGCGCCAGGAGAAGGCGGCGGAGAACGCCGATAAGGTCGCCGCTCTTGGCAAGGAGCTCTATGACAGCCTGCGCCGTATGGGCGATGCTGTCGCCGGCGTCGGCAAGGCTCTGGACGGGTCGGTGAAGAAATACAATGAACTTGTGGGCGGTCTTGAAGCGCGCGTGATGCCCCGCGCCCGGAAGTTTTCAGAGCTTGAGGTGGAAGGCGCCGACAAGGACCTCGCCGCCCTGGAACCCGTTGAACGGGATGTGCGGCCGGTACGGGAGGATAAGGATTTGCTGGTGGGCGGAGAAGCCGCCAACGCAGAAGCGCCGGAGGGTGCGCAAGACGCGGCGGCCCGGCTTCCGGCGGCGTGACGGGCTGAGGCGTGTTCTCAGCGTCAAAGCAGAGTTTATTTGACATGGGCGTGCATCAAAACACACATCGTACGACCAAATGTAAGTGAGTAATCACTTCTATGCCCCATCGCGCCTTAATCGGATGTGCGGCGAGGCTTGAAGTCTTTGGTTTTTGCGCGTTTTCGAATGGCTAATCGAACACACTTGGTCCTGAAACGCTTTAATCTCGGCAGCCAGTTGTGGGAGGTGCTGGCGCTGTTTCGGTCTAACGACACACGGCTTGGTGATGTGCCTGCGCCTTTCCAGCTGATCGGTGCGGAAAGTGCGGCGGGGGTCAAGTTATAAGCAGCTTTTGGATGCGAAAGGTATAAATAAAAGTGAGTGCTCACTCCCATTTATCTCCGCGCGAGGGCGATCTGTGCGAGGTCTTTTGTCTTGGGGAGAGGATCTGACGCATTTGGGTGAACCCAGAGCGCATTTCATAAAAGTGGGAACCGTTCGCCGCTCGTTTCGGCTCATTGTAAAAAATGCGTATCAAGAGCACATCTCATTTCATTAGAATCGAACGACGTGCTCTCGATCTTTGTTTTGACGGTCGAACACTTGTTCGACCTTTTGCGAAAAAATCGGTATCCGCTTTTGCGCGACACGCTCTAAATCAAAATTGGAGTGCGTTTGTGATTCGAGGAATTGCTGACGTGCTCAAATGCGACGTTATGCGTTGTCGTGAAGCCCGATTGCGGGGCGTAAAGAGCTGGGCGGTCTTTGCCAGATCGCCCCCCTACTGCGTCGCGTCGCCGTTGTCGCCGGCGGCTTCGTCGGTTTTTGCCTCCACGAGGTTCGGGCGGGGTTCTTCGGCGCTGAGGCCGGCTTTGGCCTCGCTTGCTGCGTCGCTGATCAGCTCCGCCGCTGTTCTGCTTTTGCCGTTGGCGCCGTTCGCTTCGGTGAGGCGTAAATCATCAATATGCTGCGCTTTCAAGAGCGCCTTGTCGCCGACGGCCAGGGCGTCGGTGACGGTCTTCTGGACCGCGATGAAATGGCGCTGCAGGCGCTCCATCTGATTGCGCAGCTCCTTGACGTCGGCGACCATCATGCCGGCCTGGCGCTGCACCTCTTCGGATTGTTCGCGTACGGCGGTGTCTTTCAGGACTGCGCGGACAGTGTTTAACGTCGCCATCAAAGTCGTCGGGGAGACGATGAACACCCGCGCCCGGAAACTGTCCTGGACGATGTCCGGATGGTGGGCGTGAAGCTCCCCATAGGCGGCTTCGGACGGCACGAACATCAAGGCGGCGTCGGAGGTCTCTCCGGGCACGATGTAGCGCTCGGCGATGTCCACCACATGTTTCAGGACAAGCTTTTTAAACTCCGTGCGCGCAGTGCGACGATCCTCGTCGCTCTCGGCGCCGGCCATCGTCTGATACGCCTCCAGGGGAAACTTGGCGTCGATGGCGATGGCGCCCGGCGGGTTCGGCAGCTTGACCAGGCAATCGGCTCGGCGCTTGTTGGACAGGCTCGCCTGAAATGCATAGGCCGACGGGGCGAGGGAGGAGCGGACAATGTCGGCGAGCTGCACCTCGCCGATGGCGCCGCGGGCCTGTTTGTCGGTCAGCGTGCCCTGCAGCTCCGCCACCTGGCCGGAGAGCCCGGTGATGGTTTCATGGGCTTCATCGATGGAGGTCAGACGGTCGCGCAATTTGCCCAACGTGTCGGCGCTTTTTTCATTTTGGTCGTTTAGGCGTTTTTCGACGTCCTTGGCCATGGCCTCGACCCGGGCGTCCATTTCCTGAAGGACGGTGCGCTGGGTTTTCTGCGCGGCGTCGGACAGGGCGTCCATCTTGTCCGCCATGGCGGTCTGGGAGTTCATGAGGGTCTCGATTTTCTGTTCCAATTCGAGACGGCGCTGTTTGATGCTGGCGGCCTCCTCCAGCTCCCGGCGTCGGTCGGACCTTATGCGCCCGGTGACCATGAAAAACATGACAAGAAGGGCGACGACGACGCCGGCGACGATCAAAAGCTGCATATTGGGCGACATGAAACCCGCCTTTCCCCGCATGTTAAGGTTTTGTTCATAAAGCAAATCTCGCGCCAGGGAAGCGCCCGCAACCGGCGCGGGAGCGTATTGACAGGATTGGCCCTTATCCTTGACGTTTTCGTCCGACGCGCTTACCTCGATTTCATGGCGATCCGTGACATCATAACTGCTCCAGACCCCCGTTTGCGGGAGGTGTCCAAGCCCGTTGAGGCTGTGGACGACGATTTGCGCGCGCTGATGGACGATATGCTCGAGACCATGTACGACGCGCCGGGCATTGGCCTGGCCGCCATTCAGATCGGCGTACCGAAGCGGGTGATTGTGATGGACCTCGCCCGCAGCGAGGACGGCGAAGCCCCGGCGCCGCGATACTTCGTAAATCCGGAAATCCTCGACCCCGCCGATGAGATGAAACCCTACGACGAGGGGTGTTTGTCGGTGCCGGAGTTTTATGAACAGGTCGACCGGCCTGCGACATGCACCGTCAAATATCTCGATTACGACGGGACGCCCCAGGTGCTGGAGGCGGACGGCCTCCTCTCCGTCTGCATACAGCATGAGATGGATCACTTAAACGGCGTGTTGTTCATCGATCATCTGTCGCGCCTTAAGCGAGATCGTATACTCAGCAAGCTGAAGAAGCAGAAGAAATTGACCGCGGCGGAGTAGCTATTTCAAATAAGCCGACTATCTCGGCGAAAGGCGGCTGGATTGTCCATCGAACCGCGGGCTTGCAGAGTGCGGGCAATGGTTCCGGCGTTCGTCTGGAGCAACGAATACTATTGATTGTCGGCTGCATTTAGACGTAATGATGCTTTATGACCCTTCGCCTCGCTTTTATGGGAACGCCGGAGTTTTCCGTCGCCGCCCTGACATCGCTCATTGCCGCCGGCCATGACATCGCTTGCGTCTATACGCAGCCGCCGCGTCCTGCCGGCCGGGGGAAGAAAGAACAAAAAAGTCCTGTCCACGCCGCGGCCGAAGGGTTCGGCCTGCCCGTGCGCACGCCCTTGTCTTTGAAAGAGCCTGAGGCGCAATACGCTTTCGCCGCCCTTGACCTCGATGCAGCTATCGTCGTCGCCTACGGATTGATTTTACCCCGGGCGATCCTCGACGCCCCGCGCTATGGCTGCCTCAACGTTCATGCCTCGCTGCTGCCCCGCTGGCGCGGCGCGGCGCCGATCCAGCGCGCGATTATGGCCGGGGACGAGATCACAGGGGTACAGGTCATGCAAATGGAGGCGGGGCTCGACACCGGTCCCGTTCTTTTGTCGGAAACCGTTCCTATACGCTCCGATGATACCGCCGGCTCGCTTCACGACCGCCTGTCCGCTGTTGGTGCGGACCTGTTGCCCCGAGCCCTGGCGGCGTTGGGGCGCGGCGGCCTTCAGGCGACGCCTCAAGTTGAAGACGGCGTTCTTTATGCAGATAAGATTGACAAAGCCGAGGCGCGCATCGACTGGGCGCGGTCTTGCGCCGAGATCGATCGTCAAATTCGCGGGTTGTCGCCCTTTCCCGGCGCGTGGTTTGAAATGGCGGGGCGCAAGGGGGCTGAACGTGTGAAGGTGTTGGCGTCCGGATTGGCGCACGGCGTCGGCGTCCCGGGAGAGATTTTGCGGGCCGATGATGGTCTTGTCGTCGCCTGCGGCGCGGGCGCTGTTCAGTTGAAGCGTCTCCAGCGGGCCGGGAAAAGCGCGGTCGCCGCCGCGGATTTTCTCCGCGGGGCGGCGCTTGCGCCTGGCGTAAGGTTCGACTGACCCCGTGCCGCGTTACAAGCTCACCATTGAATATGACGGCGGCCCGTTCGTGGGCTGGCAACGTCAGGCGAACGGGCCCTCCGTACAGCAAGCGTTGGAGGAGGCGATCGCCGCATTTTGCGGCGCGACGGCGGCGACGACCGCCGCCGGGCGCACCGACGCCGGCGTCCACGCCCTTGGCCAGGTCGCCCATGTGGACCTTGTCAAAGCCTATCCCGCCGACAAAGTGCGCGATGCAGTGAATTACCATTTAAAGCCCGCCCCTGTGGCGGTGGTGGAGGCTGCTGAAGTCGACGAAGATTTTAACGCCCGGTTTTCCGCCGTACGCCGACATTATGTATATCGCATCGTCAACCGCCGCGCGCCTTTAACGGTGAAGCGCGGCAAGGTCTGGCGCGTAGCCGGAGCGCTGGACGCCGATGCGATGCACGTCGCGGCCCAGAGGCTTGTCGGCCAACATGATTTTACAACCTTCCGCGCAACGGAATGCCAGGCGAAGAGTCCTGTAAAGACGCTTGAGCGAATCGATGTGTCCCGGCGCGGGGAAGCGATTGAGGTTTCCGTCAGCGCGCCGTCTTTTCTGCACCACCAGGTGCGGTCCTTTGTGGGCACGCTGGAGCGAGCGGGCGCCGGACGTTGGACGGCCGACGATGTTGCGGACGCCTTGGCCGCAAAGGACAGGGCGGCCTGCGGTCCCGTAGCGCCGCCGGACGGGCTTTATCTGCTTGGGGTGGAGTATTGACGTCAGTTGACGCTGTCGCCGTCAAATCTTTGCGTCAACAGTTCGATTCGCTCCGCCGCTGTCGTTAAGGCTGAGGCGGCATCGTTCTCTGCGGCCTGCAATTTCGTGGCGAGGCTGTCGCGATCGGCGGCGACGGCTTTGAGTTTGCCGTCAAGTTGATCCGAATGTTCAAGGGACTCCGATAACTCGTCTGCGATCACAAGGGCCGACATCAGCAACAGCCGCGTGTCGCCAATCTGGCCGATTTCGCCGGACAGCCGGGACACATGCATGTCGAGATACTTGGCGAGCTGCTTCAGTCGGTTTTCCTGCCCGTCGTCGCAGGTGATGGTGTAGTTGCGATCATTGACGGTGATGACGACCTGGGCCATGGCCGGCCTCTATCCTTCCAAAATATTGCGGACTTCCGAAATAGCGGCGTTCAGCTCCTCGGACGCTTCGCTCGCGCGTTGTGCGAGGCGTTGCTCCCGCACTTTGGCGCCTTCAAGTTTTTGCTCAAGTTGGGCGTGATCCTGCCGCATGCGGGTGAGTTCCGCGGCGAGGGTTTTGTCGTTTGAGGCTTTCATGCGCACCGAGGCTTCGTCGACCTTTTTCTCAAGGGCGTCGAGCGCCGCGTTTAACCGGTCAAGCGATTGATTGAGCTTGGTCATTTCGGCTCCAGACGACTCACTTCTTGTTTTTTTCCACAATGGCGTCCCTTGGCCGCAATTACAAGCGCATCGGGCGCGCCCGCGTCTTGACGAGGCGTGCGCCGGTCGGCATGTTCCGCCCGATGTCGCGAGGGGCGTAATGGCCTTTTGCATGACGCACAGCATGCACAATCACGTAAAAGCCGTCACGCAAAGACGGCGTTTTCCATGGAAGCCCGCCCATAGGGGCTGGCGAAGGACTAGGACCGATACGCATATGTCCAAAACGACGGCCGCCGCCGGCGTCTCCCACGCAGATCTTTCCAACGCCATCCGCGCCCTGTCCATGGACGCCGTGGAGGCGGCCAAATCCGGCCATCCAGGCATGCCCATGGGCATGGCGGACGTGGCGACGGTGCTGTTCACGAAGTATTTAAAGTTCGACGCTGCGGCGCCCGACTGGGCCGATCGTGACAGGTTCGTTCTGTCCGCCGGCCATGGCTCCATGCTGATCTACGCCCTGGCGCATCTTCTCGGCTATGAGGGCATGTCGCTCGACGAGGTGAAGCGGTTTCGCCAGCTCGGCTCCAAAACGGCGGGGCATCCGGAGTACGGCCACGCCCCGGCGGTGGAGACGACGACAGGGCCCCTGGGCCAGGGGCTCGCCAACGCCGTCGGCATGGCGATCGCCGAGGCGCACCTTTCCGCGCGGCACGGACGAGACATTGTCGATCATTATACATACGCGATCGCCGGCGACGGCTGCCTGATGGAGGGGATTTCCCAGGAAGCGATTGCATTGGCCGGGCATTTGAAGCTCGGCAAGCTTATTGTTTTGTTCGACGATAACGACATTTCCATCGACGGTCCGGTGTCGCTGTCGGATTCCACCAATCAGATACAGCGCTTCGCCGCCTCCGGCTGGGAGACGGCGCGGATCGACGGGCACGACCCGGCCGCCATCGACGCCGCCATCGCCGCCGCGCGCACCTCGCCCCGGCCGACGATCATCGCCTGCAAAACGGTGATCGGCAAAGGCGCGCCGAACAAGGCCGGCACGGCCGGCGCCCACGGCTCGCCCCTGGGGGCGGACGAAATCGCCGGCGCGCGGGAGGCCCTGGGCTGGGGCCATGCGCCCTTTGTCATTCCCGATGACATCCTGGCCGAATGGCGGGCCGCCGGCGCCAGGGGCGCCGCGGAGCGCGCGGCGTGGGAGGCGCGTCTGGCCGCCTCCACCGGCGGGGCGGCGTTGAAAACGGCGCTATCGGAAGGGGCGCTGACCGGCCTTGAAAACGCTGTTTCTACTTACAAAAAGCGGCTCGCCGCCGAACCGCAAAAGGTCGCGACGCGCAAAGCCTCGCAAATGGCCCTTGAGATCATCAACGAGACCGTGCCGACCACCCTTGGCGGCTCGGCGGACCTCACCGGCTCCAACAACACCAAGACCAATCGTCTCGAAGTTCTGTCGGCAGATGATTACGGCGCGCGTTACATCCATTACGGCATACGCGAACACGGCATGGCGGCGGCGATGAACGGCATGGCCCTCCATGGCGGGGTCATTCCCTATGGCGGCACGTTCCTGGTGTTTACGGACTATTGCCGGCCGGCCATTCGCTTGTCGGCGTTGATGGGCCAGCGGGTGATTTACGTCATGACCCACGATTCCATCGGCCTTGGCGAAGACGGCCCGACGCATCAGCCGGTGGAGCATATGGCGGCGCTGCGCGCCATTCCGGGCCTGCAGGTGTTCCGCCCCGCCGATGTTGTCGAGACGGCGGAATGCTGGGAGGCGGCGCTGCGCTCCCCCGGCAGCCCAAGCGTTATTGCGCTCACCCGCCAGGGCCTCGCCCAGACGCGGATCGATTATGTGGAGGAGAACCTTGCAGCGAAGGGCGGCTACGAGATGCGGGCCGCGGCCGGCGGAACGGCCGATGTCTCCATTTTCGCCACGGGCTCGGAGGTGGAGATCGCCATCGCCGCGCGCGACCTTCTGCAAAACGACGGGATCGGCGCCCGGGTGGTCTCCATGCCCTGTTTCGAACGGTTCGAGGACCAGCCGGAAGCTTATCGCCAGGAGGTTCTGGGGGACGCCAAAGCGCGCGTTGCGGTCGAAGCCGGCATTCGCCAGGGCTGGGACCGCTATATCGGCGCGGACGGC
>JBCDBL010000039.1:0-32201 GCA_039183635.1 Pseudomonadota bacterium
AACGGCGTACTCATAAGCATCCGGCCACCCCGACGCGCCGGGCCGCACCTTCATGCGGTCCGGACGCAGGACGTAAATCTCCCGCACATCGGCATCGAGGCGCACCGCCTCCAGATAGGCGTTGCCGGCGGCAAGCAGGAACCCGTAAAACGCTTCGAAAACTTCTGGGCCGGACTGCTCCCCATTGGGTTTGCGCAAAAGGTCGATCACGGGATGCGTCTCAAGCCGTCCGCCGCCGTCGGACACCGCAAACGGCGTCGAGGCCGCCGCCTCCGCCACCATCCGTATGCAGCGATAGGCTATGACGTTCTTCTGATACCCCTCGCGCGCCAGGGACGCATAGTCCCGGGGCGTCCAGGCCGCTGCGCCGGTCCCATGCAAGGCGATCAACGGCCTCGCCGCCGAAGCCTTGGTTTCCGCCGCTGTCGCCGGACGCTTTGCGAAAAGGCCGAAAGGATCGAGCCGGCCAAGGCCGGACCGTTGCGTACGCGCCATATTTTATCTCCTTAAAGATTAAAGACGCCGCACCGCAGGGGCCGCGCCCCCATGGGACAACATCAAGTCCGTGAGCGCCCAGACAAGGGCGTCGAGACGGTCGGGACTGCCCTCGCCGGCGTCCCCGGTAAACCTCGTCATTTCGTCTTCCAGCGCCGGGAACGCCCCGGCATGGGCGACGCGCCCGCGCTCATAAAGCGCCGCCACAGGCTCGGCCCGGACGATTTTGCCCCGGCGCGCCCGCACCGGCCGCACCGCCGCGCTTTGGTCGACCTGGGCCAGGACCGCGCTCACAAGATCGCCGCCCTGGTTCACCTCCACGACAATGCGGTCCGCATCATATTTGCGATAAACCGCGACCACCCGCTCCGCCCAGGCGCGTGGGGAGACGCCCTGGACCGTCGCATCCTCAAGAACGTAGGCCCTCGGCCCGCTGTCCCTCCCCCTCGCGACGCCGGCGACAATCACGCCGCACGCGTCGGACTTTGCATGGGACGTCACCGGCGGATCTACGCCGACGACGATGCGCTCCAACTCGGGGGCGCGGTCGACCCGGCCGCGGTCGATATCGCCAAGCCGCCACAACGCGCCCGGCGTGTCGGTCAGGATCTCGCCCTGCAATTCCTGCCGGCCGATCCGTGTGCCTTCATATTGGCCGACAATCTCCGTCAAAAACGTATCGGCCAGAAACGCCGTATTGGCGTAGGTCGCCGCCCGCGTCACCACAGTCGTCGGCGCGGCCATCAGTTTTTTCAACAACGCCGTCGGACGCGGCGTCGTCGTCACCGTCTGGCGCGGCCGGTCGCCCAAGCGCAGCCCGAGCTGCAGGTTCGACCAGACGTCTTCCGCCCGCCGCCATTTGCAAAATTCATCTGACCACGCGCTATCGAACTGCGGCCCGCGCAACGCGTCGGGATCTTCGGCCGAAAAGCATTGCGCCACCGCGCCGTTCGGCCAGACGAGCCGCCGCCGGCTCGCCTCGTACTGCGGCCGATGGTCCCGCGGCGCAATCGCCAACAGGCCGGACGGCCCGTCGACCATCACCTCCCGCACATCGGCGTAGGTCTCTCCCACAAGGGCGATGCGGCGGGCGCGGCCTTTGCCAAGGGGGCTTGCCCCTTCGACTTCAGCCCGCACCCATTCCGCCCCGGCCCGGGTTTTGCCGGCGCCGCGCCCGCCGAGAATAAGCCACGTGGTCCAGCGCCCCGCATCGGGCGGCGGCAGCTGATCGTCCCGGGCCCAGAACCGCCAGTCATGGACGAGAAACGCAAGTTCATCCGGCCCCAGACTTTCCAGCCACGCGTCCCTTACGGGCGGCGGCAAGGATGCGATCGAGGCGGCGCTTAATCTCTTGTCGGATGTCATTCGGGTCCAGGCGCTCCGTCTCATCTTCGGCCGCGGCCGTCTTCAGTCTTTGTTTCGTCTCTTCAAGCACTTGCTGTTTCATCTCTCTGATCCTGTCATAGGTCCTCAAGAGCGTGTTCAGCGTCCGCGCCCGGCGCTCCCGGTCCGCGTCGCTGAGCGCCGCATCGGTTTTGGCCGAACGCGACAACGCCGCATGGGCGAGCGCCGCCTCCTGCTCCACAATCGCCTCGATCGTCGCCATCGCATCGCCTTCAAACGGCTTTAACGCCGTATCCGCAGATCGACGGATTCCGTCGACCGCTTTGCAAGGCCCAGCGCGGCGCTTGCGATGGTCTTTCTTCCAATCGCCTTGCTTAACCCGCCGGCCGATTGAACGCACCGAAACCCCGAACCGCTTGGCGAGCGCCGTTACCGGCGTCGTCTCGTTTTCATACGCCGCCCGAACCGCCGGCCAATCGATTGCGCGTTTACGCTCCTTCCGGCGGCCAAGTTCAGGGTCCGTCATTCCAGTCTCTAAACAGCTTTCAGCAACCGCCGAGAGGCGCGCCCGCGCAAGAAACGACGGTCGGCGAACAGGCAAAAAGAAACGCAGCTCTTTTAAGAAAGAACTGCGCACCCACGCCTCAAGACGGCATTATTCGATGATGGAGAATTGATAGCAAATCACCGTTACGGTGTCAACGGAATTTTCTTGTAAAGAACATATTATTATTTATCCAACGTGTTATCATACAGTATTAGGAATATTTTTACTAATATTTTACTTAGACGCCTCCTCCCACGCCGCAATACGGACGGCGACAATATGGTCGATCAACGCTTCTTCCTCAACGTCGTCTTCACTGACGGTCCGCCTGCGAACGGAAGGCCCGTCCCGGTGCACGCTCTTAGGGTCGCCGGAAACAAGAGGATGCCAATCGTAAAGCGGCCGCCCTTCAGCGATGAGGCGATAGGCGCATGTCGGCGGCATCCAGGCCAGCTCAGAGACGGTTTCAGGGGTAAGGCGTACGCATTGCGGCGCAAGGGCGTGGCGTCGTTCATAATCCACACACCGGCACGTCGCACTGTCGAAGAGGCGACAGGCCGCACTCGTCTCATAAACAGCGCCGCTCTCCTCGTCCTCCAACAAAACAAGGCAGCATTTCCCGCATCCGTCGCACAAGGCCTCCCATTCCTCGGACGTCATTTCTTTCAGCGTCTTACGCCGCCAAAAAGGGAGGTTTTCAGGTTTCGGCATACTTTGCTCGCCTCAACGTCGAATGGACAACCTATTGAAAGCCCGCACCTGGCCATTCAATTCAGGCGCAATATAGGCTAATTCTGATCCACAAATCGCCGCAAACTTAAAACAAGTTTCAACGGCGATCAGATCGTACGATTTTGGGGGATTCCGCGTGACCCAAAGGGCATGGCGCAGCATAGGCAAACTGGCGCAGAATGCTGGAAAAGCCGTTTTTTCCTGGCGCACTTTGATGGGCGCCGCCTCACTCGGCGCCGCTGCGGGCCGCGGGGCCGGGCGCGGCGCGTATGTCTTCGTGCGCAGCGGACAGGCCGCGCTTTGGGGCTCCCGGGCGCTCACCGCCGCGATGATCGGCCTTGCCGTCTTGTTTATCGGCTTCGCCCCGAAGGCGCCCGAAGGCGCGGACATCTGGGACGTCAACCGCCCGCCCAGCATCACGCTTGTGGATTCTGAAGGCGACATTCTCGCCACCCGCGGCGCAATCTACGGCGAGGCCGTCAGCGTCGCCGACCTGCCGCCCTATTTTGTGGAGGCCTTCCTCGCCACCGAGGATCGCCGCTTTTACGACCATCGCGGGGTCGATCTGCGCGGTACGGCGCGGGCGTTCGTAACCAATGTCAGGGCCGGCGCCCTGCGCGAAGGCGGCAGCACCATCACCCAGCAGCTCGCCAAAAACCTGTACCTGTCTCCTGACCGCACCCTGGTGCGCAAAGCCAAGGAAGCGATGCTCGCCCTATGGCTGGAGGGCCGGTACGACAAGAACGAAATCCTCTCTCTCTACCTGAACCGGATTTACCTCGGCGCCGGCGCCTATGGGGTGGAGGCCGCCGCCCAGCATTATTTCGGCAAATCCGCAGCCGAGGCCACGCTGGCGGAGGCGGCGATGCTCGCCGGGCTGCCGAAAGCGCCGTCGGCCCTCGCCCCCACCCGCAACCTGGAGGGCGCCCAGGCCCGCGCCGCCGACGTCCTCGATAATCTGGTCGAGACCGGCGATCTCGACCGGTTCGATGCAATGACCGCCAAGGCCGCCCCGGCCGTCCCGGTGAACCGGGCGGCCGACTCCGGCCTCGGTTACTTTTTCGACTACATCGCTGCAAAAGCCGTCGCTTTAGCCCCGAGCCAACGGGACCTGATCGTCCACACGACCTTAAACGCCCGCCTGCAAAAAGTCGCCGAAAGCGCCGTTACCGCGACGCTCGCCGAAGAAGGAGAAATGCTGAACGCAAACCAGGCCGCCCTCATCGCCTATGACCGCGACGGCGCTCTCCTCGCCATGGTCGGCGGCGAGTCCTACAAGGAAAGCCAGTTCAATCGGGCGGTTCAGGCCAAACGCCAGCCAGGCTCAGCGTTCAAACCTTTCGTCTACCTCGCCGCCCTTGAGGCCGGCATGACGCCAAAATCGAAGTTCGTCGACGGTCCCATCGAAATCGGCGACTGGGCGCCCCAGAATTACTCCGACGTGTTCGTCGGGGAGGTCCGCCTTGCAGAAGCGATGGCCAAATCCATCAACACCGTCGCCGTTCAAGTGTCGGAAGAGACGGGCCGCGACAATGTCGCAGCGGTCGCCGAGCGCCTCGGCGTCTCATCTGATCTGACGCCGCACCCTTCGCTCGCCCTTGGCGCGTCCGAAGTCACCCTCAACGAACTCACAGCCGCCTATCTGCCCTTCCAGAACCGGGGCGCGGCGGTCGCGCCATACGCCATTCGTATGCTGACCGATGGGGAGGGAGAAGTGCTTTTCGAAAAGCCTTCGCCGGAGACCGCTCGCCTCATGGACAGGTCCCACGCCGACGAGATGACCCATATGCTCTACCAGGTGCTTCATTCCGGCACCGGCGGACGCGCGCGATTGGGCGATCGCTCCGCCGCGGGCAAGACCGGCACCAGCCAGGAATGGCGCGATGCATGGTTTGTCGGGTACACGCACCAAATCACGGCAGGGGTTTGGGTCGGCAATGACGACCGTACGCCGATGAACGAGGTGACCGGCGGCAATCTTCCGGCGGAGATCTGGCGCGCCTTTATGAGCGGCGCCCACACCGGCGCGCCTTCCGTGCGTCTGCCCGGCGCCTATCCGGCGATCACAGCCATGTCGGAGGAGGCGTTGACGGACTTCTACGACGACCTGGAATACGCCTTTGACCGCCTCGACGGCGGCGCGCGGCGGGGTTTGTTCGGCCGGCGCTAAAGCGTTTCGCGCATGACGCGGACCAGACGCAGATCGTCTCACGCGCTCAAAACAAACATTCTAGGGCTTGTTGAGATTCATCAATATATCTGGTCATCCCGGACGCCGGTTTTCTCCAAATCTTTGATTTGGTTAGAAAATCGAGCGATCCGGGATCTGGTGCAACAGATTTCAGACACGTGGAAACAGATCCCGGCGCTAACACGCGCACACCAAAACCTATGGGTTTTGGGCGCGTGTAACATCCGGGATGACGGAACAACTCTGAAGCTCAACAAGCCCTAGAACTTCGGATTCGAACTCGTGCGCGTTCATGCTCGAAGCCCGGCCCCCCCCTTTTCTTTACCAGCGCCCTCTAACTTTCATCCGTACGCACCAATTCCGGCGCCAAGCGCCAACGTCCATCGCCCGCGCGGCATGCTGCGCCGCGCCACAGGTCTTGATCTGCGCCGATCACGGCGGTCTGCGTGTACTCCCGGCAAAGCGCCGGCGTCCGCGTCGGCCCGCCGGCCAGCACCAGATCCCGGCCCGGCGCAGGCCCGGCCAGGGGCTCGTAAACATAGCCTATGGCGACGCCGTCGCGCCCGACCAGAAGCCACTCATCCTGGGCGACCCGGCCAAGGGCGGTAAATCGCGCGCCGGAGGGAAGGGTCATCGTCTTTTTCCCGTCTGTCGAGGGCGCAAGGCGGATATTGGCGTCGGTTTTCAAGACATAGGCGCCAAGATCGGTTTCAAGGGCATGGCTTAGATCAAGACCGGAAACGCCGGGCGTCGCGCGCAACGGATCGTTAAAAATATTGCGCACCAAAAACCGCTCGGCCACCACTTCGCCCGATGCGCGCGGACCGGTCCAGGATCGGCGCGCGCTTTCGGCGACATCGGAAAGCGCTAAAGAAAAGGCGGTGGCCAGAGCCGCCCGATCCGAGTTCGTCAACATCGGTGCGACAAGCGAGCCCGCCGCATAATTCGGCGCCGCCTCACTCGCCCCGGAAAACGCATCGCCGCCTTCAAAATAAGCGCATCCCGACAAGGCAAACGCCGCAGCACACGATGCGGCCCACATTTTCAACGACATAAAACCTCTCCCGCCACAGTCTCGATTTGGCGCCGCCGCCAAGCGCTTGCGCACGATGAAACCCACGATTTGTTTACGCTTGGCGCCCCATAAAGGACAACGACTAAATCCGTCACGCCGAAGGAAGATACGTTATGGGCGCGCCGACCTCAAATTTCTCACGCCTCGTCGACTTGGCCAAAGAATCCTCCAGCGACACAAGACGCGACCTGCTGCGCGAGATGACAGACGCCTTCATGGGCGCGCCGGAGGAGCACTCCGCTGCGGAAATGGAGCATTTCGACATCATTATGAGCAAGGTCGCCGGCGAAGTTGAAGCGGCCTTGCGTAAAGAGCTGTCCGAGCGATTGGCGGACGTGCCGACAGCCCCTTCAAAACTCATCAATCAATTGGCCAATGACGAGTTCGAAGTCGCCGAGGCGGTGCTGACAAAAAGCTCGGTCCTGTCCGAAGAAGCGCTCTTGTCGATTATAGAAAAGCACGGACAGGACCATATGCAAGCGATCTCCGGCCGGGAGGAGGTCAGCGAACGCATCTCGGACGAACTGGTCGCACGCGGCGATGACAAGGTTCTCGTCACGCTTGCAAAGAACGACGGAGCGCGCCTGTCGCGCACCGCCATGGAGACCATGGTCGAAAAGTCGGAAAAGATCACCGCATTGCAAGGTCCCCTTGTGAACCGCAGGGATCTTTCGCCAGACCTTATGAACGATATGTACTTTTTCGTCTCCAAAGCCCTGCGACAGGAAATTCTGAAACGTACGGACAACCTTGATCCAGCGCTGATCGACAAAGCCATCCGCGAAAGTCAGGCGGCGATTTTGAGAGCCGCAGGCGCAAAAGCTGGAACCGATCCCAGCGCGGCGGAAAAATTCGTCCGCCAAAAAATCCGCGACCGCGAAATGAACGAGGCGTTGTTGTCGCAACTGATAGACGAGCGACGCGAAGCGGAGTTGGTGCACGCCTTCGCCCACCTCGCCGAAGTGGACGCGAAAACCGCACGCCGCATCATCGGCGACAAAAGCGGGGAAGCCGTGGCGCTGGCTTGCCGCGCCGCCGGCTTCGATCGCGCCACCTTATCGAAAATTCTATTCGCCAGAAGCGATAAGAACCCTCAGCTGCTCAAGCTTGTGGAGCAGTACGACAAATTGCCGGTGCAAACCGCCCAGCGCGTCATGCGTTTCTGGCGCGTGCGCAAACAGGCCATGGAGCAGGCGGAAAAAGCGGCCTAATCATTCTCCAAGCCCAAGCGCGCTTGGCCTGAAAACGCTCTATAGCCCCCCTCAAGCGTCCTCGCGAAACACCCCGTCTTCGGGATCCTGTTTCAAATCAATGACCTGGCGCGCCTCGCCGCCCTTCGCCGCCCGGGCCTTCGCAAGATCCACGCGGCGCTGGAACGCATCGCTCTTGAAATATTTGTAAACAGCAACTGCGCCCGTGGCCAAAGCCGCCGTCATTAAAAGGGCGCTGACAGACCCCATTTCAAACGCTCCCGGGTTTTACTTCTACAAACAGCTATAATACGCCGCGCACCGCGGCGATTACAGCCCGTACCTTCCCCACAACGCCCTCGTCTTCAACGCTTCGGCCAACGTCTCCAACAGACCGTCAGGCCCGGCGGCGTCGCCGCCAAAAAGACGCGCGATGGCGGACCGGCCGTCCGTCGGTATGCGTTTCACTTTTACGTCTTCGCCATAACGATCATGGACAAAATCGCGCACATTGCGCACGCCGTCGATAAGCCCAAGGGCTTTCGCACGGGCGCCCGCCCAAAATGCACCGGTGAACAGATCCTCCTCGTCGGACAAACGGGCGCCGCGCCGGTTTTTCACCAAGGAAATGAAAGAAGCATGCACGTCTTCCTGCATGGCCTTTAGGCGCGCCACATCATCGCTGTTTTCCGGTTGGAACGGATCGAGCAAAGACTTGTCCTCTCCGGCCGTATAAACGCGCCGCTCCACGCCGATTTTCTCCAAAAGATCAGGAAACCCGAACCCAGCGGAAATAACGCCGATCGAGCCGATGATAGAGCTTTCGTCTGCATATATTTCATCGCCCGCCACCGCCAGCATATAGCCGCCCGACGCCGCCACATCTTCTGCGAAGGCGAATACGGGCAAGTCTTTCTCCTCCGCCAACGTTCGAATGCGGTCGTGAATAAGGCGCGACTGCACAGGGGAGCCGCCGGGTGAATTGACGATCAATGCGACGGCCTTGGCTCCCGGCGTTTTGAAGGCGGTCTCGATCGCCTTTTCAACACCCCTCAAATTCAGGGCGCGTTGAACGCGCGAGCCTGTTCCGATAACGCCGCTCAGTTCGACGAGCGGCACACACGGCGCGGGCGGCCCGACAAACGGCAAAGCCCGCCAGAGATCATTCAAGGTTTTGGATAAATCAGACATAAGCGGCAGGTATAAGGGGTCGGGGGGTAAGAGAAAAGCACCTTTGACCTTACCAGACGAACGGACGGCCCTGACGCAAAATCGCATCCGCCTCCGGTGTCTGGGGGGCGCGTCCGGCGTCGACAGGCTCGTGGAGAATAAGCCCCGGCCGCAACGATAAAGCGCCCTGGGCGCCCTTTTGCGCTTTGGCGAGAACGAGTTTCGCCGCCCGCCCCGCCTTCGGCCACAATGGCGCCACATGGATGGCGCCGGCGCCGACCGACAGCGCCGCCAACAAATCGTCTAGCCGGTCCGCCCGCTGAACAATGACGAACCAACCTCGGGGCTTCAGCAAGGCGAGGCATTTTTGCACCCAATCGTTCAAATCGCCGCGGACTTCGATGCAGGACGCAGCCCGTGGCCCTTGCGGCGCGCGAATCGCTTCGGCGTTGTCGAAAAAGGGCGGATTGGTGATGACGCCGTCATACCCGCCCGCAACAACAGGCGCCGGCGGCGCATGGACATCGCCGACATAAAACGCGGCGCGCTCCTCCAAGCGATTGCGGGCGGCGTTTTCCCGCGCAAGAGCGACAAGCGGCCCCTGGACCTCGAGTCCATCGCACGTAAAGCCTGGCAGGCGCTTGGCGAGACATAAGGCCGCAGCTCCGACACCGGCGCCGACGTCAAGCCATCGCGTCCCGCTGTCGGCCGGGGCCCCGGCGGCGAGCATCACCGCCTCAAGGCCGGATCGAAACCCTTTTCGCGGTTGAATGAACGATAGCCGGCCGCTCCAAAAGGCGTCGTCTGTGAGATCGCCATGGTCATGACCGCACCCGCAACACGTGTCCGTATCCGGCGTCGCGTATCGTTTGTCTGGCGTAATCGCCATCTTCCCGCCTAACCATCATGCGCCTGGGAAACGCGTTAATCCCGCCCTCAACCGCATTGATGCCCGCGTCGAAAACGTAAGTTTCGACCCCTGCATCGCGCAATAAGGCTTCCACAAAGGACATGAGTACGAGATCGTTGGAGCGCAAGAGTTCTAGCAATTGAATAGCTCCTACATTTGCAACCCGCCATACGCCAAACACGCGACGGCCCTTGGTCGCACTTGACCAAGCGGGGAAGCGTTCGCATTGTCATGGGCGAAGATGCAACGCGCACCCCGCGCGTTTTTGAATGAGGACAGGGCTTTGGCGCTTGCTGCGCAAAATGCTGGCGAAGGACGCGACACGTTGGAAGCGGTCGCGACGTTGAAACGTTTGACGGACGCCGATATGGCCGAGGTGAACGCTGAGATTTTGCGTCGCATGTCTTCGCCGGTCGAGATGATCCCCACCCTCGCCGGCCATCTTATCAACTCAGGCGGCAAGCGTCTTCGCCCGATGCTCACCCTCGCTGCGGCTCGCCTGTGCGGGTATGAGGGACAAGAGCATGTGAAGCTCGCCGCCGCGGTGGAGTTCATCCACACTGCGACATTGCTCCACGATGATGTCGTCGACGAAAGCGCGCTTCGGCGCGGTGATAAGACCGCCAACACCATCTGGGGCAACCAGGCGAGTGTTCTGGTGGGCGATTTTCTGTTTTCCAGGGCGTTCGAATTGATGGTCGCAGCAGGCGATTTGAAAATTCTCGGCATTCTGTCGGCGGCCTCCAGCGTCATCGCCGAAGGGGAGGTTCTGCAGCTAACGACCCAAAACAACCTGTCCTCAACGCGGGAGGATTATCTCGCCGTCATTGAGGCGAAAACCGCAGCCCTGTTCGCCGCCGCTGCAGAGGTTGGCGCCGTCGTCGCCGCAAGACCCGAGACCGTGCAGGAGGCTTTGAAAAACTATGGCCGCAATCTCGGCATCGCCTACCAATTGGTGGACGACGCCCTGGATTATTCCGGTCGCGAAGCCGCCCTTGGCAAAACCGTCGGCGACGATTTCCGGGAAGGAAAAATGACCCTCCCTGTACTGACCGCATACGCCCGGGCCACATCTGAAGAAAAAACGTTTTGGGAGCGCACCCTCGGACAGGGCGTCCAACATGAAGGCGATTTCGACCGCGCCTGTAAAATTATCGATCGAGAAGGCCTGATCGCAGAGACCTTCGAGACCGCGCGGCGCTACGCCGCGAACGCCAAACGCGATCTTGAAACCGCCCCCTCCAACCCATGGCGCGAAGCGTTATCCGCCCTCCCCGACTTTGCAGTATCAAGAACCTATTAGAGCGTGCCGCACAAAAGTGGGCGCCGGTTTTTGCGCGACATGCTCTAGCGTACATTTCTTGTGAGGCGGGTCACCGCCTCGCCTGGAAACGCCTCAAAGCGTCTCTTCTTCAATGGAATCAGGCAGGCGCTTTAAGTTTTTGTTTTTTCGCATTTGCGGACGGTCAACCGTACACACCTGGCCTGGAAAGGCTTTAGTACTCGAAAACTTGCGCCATGTCGGCGAAGCATTTGAACTCAAGCCCGTTACCTGCAGGATCTTGAACAAAGAACGTCCCTTGCTCGCCCGGTTCACCTGAAAATCTGGTTTGCGGTTCTATTAAAAAGTCAATTTCCGACGCCTGCAAACGATCCGCCAAGGCGCGCCACGCATCCGGCGACAAAATAGCGCCGAAATGGCGTACAGGCACATTCTGACCGTCAACCTTATTGGTTTTCGCCGCCCGCACCTCGTCAGGGGAATGATGAGCGGTGATTTGGTGGCCGAAAAAGTTAAAATCAATCCACCGATCGGACCGTCGCCCTATGGCGCAACCGAGCTGATCTACGTAAAAACGCTCCGCAGCGGCCAGATCGTCCACGGGAAACGCCAGATGAAAAGGCGGAAAACGACCTTCAGACACCACTCGCAAACTCCGCAATCAACGATTACATAACAAACGTATTACCACTAAAACCTCTCGGCGGCACTTCCTTTCAATGCAACAAGGCGCAAGCTCTATGGCTGACTTCAACAAAATCACCGACACAGTCTTCGTTTCCGGCCAGATTCAATCGGGAGATTTGTCGGCTGCAGCGGCCTCCGGCGTTAAAACCGTCGTCAACAATCGCCCGGATGGCGAAGAGCGCAATCAACCTGCAAGCGCCGAAATAGAAGCAGCCGCCAAAGCCGCAGGTCTTGCCTATGCGCATGTTCCCGTCGCCGGCATGGGGATCGGGCATGAAGACCTTGACGCATTCGACGCCGCTGAAAAAACCGGGCCGGTGCTCGCATTTTGTAAATCAGGCCTGCGCTCGACCCTTGTCTGGGCCCTTGCCGCAGCGCGTCGCGGCGAACAGGACGTCCATGATATTCTCGAGACTGCACGCGAGGCCGGCTACGACATTTCCGGCGCACGGGCCATGATTGAGGCGGCCGCCGGGCAGGCGCAAAGCACCAAACCTTAATAGTGGATTGTGAGGCTCGCTTTCGCGCCGACGCGTGGAACGGATACCGTTTCGCTTAACGTAACGCCGCAATCGAGGGCGACGTCGCTGAGGCCCGCATCGTTGTGGGCCTCCATCTCCATAGCGGCGCCGCAATCCAAAAACGCCCCGGGGCTGCGCTTGACCACATAGGCGAAGTTCGGCGGCCCCATGGCGTAAGCCCGGTCCGTCACGCCGCCAAACGTTTCCCCAAGGGCCAATCCCCCCGCCATAGGCGGCGCGGTCTCAGCCGCCCCCGGCGCCGCTCCGCCCCAAAACATCACGACCAAGGCCCCGGCGACAGCGCCATAAAGATTAACGATCTGTTTACTTTTGAAACCCATGCCCTCGACACAGCAAGAGCGGGGCCACACATCGCCTCGCGCAGTGTTCACACAAGGTTTATTTTCTTGCGATGGAGGGGCGTCGTATGGTTATCAAAGGATCACACGTAAACGAAAAGGCGGCCACAGGTGCTCAAGGATTTTGAATTCTACGGCGATCACGTCGTCGCAAAAGACAGCGGGACACGTATACCGCTGACGCCAGGCCTGTTTGTCGATATCGCCCGCGGGGCGTCGTTTGTATGGACAATACAAGCCTTAAAAGCCCTGCGCGCCGTCAAGGGCCGTGCGCCCCGGGCCAAAATCGCGTTTTTTCCTCAACGCCCGCGTTCCTACTACGCTATATGGCCTGTTTGCCAGTTGGCCGATGTGAAAATCGTCAATGATCCTGCCGATGCGGACCTGTTGTTTTACTTTGAAGATAAAGCGTTCCTGACAGCGCCGCCGGCGCCGCCGGCTCTTTGCAAAGATGCGCTTAACATCGATTGCTACGATGTACGCAAAAGCCGGGTCGAGCGCGTGTTTGAGGAGACGTTCGGCTACGCCCTCGCCATCGATCCAAAAACCTACAAGGGCGAGGCGGTGCAAAAATCCGAAGGCAACGGCGTCCATGACGGCCGCATCGTCACATGCCCGCTGGATGCGCCGGACAAAACCCTCGTCTACCAGCGCCTTATCGACAATACGATCGACGGCGCCGAATATTTCGACATCCGCACCCCTATCGTCGGCGGGCGCATCCCCTTTGTTTATCTGAAAAAACGCTGGAAGGACCGACGCTTTTCAAACGACAACCACCGGGTCGACATCGCCACACCCGACGACATGCTGACCAAGGACGAACAGCGCAACGTCGCAAAATTCGCCGCGGCCATGGGGCTTGATTTCGGAGGCCTCGACATTTTGCGCGATCGAAAGGACGGTCGTATTTATATCGTCGACGTCAATAAAACCGATATGGGTCCGCCCACGGCGCTGTCCATCGCAGGTAAACTGTGGGCTATGCGTCGCCTCGCCGGCGCTTTCGCCGCCTTTGTCGACAAGCGCCTCTGCCCCGATGGCTGACGCTATTCCGTTCACCAAAGACCTGTCTTTCGAGTATGGCGAGTGCGATCGCATCTCGCCTCTTATACGGCGCGTGATCGCGGAAAACCCTGGCCCGTTCACCTACACCGGCAGCGGAACCTACATCATCGGCGAAGGCGATGTCGCCGTCATCGACCCCGGTCCGGAGGATGCAGCCCATACGGAGGCTTTGCTGCGCGCCATATCGGGCGAACGCATCACCCATATTTTCGTCACCCACGCCCACCGCGACCATTGCGGCGGCGTTCCCGCCTTAAAAGCCGCGACCGGCGCCCCCATCCTCGCCTTCGGCGCCCACGGGCGCCCGGCCGACGGCGACGCACCGGCGATGGAGGAAGGCGTCGATTACGGCTTTACGCCGGACACGACACTATCGCACGGCGAGGTCGTCAAAGGCCCCGGCTGGACTTTAGAGGCCGTGCACACCCCCGGCCATGTCTCAAATCACTTATGCTTTGCGCTTCAGGAGGAAAAGGCGCTGTTTTCCGGCGACCATCTCATGGGCTGGGCGACCACGGTGATCCTGCCCCCCGACGGCGACATGGGCGACTACATGAACAGCCTCGCCCTCCTCCTTGAGCGCGACGAGACGATTTACTACCCCACCCATGGCGGCCCGATCGAAAACCCGAAACGCTTCACCCGCGCGGTGATCGCCCATCGCAAAATGCGCGACGGTCAAATATTGAACGCCCTCGCATCAGGAAAAAGCACAATTCCCGACCTCGTGGACACAATGTATGTCGGACTTGACCCGCGCTTGAAGCCTGCAGCTGCAATGTCCGTCTACGCCCATATGCTTCAACTGGTCAAAACAGGCGCGGTCGTGTGCGACGGCCAGCTTGACATCAACGCCGCTTTTTCAAAATCCTAGGGCAGTCCGCTACGCCACGGCAGGTGTGCAGAGTGCTAGCGTTTCTTTGATCACCGCCGCAGCATCCTCGCCGCCCGCATCAATCCGACGCCAGGACACCTCCCCCGGATCGCGCTCAAGCTGGCGCTCCAGCACGCCGACATCGGCGTCGGAGGCGTCGCCGGTGCGCGCCGCCACCCGGGCCTTCAAAACGGACGGGTCCGCCTCCAGCCAAAAGCCGAAAAACGGCGCGCCGGCCGCCTCGGCGACGGCCTCCGCCGCGTCACGTTCCGCCTCGTTTAAGAACACCGCATCGAATACGACGCTGCGCCCGGCGGCGAGCGCCCGGGCGCCCGCGGAAAACATCGTCTCGTAGGTCCGCGCGCTTTCCTCCCGGGTGTACATTTCCGGCGGCAAAGCCTCTGTCGGCGCAAGGCCATGCCGGCGTTTGCGAATTTCATCGGACCGCAGAACAAATGCGCCCGGCGCCGCGCCAACATAAGGCGCAGCCGCCCGGGCCGCCGTGGACTTGCCGGCGCCGGACACCCCGCCCACCGCCACAACGACAGGACCCGTTTGTTGCAGATAGCCCTGTCCGCGCTTCAGATACCTGTAGGCCGTGTCGATCGTCTCCGGCCCCAAAGGCTCCACGTGGGCCTCCGAATGGGCGCGCACGCCGGCGCGCATGGCGAGAAACAACGGCAACGCAGCGAGGCCTTCAATGTTTGCGTCCCATTCATCCGCTGTCAGATTTTCAAAATAACCGTTCAGAGCCCGGTTGGCGTGCGCGGAAAGACCGCGATGATCGAGATCCATGAGCAAAAACGCAAGGTCATACAGAATATCTATGAGGGCGAGGCGTTCTGAAAATTCGATGCAGTCGAACATGACGGCCCGCCCATGTTCTTCGAAAATATTTTTCAGATGCAAATCCCCATGACACACCCGAACACATCCATCGCGCCGCCGAACATCGAGAAGCTGAGACAAGCCCGCCGCGGCGGCAGTGAGATCAGAGCAAAACGTATCGACATCTGCGCCCTCAAACACCGGGCCGCAGGCAAGACCGGCGTTATGTCGGATTGAGGCGATGGTGCGCTCCACATCCGCCGCGCCGCCGGGACCGGGCTTTGCTTCTGCGGCCCGGTGAAACACCGCAAGATCGCGCACCAAAACGTCAACCAACTCCAACGCAAGCGCACCGTCGTCAGCCAGATTTGACAGCAGTTTGCTTTCGTCGAACTGCCGCATACGCAGCGTCCAGTCGACGGTGCGCCCCGCGCCGTTAAGGTCCAGCTTGCCGCAAGACGCGACCGTAATGGGAAGAATACGGTCGTATAAATCAGGCGCGGTGCGCTTGTTCAGCTCCAACTCCCGCTGCAACGCCCACAGACGTTTCTCGCACGTCGAAAAGTCCAAAAAATCAAGCGCCAGAGGCTTTTTTATTTTGTACGCATACTCGCCGGTCAAAAACACATCGGCGATCTGCGTCCGTTTTCTGAGCACTGGCCCCGTAACGCCATAGGTCTCCGGACGGCGCATCATCTCCACAATGTCCCGGTGGAGATCGGCCTCAAATTGTTCGTCGGCGCTCATGGGTACAGCCTTTGCGTCGCCCAATCGGCATCAAGCGCGGCGCGCGAAAACAACAACCGATCATGGAGACGATAGGGCCGGTCCGCCCAAAACTCGATCTCCAGGGGCTTTAGCCGGTAGCCCGTCCAATGGGGCGGCCGCGGAACATCTTCGCCCTCATATCGGGCGTCGACTTCCGCCATCCGCGCCTTCAACGCCTTGCGGCTCGCCAAAGGGCGCGACTGGTCGGAGGCCCAGGCGCCGATCCGCGACTGGCGCGCCCGCGTGGCGAAATAGGCGTCGATCTCGGCCTCGCTGACGGGCTCCACAGGGCCCCGCACCCGCACCTGGCGTTTCAACGTTTTCCAGTGGAACCCCAGGGCCGCCCGGGGCCGCGCCGCCAGCTCCCCGCCCTTGGCGCTTTCGGCGTTTGAGAAAAACGTAAACCCCCTGGCGTCGACATCCTTCAACAACAAAATCCGCACGTTCGGCTGACCGCTGTCGGAGACCGTGGCCACCGACATGGCGTTCGGATCGTTGGGCTCGCTCTTCCCCGCCTCGGCCAGCCACGCTTTAAACAGGTCAAAAGGGTCCGCCGCGTTCGGGATCTCCCCGCCGTCGCGGTCAATGGCGTCGTATTCGTCGGCGGTGGGGCTGGGCGGAATAGGGGATTTCGTCATCTCTGGTCTCTCTTGAAAAAGCAATGTCATCCCTGACGCATGCTTTGCTTACCAAATCACAGATCTGGCGCAAACCGGCGTTCAGGACAACGGGCCGCAGGCGCCTTCGCATTCGCCATGGCAGGCCGATGATCGCCCCTTGACGCCGCCCCCCGCAAAAGCGAAAATAGTATTCAGAAATCAATGAGTTAAAATAAATCCCCTGCGGATAAATTAAAGTGAAGGCTGCACCCGCCAGTGTCCCATAACACATTCGGCCATATGTTCCGCGTCACCACCTGGGGCGAAAGCCACGGGCCCGCCCTCGGCTGCGTCGTCGACGGCTGTCCCCCGGGCGTGAAGCTCGAACCCGCCGACATCCAGCACTGGCTCGACCGCCGCCGCCCCGGCCAGAACCGCTTCACCACCCAAAGGCGGGAGCCCGACCAGGTGAAAATCCTCTCCGGCGTCTTCGAGGACGAAGACACGGACGGCCCGCGCACCACGGGAACGCCCATCTGCCTGATGATCGAGAATGTCGATCAGCGCTCGAAGGATTACGGGGACATCAAGGACAAGTTCCGCCCCGGCCATGCGGACTATACGTACTGGAAAAAATACGGCCTGCGCGACTATCGCGGCGGCGGCCGGTCCAGCGCCCGGGAGACCGCCGCCCGCGTCGCCGCCGGCGGCGTCGCCCGCGCCGCGCTTGCCGCCCTGTGCGGGGAAACGCTCACCATACGCGCCGGCCTCGTCCAGATGGGCCCCCACGAAATCGACCGCAGCCGGATGGATTGGGCGGAGGTGGAGAATAATCCGTTCTGGTCCCCGGACCCCGTCACTGCAAAAGACTGGGAAGGCCATCTCGACGCAGCGCGTAAAAACGGCTCGTCCCTCGGCGCCATGGTGGAGCTTGTGATCTCCGGCGCGCCGGCGGGCCTTGGCGCGCCGGTCTACGCCAAACTCGACACCGACCTCGCCGCGGCGATGATGAGCATCAATGCGGTAAAGGGCGTCGAGGTGGGCGCCGGGATGGCGGCGGCGGCTTATTCCGGTGAAGACAACGCCGATGAAATGCGCATGAAAGACGGCGCCCCGACGTTCCTGTCCAACAACGCCGGCGGCGTTCTCGGCGGCGTCTCCACGGGCCAGGACATCACGGTGCGCTTCGCCGTAAAGCCCACCTCCTCGATCCTCACCCCACGCAAAACCGTCACCACCAAGGGCGAGGACGCCAACATCGTCACCAAGGGCCGCCACGACCCCTGCGTCGGCATCCGCGCCGTCCCCGTGGCCGAAGCCATGGCGGCCTGCGTTCTATTGGATCATGTGCTGCTGCATAGGGGGCAGATGGGGGCGCTGAAATAATACTCCGTGCCGCCCATGGCAGGTAGTATCTTGGCCGCATGCCAAGAGTTATCAGAATATTGCTTGCGATACCCCCCCCCCGCTGCGGAGATGCGCGGGTGCTCACGCCTTCCGAAACGCCGTCGCCTTAGACAAAAAGGCCAGACTGTCCTGCATCCGCACAAGCCCCGCCGCACCGAACCGCTCACCCAAGTCCTCAGCAATATAACCGCTGTAATAGGGCTCGTGGAATTCCTCCGGGAAACGTTCCAACAAACCGTCCAGAGGCGGATTATCGCCGAGTTGCAATGTGTCCACCAGAACGAACACCCCGCCAGGCTTCAGCACCCGGGCGATCTCAGCTGCGACGGCGGCCCGCGCCTTCGGCGGTAATTCATGGAACAGATAAATGGCGGTGACAATGTCCTGACTGTCATCAGCCAGCGGCGTCGCTTCGGCGTTCGCCTGCACGAAGGATACGTCCCGCGTCCCCCGCAACCGATTTTCTGCGAACCTCAAATAGTCCGGTGACAGATCGATGGCAGTGACAGGCAACAGGGGAAACGCGCGCTTCACGTCCTGCAAAAACCGCCCCGTGCCGCAGGCAAAATCGGCGTGCCGCGCAAGTCGCGGGTCCCGCCCGGAAAGCGCCTCGGCGATAAAGGGCAAGGCTTGGCGGCGCATAGCGTCCGCCGCGCCGGTGAACAGCACCTCAACTTGCATATCATAAAGCCGCGCGCTGTCTTCGCTCAGCCAACCATCCGTCTGGTAATGAAAGTTTTGCAGATAATAGCGCGGATAGCTGGCGCGTAATTCCTCCGACAGGACTTCGGAATGGTTGTGGGCTTTCCTGCGCCCGTCCACCGCCCTTGCGTCCTTGAAAAACCGGCGGGTGAGGCCGGCGATCCGCGGCGCATCGGCCAAGCGGGGCGCATCCTCCGGCGCAGGGTAAACGCCCGCCGCCACATTGGCCCAGTCTTTCTGGAACAGATCCGACATCGCCCCGGACAACGCCTTGCGCATCTGCGGCGAAGACCGCCCCGTGCGTCCCGTCATCCGGGCGAGCGCGGCGTAATGGGCGCCGAACCAGGCGACCCGGGCGGCGACGCCGGCGCGATAGGCGGCGCGGTCGAAAGCCGTGGCGCGCATATCAAGACCTCCGTTCAAAAAACCCGACACACTCAATATGGGACGCATAGACGAACTGGTCCACCGGCGCGACCCGGGTCAGGGCGTACCCGCCGTCGACCAAAATCCGCGCATCCCGGGCGAATGTCCCCGGATCGCAGGACACAGCGACGACGCGGGGAACGTCGCTGGCCGCAATTTCCGCCGCCTGGGCCTTCGCCCCGGCCCGGGGCGGGTCGAACACCACCGCATCGAACCGGGACAGCTCCCGCGCCGTCAGCGGCCTTTGGAACAGATCCCGCCGCGATGTCGTTATGGGCTTCAGCCCCGAAGCGCCCCGGGCCGCCGCCTCAAGGGCCGCGAGGGCCGCTCGGTCGCTTTCCACAGCGGCGACGGCGGCGGTCCGCGCCAGCACCAGGGAAAACGTGCCGCACCCGGCGAACAGATCCGCAACACGCCGGGCGCCCGCGGCGCCCTCCCGCACCAGGGACTGCAGCGTCGCCTCCCCCTCTTCGGTGGCCTGCAGAAACCCCGCCGCCGGCAGGGGGACCGGCGTATCACCAAACCGCACATGGGGTGTGCGGAACGCCGCCGTCGTCTCCCCCCGCAAGGTGAGACGCGCCGCGCCCATGGCCTCAGCCGCTGAAATCAGGTCAAACTGCACTTTCGGCGCGAGGGCGTCCTCGTCGACATCAAGATCGATATCGAGGCCGTCATCGCTCGCCGTCACGTGCAGGGATGTTTTGCGGACGCCGTCCGGCAAATGGGACAACCCCTCGCGAAGAGGAGACAAGGCTGCACTGATGCGCGGGTCCAAAATCAAACACTCTTCGATCGGCTCCACGCGCGCGCTGGCCCGGCCATGAAATCCGATGCGCCATCCCGCGGCGGTTTTAACGGCGGCGAGGCGGGCGCGCCGGCGGCTGCGGTCCGGCGAAATGACCGGATCATCGACGGGAACATCGTGAAGCCCGCGCTTGCGCAGCGCTTCGACCACCCGATTACGTTTCCAGACCCGGTACGTCTCTTCTTCGAGATGTTGCAGCACACATCCCCCGCACACCCCGTAATGGGCGCAGGGCGCAGCCCGGCGCGCCGGCGAGGGGTCAAGAACAGACATCAGCCGCCCTCGCTCCCCGCGAACTTCAACACGCACGCGCTCCCCGGGAACAGTGAACGGAATATAGACAGGGCCTTCCGGCCCGTCGGCGACGCCGTCTCCCTGGGCGCCCAGGGCCTTTACCACAAGCTCCGCCTCAAAGGCCGCCGGGTCAGATCTGCGTCCGCGCCGCAATAAGATGCTCCCTGTTGCCATCGCCGCCAACGATGGGACTGTCGCATACGCCGATGACGGACCACCCTGCCTCATCTTCCAACCAGCGTCCAATCTCCACCGGCACATCGTCCGTCGCGCCCTTGACGAGGCCGCCCTTGCCGATCCGTCCCGGCCCAACCTCGAATTGCGGCTTCACAAGGGCCACAAGCCACGCCCCCGGCGCAGCCAGCACCAGGGCCTGCGGCAATGCTTTCCTTAAACTGATGAAACTGACATCACAGACGATCACGTCAACCGCATCGGGCGCAAGATCTCGCGATAAGTCTTTTGCGTGAACGCCTTCAAGGCTAATAACGCGCGCATCCCCTCGCAATTTTTCATGCAATTGCCCCCGCCCCACATCGACGGCGTAGACTTTCGCCGCGCCATTCATGAGCAAAACCTCCGTAAACCCGCCCGTCGATGCACCAAGATCGAGGCAAACAGCGTTCGCAACATCCACATTCCAATGAGACAAGGCGTGTGCGAGCTTTACGCCGCCCCGGGACACATAAGGGTGCGGCGCGGCGGCCTTGATCGACATATCGGACGATATGGCGGCGGAGGGTTTGCGTTCGATGCGGCCGTCCACCGTCACGCAGCCGGACTTTATCGCCGCCTGAGCCCGCGCCCGGCTTTCAAAGACGCCTTTATCGACAAGGTGCAGATCAAGCCGCATTTTCAAAAACAGCGGCCTTCCCGCCGCGCATTAAGGCGTTCCCCAATGACGTGAACACCGGCAAGCTTTGCCGAAACGCGTAAAACCAAAACCGCCTAAGCGCGCAGATCCCCGGCCACCGCCGCGCGGCCCAACGCCTCCACCGCCGCAGCGGCGATATGGGCCGCGTTAAGGCCCGCCTGTTCGTACATGGCGTAGGGCGCCGCCTGGTCCTGATAAACATCCGGCAACGTCAGGGTGCGAATTTTAAGCCCGGCGTCGAGGGCGCCGTCGGCGGCGAAGAAATGCAGCACATGGGCGCCGAACCCGCCCCGCGCGCCTTCCTCGACGGTGAGGACCACCTCATGCTCCCGGGCGAGACGGCGCAATAGATCTTCATCCAAAGGCTTGGCGAAGCGGGCGTCGGCCACGGTTGCGGACAGCCCCTGAACGCCGAGCATATCGGCGGCCTTCAGAACCTCCGCCAAACGGGCGCCGAAGGAGACGATAGCGACACTCGTCCCTTCCCGGACGATGCGGCCCTTACCGATCTCCAAAGGCGTTCCGGCAGGCGGCAGCTCAAGGCCGACGCCTTCGCCCCGCGGATACCGAAACGCCGACGGGCGATCATCGATCGCCGCCGCTGTCGCGGTCATATGGACAAGCTCAGCCTCATCGGCGGCGGCCATCACCACCACGTCCGGCAGGCATGTCAAATAGGCGACGTCGAAGGCTCCAGCGTGGGTGGCGCCGTCGGCCCCCACAAGACCGGCCCGGTCGATGGCGAACCGTACGGGAAGTTTTTGGATGGCGACGTCGTGGACCACGCTGTCATAGGCGCGCTGCAGAAACGTGGAGTACAGCGCCGCGAAAGGTTTCAAGCCGTCGGCGGCCATGCCGGCGGCGAAGGTGACCGCGTGCTGCTCGGCGATGCCGACATCGAAACATCTGTCCGGGAACTTCTCGCCGAATTTATCAAGCCCCGTGCCGGAGGGCATCGCCGCCGTCACGGCGACGATTTTATCGTCTTTCGCCGCCTCGGCGATCAGGCTTTTGGCGAACACGCCCGTATAAGACGGCGCATTGGGTTTCGATTTTTTCTGCTCGCCGGTGATGACGTTGAATTTCGAAACGCCGTGATACTTGTCCGCCGCGGCCTCCGCCGGCGCGTAGCCCTTGCCCTTTTGCGTGACGACATGAACCAGGACAGGACCGTCCCCGGCGTCGCGCACATTCTGCAGTACAGGGAGCAAATGGTCGAGATTGTGCCCGTCTATGGGCCCGACATAATAAAAGCCCATCTCCTCGAACAACGTGCCGCCGGTCGCCATGCCGCGGGCGTATTCTTCAGCCTTCTGCGCCTTGTCGTAGAGCGCGTTCGGCAGCTTTTTGGCGAGCTGCTTGGCGAAGCTACGAAACCCTCTGTAGGCCCCTGACGAAATCAGCCGCGCCAGATATGCGCTCATGGCGCCTGTGGGCGGGGCGATGGACATATCGTTGTCGTTGAGGATCACCACCAGCTTTTTGCCCAGGTGGCCGGCGTTGTTCATCGCCTCATAGGCCATGCCGGCGGACATCGACCCGTCGCCGATCACAGCGACGACCCTGTTGTTCCGGCCTTCCAAGTCACGCGCCACCGCCATGCCGAGGGCGGCGGAGATCGATGTGGCCGCATGGGCCGCGCCGAAAGGATCGTATTGGCTTTCAGACCGTTTGGTGAAGCCGGACAAGCCGTCTTCCTGTCGCAACGTCCGTATACGGTCCCGCCGTTCGGTTAAAATCTTATGGGGATAGCACTGATGCCCAACATCCCAGATGAGCTTATCCTCAGGCGTGTTGAACACGTAATGCAAAGCCGTGGTGAGTTCGACAACGCCAAGACCGGCGCCAAGATGCCCGCCGGTCACCGAAACCGCATCTATGGTCTCATCTCTCAGCTCATCGGCGAGCTGGCGCAAATCCGATTTATCGAGCGCGCGCACATCAGCTGGGCTCGCGATTTTATCGAGCAGTGGCGTTTTTACTGACATAAACGGCCAAAAGCCTTTCATCCGTTTCGCGGCGGGTCACCCGCGTTTATTTATCCCGATCAACGACATAGGTCGCTGCTTGCCGTAAAAGGTCGGCCTCAGATCCCCAAACATCAAGGCGACCAGACGCCTCCGCGGCCAGACGTCGCGCTTCTTTTCGCGCGCCCTCAAGGCCGAAAAAAGACGCCAATGTGGCTTTGCCGCGATCCGCGTCCTTGCCGACCGCTTTGCCGACAACCGCCGCCTCTCCTTCGATATCCAATATATCGTCGGCGATTTGATAAGCGAGACCTAGCGTTTCGCCAAATTCTTTCAACAGGCCCCGCGCCTTTTCATCGGCGCGCCCCACAATGGCGCCCGCCTCGCACGCAAAAGCAATAAGCGCGCCCGTCTTGCGCGCCTGCATGCGGGCCGTCTCCTCGTGGTCGAGATGTTGGCGCTCCGCCGCAAGGTCCGCCATCTGGCCGCCCACCATCCCTTGTGCGCCGGACGCTTTCGCAAGGCCGAGGCACAGCGCTGCAGCAACGCCTGAATCCCCAAAGGCCCCAGCATCGCCTGCAAGCTCAAAGGCGAAGGTCAAAAGCCCATCGCCGGCCAGGATCGCGGTCGCCTCGTCAAAGGCGATATGGGTTGTCGGCCGCCCCCGCCGCGCATCGTCATCGTCCATCGCCGGCAGGTCGTCATGGGCCAAGGAATAGGCGTGGATACACTCAATCGCCGCGCCCGCCCGCAACAACTGGTCCCGCGGCGCGTCGAACAACGCCCCCGTCATCAGCGTCAAAGCCGGGCGCAAGCGCTTGCCGGGCCCAAGCGCCGCATAGCGCATCGCCTTAAACACAGGCGCAGCAGGACCGTCTTCACTGGGCAGAACAGCATCAAGGCTCGCGTCTATATCAACGCGTGCAGCGTTTAAAAAAGGCGTCAACGCGTCAGGCTTCATACCCCTGGATCATCCTCCCGTGCTTGCTATCGGAAGATCCCGTCGCGTCAGTCGATGTCGGCAGGCGCACTCGACACCCCGCCGGCGTCATCGATGACGATTTTCTCGACTTTTTCCTGGGCGGCCTTCAGCTTGGCCTCACAGTGGGCTTTCAGGGCCGCTCCGCGCTCATAAAGCGCAATCGATTCTTCAAGCGGCGCTTCTCCGCTCTCCAGCTTGCGCACAATGTCCTCAAGCTCCGCCAGAGCCGCTTCAAAGCTGAGGCTTGCGACCTCCGCCGTTTTTTTATCCGCCATATCCTATACCACCGCTTTTGCTTATTCTGCGGCTTCCGCCAGACGCGGGTTCACGGGCGCAGGCTTTTTCGCCGGCCATTCGTAACTGCGCCAGGCCCAATAGTGATTGCCGCCGTTATGGGTGCGCCGCCAGCCGCGTCCGCGCAGCACCCGATCCATCATCCAGTTGAAATAGCCATGGGCGCACAACAGGATGTCGCCATCGGCCGCATATCCGGTCAGCCGGTCCACAGCCGTTCCCGCCCGGCGCCAAGCGCCCATATGGTTCTCAACCCCCGGCGGCGCATAGCCGCAAAACCAGAAGGTCCGGGACACAACGCCCCAAACGCCGGGCCGCAGCTTGAGCCATGGCAAAGGCGGCGGCGGTAAAGGCGCCTCCACAAACAGCTCTTCGGCCGGCACGTCCCGCTCGCCGCCGGTGACGATCGCCGCCGTCTCCCTCGCCCGGGGCAGGGTCGAGGACACGACCATGTCGGATTCACAGGCGATCTCAATCAACGCCTCCGGCGGCACTTCGTCCGGATGTACGCCGGCGAGGTCGTATTGCGCCCACCAGTGACGGTACTCGCGCGAAGAGATCAGCATATCCCGCGACAAATTGGGCCGACCGTGGCGTGCGACGACAATGCGTCCGACCATGTATCCCGCATCCTTCAAAGGGCGAAGCGCCTCAGAGCGCCGCCCGCATCAACGCGGAGACATGGGCCGCCGCGCTTTTTCCTAGAGCGGCAAGGTCATACCCGCCTTCGAGGACAGACACAACGCGCCCGTTGCAAAGGTCGTCCGCGGCGGCGGCGATTTCAGTCGTCGCCCAGGCGAAATCGTCCTCTACAAGCTGAAATCCGCCAAGGGGATCGGCGGCGTGGGCGTCGAAGCCTGCGGAAATGAAAACGAAATCCGGCCGAAACGCCCGCAAAGTCGGCAGAACGCGCTCCTCTAACGCCGCGCGAAACGCTTGAGAGCCCGTACCGGACGGCAAAGGAACATTCACAACGTTATTATGGGCGCCGATCTCTTCCGCCATTCCAGTGCCCGGATATTGAGGGTGCTCATGGGTGGAGGCGTAAAAAGCGTCAGGATCGTCCCAGAAAATATCCTGGGTGCCGTTGCCATGATGAACATCGAAGTCAACCACCGCCACACGCTGCGCGCCATACGCATTACGGGCGTGATGCGCGCCAATCGCAACCGTATTAAACAAGCCGAACCCCATCGCCCGCCGTCTTTCTGCATGATGCCCGGGAGGGCGCGTGGCGCAAAAGGCGTTCGCGGCCTCGCCGGAGACAACCGCGTCCACGGCTGCGGCCGCAGCTCCGGCGGCATACAAAGCCGCGTCGAGGGACGCCGGCCCCATATACGTATCGGGATCGATTTGGACGAGCCCATCGGTCGGCGACATCCCGCGCAATTCATCGACGAAGTCAGCGTCATGCACCGCCTCGACAACCTCCCAATCCGCTTTCGACGCCTCTTTACGCACAAGATCTTCAAATTGCGTCGCGGACAGTGCATCCGTCACAGCATCCCATCGGGCCGGGCGTTCCACATGACCGTCCGGTACAACATGGTCGCGCATCGCCGCATCGGTAAAAAATGCTGTCGCCATTACCTATAACTTCAAATCCGTCATCAGCGTTTCTGGAACGCCCGGCGGCGGAGCGGGCGTCTCGGGCACGAAAAAGTCCGGCAGCAACTTCGATCCCGGGGTGACCATGTACTTTTCAAAATCCGTGACGCCGTGTTCATGCAAAAACGTATCGTCGATAATAAAGTTGCCGGTGAACTCAGCGGCCGGCTTCGTCAGGATGAGATGGGCCGCGTCGCTTAAAATATCGACGGTCCGGCAGGCCTTCAGGCTGTCTTCGCCGCCGATGGCGAATTCCATCGCCGCCGTTGCGATCGCCGTGCGCGGCCACAGGGCGTTGAAGGCGATCCCGGCCGACTTGAATTCCTCCGCCATGCCGAGGACGCACAGGCTCATCCCGTATTTCGCCATCGTGTAGGCCACATGGGGCCCGAACCATTTCGGGTTCATATCGAGGGGCGGCGAGAGCATCAGCACATGGGGGTTTTGCGCCTGCTTTAAATGCGGGATGCAGGTTTGGGAGACAAGATACGTGCCGCGGGCGTTCACCTGATGCATCAGGTCATAGCGCTTCATCGGCGTTTGTTCCGTATTCGTTAAACTGATCGCTGAGGCGTTGTTGATGCAAATGTCGATGCCGCCGAACCGCTCCACCGTCTTGGCGACAGCGTCGGCCACCTGGTCTTCTTCCCGAATATCGACAACAAGCGGCAGTGCGGCGCCCCCCGCCGCCTCAATCTCCTCTGCAGCGGTGTAAATCGTACCCGGAAGATGTTTATGGGGCTCCGCCGTTTTGGCCGCAATCGCAACATTCGCGCCGTCGGCGGCCGCGCGTTTGGCGATCGCAAGACCGATGCCGCGGCTCGCGCCCGTGATGAAAAGGGTTTTTCCTTTAAGATCCGCCATGAAGTCCTCCGTTATGATAGCGCCTTACGCTTCGACAAAAGACGCGGTTATCGTTTAACTTAGATCTTCCGCACCGCCGCGCCAGACATTTCCGCATATGGACAAGAGGCTGTCATGCCAAAACTGCTTGAGTTTTTCTTCGATTTCACCAGTCCCGCCGCCTATCTCGCCTGGACGCAGTTGGACGGCCTTGCCGAGCGCACGGGCGCGCAGATTGTCTGGAAGCCGATGCTGTTCGGCGCGGTCCTGAAAGAAGCGGGCAACAAAGCCAACATCGAAGTGCCGGCGAAAGCCGCCTACACCATTATGGACATGAAGCGCTGCGCCGACCATCTCAGCGTTCCCTTCGTCTGGCCGGCGGAGTTTCCCGTCAACTCCGTCCCGCTTTTGCGCGGCTGCTTCGTCGCCGGTGAAGACAAAGTTTTCCATGACTATGTCCCCGCCATCTGGCGCGCGATCTGGGTCGACGGCAAGAACCTCAACGACATCGCCGTTCTCCATGGCGTCCTCGGCGACATCGGCCTTGACGCGCCGGCGTTTTTGGAAAAGTGCAAGGCGGAGGATGTCAAAGAAACATTAAGAGTGCACACGGCCGAAGCGGTGAAACGCGGCGTGTTCGGGGCGCCGACATTTTTCATCAACGGCGACGAAATGTTCTGGGGCCACGACCGGCTGCCCTATATCGAACGGGCGCTTGAAAACCTGTCCTGAACGCCGGCGGCCTCGCCTTCAGTTAGACGGCTCGGCGTTTTTCCTCAGCCAGCCTGCAAACTCCTGCTCGGACATATCGCCGGCGGCGACGGCGACCATCGCAATGGTCGCGTCCCGTTCGTCAGCGATAAGGACATAACCGTTCAACATCAAAAAGATGTTGCCCGCATAAAACGCCGTCCGTTTATTTCCATCCACAAAGGGATGATTCTTTGCAATGCCGACGGCGTACAACGCAGCAAGATCGAATATGTCGGGCTCTCCGTACGCCGCCATGTTCTCTGGCCGCGCCAACGCAGACTCCAATGCGCCCTCGTCGCGAACGCCTTCAGCGCCGCCATGATCGGCCAAACTGCGATCATGGGCGGCCAGCACATGCTGTTTTTTCACCCACCGCCAGCTCATCGAAACAAACTTTATTTGGCAAGGGCGCGCAAAGTATTGCGATACCGGGATGAAACATCCTCAATGATGTCGAGCACCTCATCGAATTCAGGATCGTAGGATGTCAGCGCCACGCCGTCGGGCGTGTCGGTGACATGAAGGACCTGACCCTTTTCAGCCTTAAGCTTGGCCAAGACTTCCTTCGGCAAGATAACGCCAAGAGAATTGCCCACCTGCGTGACTTTAACCGTGACACTCATATGAAATGCTCCAAAATCCAGGAACCATATATATGTTATAATTTAAGTTATAACAAGAGCGCAAACATCCTCATCAATTCAAACCGCCTATCCCGCCAGCGCCTCTGGCGGCAGGGGCGCAACGGTGTCCGCGCCAGCAGTGACGGCGGCTTCAAGGCCCGCCGCCTGGGGCAGGAGATTGTCGGCGTAGAACCGCGCCAGGGCGATTTTTGAGCCGTAAAAAGCGGCGTCGCCCTCCCCTTGATCGAGGTGCATGGCGGCCTTGATCGCCCCTCTGGCGAGGCACTGCGCCCCGGCGACCAGCCCGAACTGACGCAGATAAGGCGTCGCGCCGGCCAGCGCGTCGTTGGGGGACCGCGGCAAAGCCTCGGACAGCCAATGGGTCGACGCGGAAAGGGAGCCGAGCGCGCTCTCAAGCCGGGCGCCAACCGCCTTCAAGTCTTCGTTGTTGGCTGCGCCAAGGCGCTTGGCGGTCTTTTTCACCTCATCCAGGTAATCCTGCACGACCGCGCCGCCTTCCATCGGCAGCTTCCGGCTGACAAGGTCCATGGCCTGAATGCCGTTGGTGCCCTCGTAAATCGCGGCGATGCGCGCGTCCCGCATATATTGCGCCGCGCCCGTCTCCTCCACATAGCCCATGCCGCCATGGACCTGAACGCCGATCGACGAGACCTCGTTGGCGACGTCGGTGGAGAAGGCTTTTGAAATGGGCGTCAACAGTTCCTCAACACCCTTGGCGCGATGGCGTTCTTCGTCCGTCTGCGCCGTTTTCGCCAGATCGAAGGCGACGGCGTTGGAATAGCAAATCCCGCGGGAGGCTTCGATCATGGTTTTCATCGTATACAGCATCCGACGAACGTCCGGGTGCGCGATGATCTCCACCTGGTCGCTGGATTTTTGGCCGATCGGCCGACCCTGCTTGCGCTCCTGGGCGTAGGCAAGGGCTTTCTGGAACGCCCCTTCGGCGACGCCCACCCCTTGCAACCCGACGTCCAGCCGGGCGGAGTTCATCATCGTGAACATATTGTTGAGACCGCGGTTCTCTTCACCCACAAGCCAGCCGACGCACTCGCCCGCCTCTCCATAGGCCATGGTGCAGGTGGGCGATCCGTGGAGGCCCATTTTGTGCTCTATGCCGATGCATTTGACGTCATTGCGTTTGCCGAGGGAGCCGTCGGGGTTCACATGAAACTTCGGCACAAGGAACATCGAAATGCCCCGCGTGCCCTCCGGCGCGTCAGGCAGCCGGGCGAGGACGAGATGGGCGATGTTGTCGGTGAAATCATGCTCGCCGTAGGTGATATAAATCTTGCTGCCGGAAATGGAATATGTCCCGTCGCCGTTCGGCGTCGCCTTGGCCCGCACCGCCGCAAGGTCGGAGCCGGCCTGCGGCTCCGTCAAATTCATGGTGCCGGTCCATGCGCCGGAGACCATTTTCGGCAGATAAAGCTGTTTTTGCGCGTCCGTCCCATGGGCGAGGATCGCTTTCACCGCGCCTGTTGTAAGGGTAAGCCCGATGGCGAAGCTCATGCAGGCGGCGTTCAGAACATCCACCAGCGCCGCCGACAGCGTAAACGGCAAACCCTGGCCGCCATATTCGGTCGGAAAGGACAGGCCGTTCCAGCCGCCCTCCACATATTGGCCGTAGGCCTCCTTAAAGCCCGGGCTCGTCGTCACAACGCCGTTGGCGAGTTCAGCGCCCTTCTGGTCGCTGGTCCAGTTCAAAGGCGCCACCACCTCGGTGGCGAGCTTTCCCGCTTCGCCCAAAATGGCGTCCAGCAAATCGCCGGACAGGTCCTCATAGGCGCCCGTATCCACAAGGTTCTCGAAACCCGCCATATGATCGAGGGCGTAGCGCATGTCGCGCACCGGTGCGGCGAATGTCATAGGATTGAACCTCCTGCTGTTGGACCAGTCTTTGTATTTTAAACGTTATGAGGATTATGGCGTTTCATGTCGGTTTTTGTAGTGGTATTCGCAGCTTGACGTCCGAATTTCAGAAAGCTTTTTCATGATGACCGCCGCTCCCCGCCAGGCAGATCAAAACGCTATCGCTGAGGCGGCGGCCCATATCCGCGCCGGCCGCCTCGTCGCCATGCCGACGGAGACCGTCTACGGCCTCGCCGCCGATGCGACGAACGACCGCGCCTGCGCCGCCGTTTTCGAGGCCAAGGGACGGCCGCGGTTCAACCCGCTGATCGTCCATGTCGCCGACGTCGCCATGGCGGCGCGCTATGCGGACGTGCCGCCTCTTGCCGAAAAACTCGCCGCTGCGTTCTGGCCCGGCGCCCTCACCCTGGTCGTCCCCCGAAAAGCCGGCGCCGATCTGTCGCTGCTGGCGAGCGCCGGTCTCGACACGGTCGCGCTGAGGACGCCGGCCCACGCCGTGGCGCAAGATCTCATCGCCGCCGCCGGCGCGCCCCTCGCCGCCCCCAGCGCCAACCCGTCCGGAGCCGTCAGTCCCACCACGGCCGCCCACGTGGCCGAAGGTCTCGGCGATAAAGTCGCCATGATTCTCGACGCCGGTCCCTGCCGCGTCGGCGTGGAGTCAACCATCCTCGGGATCGAGGGGGACCGCGCCCGTCTGCTGCGGCCCGGCGGCCTCGCCCGCGCGGAGATCGAGGCCGTCGCCGGCCCGTTGCTGGCACCCTTGGCGGACCAGGACAAACCGCAGGCGCCGGGAGCCTTGCAAAGCCATTACGCCCCTAGAGCCAAAGTGCGGCTCAACGCGAAAAACCCTTTGGAGGGGGAGGCGTTTTTGGGGTTTGGCTCCGTTGCACGACAAGCCCCGAACGCTCTAAATTTAAGCCCAACCGGAGACTTGGCGGAAGCGGCGGCGAACCTGTTCGCCTTCCTGCGCCGGCTCGACAATCAAGCTGCAACGATTGCAATTGCGCCGATCCCCCAGCACGGCCTTGGCGAGGCGATCAACGACCGCCTGTCCCGCGCCGCAGCGCCGCGGCCGACACTCCCCGAAAGCGGATGAAGTCTCAGCCATTAAAGGCTAAATTAAACCCGCTATGACCAACACCGACAAAGCCCCGTCCCAAGACGTCCTGTCCGCCCTCGCCGCCATTGTCGGGCCGAAGGGCGTCGTTGCGGGCGACGACCGCGCCCCGCACCTTGCCGAATGGCGTGACAAATACAAAGGCGAAACGCCGCTCATCCTCGCGCCGGCCTCCACGGAGGAGGTCTCCAGGATCGTCGCCCTGTGCGCCGAGCACGGCCTCGCCGTTACGCCGCAAGGGGGCAACACCGGCCTTGTCGGTGGGCAAATTCCGTATAAAAATGAAATCCTCGTCACCCTGAAACGCATGATCCGCATCCGCGGTCTCGCCGCCGACGGGATGAGCCTCGCCGTCGACGCCGGCGTCACCGTGGAGGCCGCCCAAAGCGCTGCGGCGGAGGCGGACCGGTTGTTTCCGTTAAGCCTCTCGTCGGAAGGCACGGCGCAAATCGGCGGCGTCGTCTCCACCAACGCCGGCGGCGTCAACGTCTTGCGCTACGGCAATATGCGGGAGCTCGTACTCGGCCTCGAAGCGGTGCTGCCCGACGGGCGCATATGGAACGGCATGCGGGCCCTGCGCAAGGATAATACCGGGTACGACCTAAAACAGCTGTTCATCGGCGCGGAAGGCACCCTCGGCCTCGTCACCGGCGCGGTCTTGAAGCTGGTCCCGCGCCCTGAAGACAGGGCCGTCGCCTTTGTCGGCCTCGCCGCGCCCGCCGCCGCCCTCAGCCTCCTCGCCCGGACCCAGAGCGCGAGCGGCGGCCTTGTCACAAGCTTCGAACTCATCCCCCGCATCGGGATCGAACTTGACGAGAAAAACATCCCCGGATGCCGCGATCCCCTCTCCGCGCCCTTCCCCTGGTACGCCCTCATCGAGCTCGCCGCCGGGCGCGGCGCCGGCTTGCGCGGCGTTCTGGAGGCGCTGCTCGCCGAAGCGCTTGACGACGGCGTCATCGCCGATGCCGCGATTGTG
>JBCDBL010000040.1:0-31914 GCA_039183635.1 Pseudomonadota bacterium
GCTTCGCCGCCCTTGACGGCCTCATCCCCAGGAAAAGACTGGCCTACATGGGCTTTAAGCCGGTTTCCGGCTTAAAGCCCATGGCGAGAAAAAACCGTCTCGGACAGCAACAGCGCGTCTTGATACGGACAACCTATGGAAAGCCCGCATCTAAACAGTCGATCCGTTGTTACCGTTGGCCGATTGGCGCCACGTCGCGTTGCGCTTCGCCGACATAATTTGAGAGCGGCCGAATGAGCTTGTTTTTCGCAAGATGCTCCATGATATGGGCCGTCCACCCCGTAATGCGGCTGACCACGAAGATCGGCGTGAACATCGGAATCTCGAAGCCCATGAGGTAATAGGCCGGACCCGCCGGGAAATCGAGATTGGGGTAGATGCCTTTTTCCGCCACCATGGTCTCGTCGAGAATGCGGGACATCTCCCAATAGGTTTTCGCCTCATCGGTTCCGATGACGTCGACCATTTTCTTGTAGGCCTCGGTCATCGTCGGCACGCGGCTGTCGCCGGACCGGTACACCCGGTGGCCGAAGCCCATGATTTTTTTCTTCGTGGCGAGGGCGTCGAGCATCCACGCTTTCGCGGCGTCGGGGGAGCCGACTTCTTTCAGCATATGCATCACCGCCTCGTTGGCGCCGCCATGGAGGGGACCTTTCAGGGAGCCGATGGCGCCTGTGACGCCGGAATAAATGTCCGATGTGGAAGAAACGATTGTGCGCCCGGTGAAGGTGGACGCGTTAAAGGAATGCTCCGCATAAAGCGTCATGGAGATGTCGAAGCATTTGACCACCTCGGGCGCGGGCACCTCGCCGAAGCACATGTGGAAAAAGTTTTCCGAAAAGGCGAGGTCGGGGTTCGGCGCGATCGGCGCTTTGCCGTTGCGCAGGCGGAAATCCGCAGCGACGATTTGCGGGATTTTAGCGTACATGCGGATCGACTTGTCCATCAGCCCTTCAGGGGAGGAATCGTCGGTCGTGCTGTCTTCCTGACCGAGAAAGCTCACGGCCGTGCGCAGCGTGTCCATGGGGTGGGCGGATTTGTTGAATTTGCCCATGACGTCGAGGAGTTCGGCGCTGAGGCCGCGTTCGGCTTTTTCCTTGGCGTTCAGCTCGTCAAGCTGGGATTGCGTCGGCAGCTCCCCGTTCCAGATGAGGTAGGCCACCTCTTCGAAGCGGCAGTCTTTGGCAAGGTCCTGGACCTTATAGCCGCGATAGGTGAGGGAGTTGATCTCCGGCATCACCTTGGAAATCGCTGTGTCGTCCGCCAGTACGCCCGCGAGACCGTATTTTACTTCTTCGCTCATGATCGCCTCTCCTTAAAGTGAAAGCTTAATCTGTCGGCGTATCGCCAACTGTGAAATTGAAAATAGATGTGTCGTAGGCGTTGTAATCTTCATACCGTAGAAGATCGTACAGGTCCTTACGGTGCTGCATCTCATCGAGAACGCCGTTCTGGTCGCCGTCTTTTAAGATGCGGTCGAGTCCGCGATCGGCGGCGCCCATGGCGAGGCGCAAAGTCGTCACCGGGTAAATCACAAGGTTGAAACCAAGATTTTCAAGCTCGGTCTTGTTCAAAAGGCGGGACTTGCCGAATTCCGTCATGTTGGCGAGCAAGGGGACGTCGATGGCCTTGCGCACCGCCTCGAACTCCTGCTCGCTTTTCATGGCTTCGGGGAAAATCATCTCCGCGCCGGCGTCGACATAGGCTTTCATCCGGTCGATGGCTTTGTCGAGACCTTCTACGGCGCGGGCGTCGGAGCGGGCGATCAGAAGAAAGTTCGGGTCGCGCTTGGCGTCGGCGGCGGCTTTTACGCGCTGGGTCATAATCTCCGTAGAGACAATCTCCTTGCCGTCCAAGTGACCGCAGCGTTTCGGCATCACCTGGTCTTCGATATGGCAGCCGGCCACCCCCGCTTCCTCCATGGTGCGGATCGTGCGGGCGGCGGCCATAGGCTCGCCAAAGCCCGTGTCGATGTCGATGATCGCAGGAAGATCCGTCACCCGAGCGATTTGCTGGCCGCGGTCGGCGAACTCCGTCATCGTGGCGATGCCGATGTCCGGCAGGCAAAGGTCGGCGGACAGAACGGCGCCGGAAATGTAAATCCCGTCAAAGCCCTTGCGTTCGATCAGTTGCGCGCAGAGCGGGTTGAAGGCGCCTGGAAACTGCAACAGGTTTCCGCTGTTCAACTGTGTGCGAAAGTCTTTGCGTTTTTGCTCAGCATGTTTGTTCGTAAACAGCATATCGCCGTCGATCCTTCTTTTTAAAAATTACTGCGGCGCATGTGTCGCCGCTTCAAAACGAGCGCGCATAGCGTCCGCCAAATTCATGAGACCGCTCATGGGACGCACCATGACTGTAAACTCGATAATTTTTCCGTCCTTATCGAATTTGATGTAATCTGCTCCCTGCAGACTTTTATCGCCAACCCTGGCTGTGAACTCCAAAGCGATGCTTCGTGCGTCCTCTGTGTAAAATTCACGATGATAGGTGAAATCCTCAAACACCGTGATGACTGTGCTCAAAATGAACTTCAGGGCTTCCCGCCCTTCATATGGCTTAAATACGGCCGGGGAGAAAAACACGGCGTTTTCATGGGCCATCTCGTCAAGGGCGGACAGATCACGCGCCTCCACCATAGCGTGCCAACGTTTTACGAAAGCCGTTGCAGAGGTGAAGGCGGTCATGGGCGATGTCCTTTTGTCATGTGGCGTTAGAAAATCCCTTTCGCCGCATTTTCCTCCAAATACCCCGCCGGCGCTACAGGGTTCAGCAGGCGTACTTCGTCCGCTGAAAGGTCCGGCAACCGCTGGACAAGTTCCAGGAACCGGGCGCTTTCGGCCGGGTCCAGAATGTCATCGGTCAGAATTTTGAACTTGTTGATGTATTCGGCGCGGCCGAACGGGCGGGCGCCAAGCGTGTGGGCGTTGGCGACAGCCATTTCGTCGACAAGGCTGGAGCCGTCTTCGAATATGATCTCCACCTTTGCGCCGAAAGCTTTTTCATTCGGATCGCGGGAGTGATAGCGGCGCGTCCATTCCGGGTCTTCCGTCGTCCGAATTTTATGCCACAGGCGCACCGTATCCGGGCGGGCGGCCCGCTCCGGCGCGTAGGAGCGGACATGGTGCCATTCGCCGTCCTGCAGGGCGACGGCGAAAATGTACATGATCGAATGGTCCAGCGTTTCCCGAGAAGCTTTAGGGTCCATTTTCTGGGGATCGCCCGCGCCGGTGCCGATGACGTAGTGGGTGTGGTGGGAGGTGTGGATCACAATCTCCTTCACCTTGTCGAAATCGTCGATTTGTTTGCCCATGTTGAATGCAAGATCGATCAGCGCCTGGGACTGGTACTCTGCTGAATGTTCTTTCGTGTACGTATCGAGAATCGCGCGCTTGGCTTCGCCGGGGGCGGGCAGGGGAACATCGTAGGCCGGGCCGAACGGGCTTTCGCCCTTGTCCCTGGCCGTGCGGCCGTTGAGGATCCACGCCAGGACGCTGTCCTCGCCCTCGTAAATGGGCGACGGGGCGCCTTCGCCGCGCATGCAGCGGTCGACCGCCTCGATCGCCGTCTTGCCGGCGTAGGCGGGGGCAAAGGCTTTCCAGCTTGAAATTTCCCCTTTGCGGGACTGCCGCGTGGTCACAGTGCAGTGGAGGCCTTGCTGGATCGACTGGTAAATCACCTCCGCATCAAGGCCAAGCACTGTCCCGACGCCGGCGGCCGCCGACGGGCCGATATGGGCGATATGGTCGATTTTGTGCTCATGCAGGCAGATCGACTTCACAAGGTTCACCTGAATTTCATAACCGGTTGCGATTCCGCGCACCAGGTCCTGTCCGGTGCGGCCGCATTGCTGGGCGACGGCGAGAACGGGGGGGATATTGTCCGCCGGGTGCGAATAATCGGCGGCGAGGAACGTGTCGTGGTAGTCAAGCTCCCGCACCGCCGTACCGTTCGCCCAGGCGGCCCATTCCGCGCACACGGTCTCTCCGGCCGGCGCGCCGAACAGCGTCGCGCCGCCGGCGCGGCCGTGGGCCCTGGCTTGCGCCCGCGCCGACTTGATCGGGCCGCGGTTTAAGGACGCGATCGCCACGGACGCGTTGTCGATGATGCGGTTTACGATCATGTCCGTCACGTCCGCCTCGATCTCCACGGGATCGGCGGCGACGGCGGCCATTTTCCAGGCCAGCTGATCTTCCCGGGGCAGGTCGTCTTTGGAGGGGCGGGCGTGGGTTTTATGAATGTCCATGGATAAGCCTTGTGTATCTTGCAAATGCTGCATTTGGTGAAATTTGCGAACGGCTTATCCCATTTGCGCAAGACAATCACTTAAATTCGTGCCACCATGCAAAACTTGTGAACAGGAATTTGCAAATTGGCGAATTTAGCAAACCACAGCGCTGGCCGTGAAAAACTCTTTGTCGGCGGCCGTTTGCGCCATATCCGCGCGCAACAGGGCTTGAGCCAGGCGCAATTCGCCGCCGAGCTCGGCCTTTCAGCCAGCTACGTCAACCAGCTGGAGCATGACCAACGGCCGGTGTCCGCCGGCGTGCTGCTGAAACTGTCGGACGTGTTCGGGATCGATATCGCCGCTTTATCGAATGACGCCGCCGACCGTATGGCGGCGGACTTGCGAGAGGCCCTGGCGGACCCCGTCTACGGCCAGGGCGCGTTGGAGCCGCAGCTGACCCGCCGTCTCGCCGCCACGGCGCCGGAGCTGGCCATGGCGTTCCTGAACAGCCACCGGCTCAACCAGAAATACGAAGAGCGTCTGCGTATGGCGGACTCTTCTTTCGAGCGGGACGCTGGCCCCGGCCCGGCGACGATCGCCGCGCCGCCGCTGCCTTACGAGGAGGTGCGGGATTATTTTCATTATAAGAACAATTACCTCGACCGACTGGATCGCGCCGCCGAACGATTATCCATGCGCTACGACCTTTACGGGCCATTCGCTTTCGAACGCCTCAGCGCCCATCTTGAGGGCAAACATCGCTTTTCCGTGCGGCGTGAGACGGTCCTGCCGGACCCTGAGACCATGTATGCAGCAGACATGGGCGCCCGCGTCGTACGGTTGAACGGCGTCCTGTCGCAGTCGACCCTGACGTTTCAGCTCGCCGCCCTGATCGGCGTGATGGAGGAGGAGGAGGCGATCGCGGACTTGCTGGCGGAGGCGGATTTCCGCACCGACCAGGCCCGTGACATCTGCCGCATCTCCCTGGCGAATTATTTCGCCGGCGCCGTGATGATGCCCTACAAGCACTTTGCGGAAAACGCCTCGTCGCTCAAACATGATATCGAACGTCTCCAGCAGCTCTACGGCGCGAGCTTTGAGCAGGTGTGCCACCGCCTCAGCAATCTGCAACGTCCCGGTGCAGCGGGGACGCCGTTTTTCTTCGTTCGGGTGGATCAGGCCGGCAACATCACAAAGCGCCACTCGGCGACCAAGTTTCAATTCGCCCGGTTCGGCGGCGCTTGCCCTCTTTGGAACGTACACGATTCATTCGGCGCCCCCGGCAAGATCCTGGTGCAGATCGCCGAGACGCCGGACGGCGTACAATATATCAGTATTGCGCGGTCGATCATAAAACGGGCCGGCCGCTACGATGGGTTCGACCGCCGTTACGCCGTCGCGCTTGGCTGCGAATTAAAGCACGCCGATGCGGTGATTTACGCCGAGGGGGTTGATATCGCGGCCCCCAGGGCGGCGACGCCGATCGGCGTCAGCTGTCGTATTTGCGAGCGCCCCGATTGCCGCCAGCGCGCTTTCCCACCCATTGATCGGGCCCTGTCGGCGGACCCTTTCACCCGCAATTTCACCCCTTACGCCATTGTTTGAGGCGCCTCTCGGGGGCGCCGACATATATTTGTCGTAATTTCAGCGAAAGGCCTTGCAATCCGCCGCCGAGGCCGTCATAACCGCCCCTCTTCGTTGACGCGGGGTGGAGCAGCCCGGTAGCTCGTCAGGCTCATAACCTGAAGGTCGTAGGTTCAAATCCTACCCCCGCAACCAACTTATCCTGCGAAATGCCGGAACGTTCATCGCCACTGGAGTCTTTGCTGTTTATCATCACGTTCTCCATTATGGGGGCGAACAGCGACTGCATATTTTCATGATTTGATATGTAGCGACCGGCAAAATGTCTGCCAGATCGCCATTTAAGTCGATAAAAGTGGGTCGATTGTTGCGTCCGGCGTCAGAACGACTTTGCAAAAGAGCGCGCGCGGGAGTGCGGCGGCCTCAGCTCGGCGATCTTCGATCTTGAGCGACTGGATAAGCTTGTGAATTTCTTCGTCGACTTCTTTCGAGAGTTTATTTTGTCCGCCCTTTGCGACGACGGACCATCCATTGCATGATCGTCATCATCATCGGTCTGATCAGCGGGGCGAACAGCCTGACGAGCAGCGATGGCTTTGGCGTATGCTCATAGGACTGAAATTTATCAAAGCCGAGTTTTTCGACAATAGGGCTCACCATAGGCACGGCGATTCCATCGATCGCTATGCCTGTTGCGTTTGCAATTCTGTTCATTCGCTGAAAATTAGCGGCGACAGCCGCCGCATCGCATACCGCGGCAGGGCCCATCGCGTTTGACAGCGCATTGCGGGCGATGGCGATCTCTGCAGCCTCCCGACGCGATAGGGCATCGGTAAACTCTATTAATGCTTTGCCATGCTTTACGCCGCTGTGCTCCACATCTTCGCCCCCGACGACAGCGCCCATATTGATGTCCTCTTGCGCTATTTTGCCGCTTATATCCAACACCATCGTATGTCCGCTGGCGCAATAGACGCATTCGTTCAGTACAGAAACACGGCTTGCAATCAATTCTATCTGCATTCGATCAAGAGCGCGACCCTGCACCATAGCAGCCATGTCGCCCATTTGTTCAAATGTCATATAGTAAGCGTTGAATTGCGGAATATATTCACGGATGGCGTTCGGCACCAATGTCACCGCACGTATCACATTTCCCGCCGTACTTGCGCCTTGGAATATATCGGCCTCGGCGCCGACGGCGCCATCCGGTTTGATCATCGGTACAAAGCCCGTCTCCGATTCAAGCTGAGCGTCCGGCACGCGATACTGTGTCGGGGTTCCGGCCAGAGGCGTCGGCAAGGTCTCGAGCGGCAAGCCCAAGGCGCGGTGAAACTCATCCACCGGCAATGTCAATATAATGACGCCCAGAAGTTCTATGTAATGCTCTGCTGAGACGCCGTCTTTACGCAAGCTATCCACGTAGGATTGGGTGATGCGTCCTGAATCGGTGGTTATGCGGTGTATCGCGTCAATGGCGTGTTCTCCCAAAACATCCATACTTCCCGGAGCGTGATCATGTACTCCTTGTACAGCATTTGGCGATAAGGCGGTTTTTCGCTTGCGACACAGGTTGCAATTCAGCGCGGCGCGCGTTTCAGCGGCGATTGCAACGCGCTGTGCGCCGGTCCACCATGTGCCTGGTTTGGATATGTCCGCCCAGGCTTGACGATTAACTTGAAGAATATCCTCGCGGATCGGCAGAGAAACCGAATCGGCGTTTTCAAGGGGCGGCCTTTGCAACTGTTCCATAGACGCAGTTTATTCGCACGCCGCCGCCCATGCGCAATGGAGTATAAGTGATACTGCGTATTTGTCTTTATTTACGCCTGCATCTAAGGACGCGCCGCGTGGGCGAAAGGCAGGGGCGCTATAGCGGGGCGCAAATCGGCGCCTCACTTCACCTGTGATCCGCCCTGGCGCCTTCGACGTCGTTTCACCTGGCGCAAAGCGTTGAATTAACCATTAAGCCTGCAGGCGCTTGACGACGTTTGCGGCGTCGCCCGTGGGAATCTTAAAAAGCAGCGAATACAAGGCCGGGACAAAGCCAAGCGTCAAAACCGTTGCGACGATCAGCCCAAAGGCTATAACGCTGGCCATGCCGTAAAACAGCGCGCCGCCAAAGAGGATCAACGGTACGAGACCGAGGACAGTCGTCAGCGTGGTCATCAGGATTGGGCGCAGTCGCGCCAGGCAGGCCGTCACAATAGCCTCCAAGGGCGCTAAGCCGGCTTTTTGTTCGATTTGAATACGGTCGACCAAAACGATGCCGTTGTTGATCAGGATGCCGGCCAGGCTGAAAAAACCGAGCAACACCATAAAGCCGTACGCGGCGTTCATGATAAGAAGGCCCAACGTTCCCCCGATGAGAATAAGGGGAATGGTGGCCATTATAACGCCGCCTTTGCGGAACGAATTAAACTGGCCGACCAGCAAGACGACAATGCCGGCCAACGCCAGCGGCAGCGTGCCGAACAGGTTTTCATTCGCTTCCCCCTGATCCTCAATCTCGCCGCCGATTTCAAGTCTGTATCCGGGCGGCAAGTCCAGCGCGTCCAACGTCGGCTGTACAGCGCTTAAAAGCTGCGGTGCGGGAATGTCCGGGTTACGGGCCTCAACGGTCATTGTGCGTTGTTGGTTGCGGCGTTTGATGCGGCCGAACCGCCATTCCGCCTGGAAAGTCGCCACCTGATCGAGAGATAAAAATTCGCCGGTTCCCGATGAGATCACTTGTACGCGCTGCAAGCTGGACAAAGACAAACGCAGATTGTCGTCGCCGCGTACGACGATTGGGATGACTTTGTCGCCTTCCCTGTAATCGGTGACCGCGACCCCTGAAAATGTCGTATTGAGGGCGCTGGCGACATCTTGGGAGGTCGCGCCTGCGCGCCGCGCTCGGGTCTGGTCGACGTCCACGACAATTTTCAGGATCTTGTTTTCCCAATCTTGCTTAATCCCGACCGTACCCGGAACAGCGTAGAACGCTTCTTTGATGTCCTCTGCGCGGGCGGCCAAAATTTCGCCGTCGGGGCCGATAAGGCGAATTTGAATAACGCCCGGTTCGGTGCCGCCGAACCACATGCGCTTGGCGTCAGCGCGTGCGCCAGGCAAATTATCATCTAAGAAGCCGTTCACGCGCGCCAGGACAGGTCCGACGTCGTTGACCGATCGCGTGTTGACGAGGGCGAACGCTCTATGCGGGTCCGGGTCCACTGGCGAAAGTGCGAGGAAGAAGCGCGGGCCGCCATACCCGACATAAGCGACATGGCTCGTCACTTCAGGATTGCTTTCCTCGTCCGCAAGCCAGGCGGTTAATTTTCTGAGTTCGGCTTGGGTTTCCCGAATATCCGTACCGGCTTCAAAATCCATATAGACCAGAAACTGGTTCCTGTCGCCCAGGGGAAAGAACTCGGTTCTCACTGTACCGAGCAGTTGAATGGCGCCGAAAAGACAGCCAATAAGAACGCCGATCATAATAAGGCGCCGCCTCAGAAAGAGGCTAAGGATAGATGCATATAGGCTATATGCGGCGCTGTTGTAAGACGGTTTGTCTGCAACTTCGTCCTGGTCGGGCGCTTTCATGAACCAGGCGCACATCGCCGGTGTTACAGTCATGGATAAAAGCCAGGAGCCGAGCAGAAGAATGGCGACGACCTGGGCGAGAGAGCGGACATATTCTCCCGCCGCCCCTTCAACGAGCAGCATCGGTAAAAACGCAAAAATCGTCGTTAATGACGATGTCAGCAAGGGCAACGCCAATACGCCGCCGGCCTCTGCCGCGGCTTTGAACCTGTCGACGCCGCGGCCAAGCCGCACACGGATGTCTTCGGCCACGACAATACCGTTGTCCACAAGCAGACCGAGCGCGATGATCGTCGCGGCGATCGACATGCGCTGCAACTCTACGCCGTAAAAGCGCATGACGATCACGCCGAGCAGCATCGTCAGCGGCACGAACAGCCCGACGATGAGGCCGGTGCGCACCCCCAGGAAAACCATGACGACGGTCAGGACGATGGCGAGGGTCTGGTAGACATTGGACACCGCGCTGTCGACAGCCGCGGCGATCAAATCCGGCTGATAGGTCGCGTAATCGAGCACATAACCGATCGGAAGGCTTTGCTCGATCTCATCAACCATGGCCGTGAGGCGGTCGCCGAATTCGACATTGTTGACCCCCACGGTTGTTGAAACCGATATGATGATGGCAGGCCGATTGTTGTAGAATGCGGGGTAAACCGGCGGATCGACGAATTCGCGACGTATGTCTAAAATTTCTTCAAGCCGCAACACCTGGTTCGTGTTTGGAATGCTGAACACCACGTCCCGAATTTCGTCGACGGATTCGAAATTTCCGGACGGCTCTAAAAGGATTGTGCGGCCGTCGGCGACGATGCTCCCGCCTGGCTCGATGATGTTCTGCTGTGAGAGCAAATTGAGAATCTCTTTTGGCGATACGCCCATTTGGGATAGGCGCGTCGCTGTTGATTCCATGTAAATCCGCTCTTCCTGTTCGCCCAGGATCTCAACTTTTCTGACGCCGTCGAGGGTGTAAAGCATGTCCCGGGCGTCCCGGGCGACATCGCGCATTTCCGCCAGTGAAAACCCGTCCGACCACAATGCGATGGTTGCGATGGCGGTCAGCCCTTCTTCGTCGTTGACGAAGGGGCCGATCGTTCCCTCCGGCAAATCGGGTTTGACGTCATCGGCTTTGTTGCGAATGTCCTGGAACACGCCGTCGAGGTCGGCGACGTCGTCCCTGATTTCAAGATCGACCTTGACCGAGCCTGTCTTCGAGGTGGACTTGATCTCGTCGATTTCCGCGATCTCCCGCATCGCCGCTTCAATGGGTTTTGCGATTAGCTCCTCCACACGCTCCGGCGCCATGCCGGGATAGTTCGCCGTTACAGAGGCGCTGCGGATGGTGATGCTGGGGTCTTCGGCGCGCGGATAGGCGATATAAAGCGAAATCCCCACAAGAATGATAATCGCTATGCCGCTTATCGTGATGCGGGAGTTGTCGAGGGCGAGTTTCGTGAGATTCATAACGGCGTCATTCCTTTGCGGGGGGGGGAGGGCGGGCTACTCGCCCATCAGCTTCACGCGTTGGCCGTCGCGCAAAAAGCTCACTCCGGCGGCGGCGATGATGTCGCCTGCGGCCAAGCCCTCTTCGACGGCGACAAGGTTGCCATCGACGCCGCCTCTTTCACCGCGTACGGCGCTTTTGCGTACAACGCCAGCGTCTGCGTCATATTTGAAGACGTAACCGGCGGTGCCGGCGGCGGTTTCATCGCCGGGGGCGATGGCGACGATCGGCGCCATGAACCCGCTGAGACCGCTTTCTTCCGACAGGACGATGCTCACCTCCGCCGCCATGCCAGGCAACAACCCGTCTGCGCCTGTCAAGATGGCGATGGTTCCCGGCACGGCGTTGGCTGCGCCGGCCTCCGCCCCGATCTCGATAATGCGGCCGGTGCAGCCGCAACCTGGAATCGTCGTAACGTCAATCGCTACGGGGGCGCCGATGGCGATGCGGCCGACGACAGCATCGGGGATGGCGACGTCGACTTCGAAAACACCTTCGGAATCGACCCGCAGAACGGGGTCGCCGCCCTTGACCTCGACAAACGGATCTGTGCTGCGCACGGAAATCACGCCGTCGAAGGGGGCTCTTAACTTTGTATGGGATACGTCGCGCTCAGCGAGTCCCAGGCGCGAACGAGCAAGATTGAGTTTGCCTTCGGACGCTTCATATGCGGCGCGGGCCTTATCGTAGGCGGCCTTGGCGACCCAGTCGCGTTCGTAGAGCTGACGCTGACGATCGAGCTCGGCCCGGGCGTTTTCAAAGTCAGCTTGAGCAGAAGCGAGTTCCGACCGGGCCGCATCGAGGTTCAAATTAAAAGGCTCAGGGTCAAGGGTTGCGAGAACCTGGCCTTCGATCACGCTGTCTCCTTGATTGACATCCACACTCGCCACTGTGCCGGACACTGAGAAACTGAGCGCCGATGTGTTCGCCGCTGCGATGGCGCCGGAATAGCGGCGCACGTCCCCTCCGGCGGGCTCAACGACATAGTAGGGTTTGATGGCGCGAATACGCTCGGGGGCTTCCGTTTTGTCTTCTCCGCATCCTGCGACGACAGCAGCAACGGCGAAAACCGCGATAATCTTCAAGGCTGACTTCATACCCGGCTCCTGAATTTCAAGTCGTTGATTTGCAAAGACAATAGAGTGATTTTCAAAGTTAAGCCAATGGAGCCAAGCCAGAGGGGCCGAGGGGGGCGAAACCACCTGGTTGAGGCAACGACCGCCGCCTGACACTCAAGCCCTTTTTGTTTCGAAATTGTGCGGTGAAAGACGAGCGTCCTACGACTGGCGCCTAACCAATGTCATCTGTCCGTTTCGTCTTTTAAGCCTGTCAGGGCGGCGTCAAACACAGGCAAGGCGCGTTCAAGGATTTGGCGGCGCCAGACATCGCTGTCTGGGCAAAACGCGTCGATCATGAACTCTTTGGCTTTTTTGTAATGGGGAGTTTCAGGGGCAACGACGCCGAACCGCAACGCGCGGTCAACCATAATCGCGGCCTCGACCGCGTCTGGCGGTCGGACGCCAAATTCAACGGTTGCGCCTGTAAAGCGTGCGCCCGCTGCTTTGGTGGCCGCCTCGACAGCTTTTATAATGAGACCCCTACGGCTTGGCGGCTTGTCGTCCCACGATGGAATATGCCCCCCTTCCCACCAGGTCGCCGCTCGGCGATGCGCCTCAATATCATCTGTATTGTGGCAGATAAAGAACGTTTCGCCGAACTCTCCAATTCCGGTATGCCAGTCAATATATGCGACGTGCCGCACCCCGGCTATGCGCTTATTGATCTCGGACAACAGGATTGCGTTCGACCATTCTGTACGTGCACCGCCGTAATAGACGCCGTCTGGACGTTCGTACTGGCCTTGATCTAAGGCGATCTTCACCGCATCCGGACCATGACGGGCGGCGATGCTCTCTAACGCTGTACGCATCTGCGCAGTGGGGTCGTCAGAGATCGCGGCAGGGCAAAATATATCATGCAATGCATCTTTATAAAGAGTATTTTTCTCGGGCGCGTGCGAAAAATCCGCCATATTGCGGTTGAGATCCACATTATGTTCGTTTGCGCGGCTATTATGGGCCCATCCCCACCCATTGACGCCATGGATCAGCGCAATCGCGATTCCTGAAGGCAAAGGCGGTAAATTCTGTAAAAAATGACACAGGGCGGCGGAACCGGCTGGGGCTTCTAGTCCGTGAACGCCTGATGTCGAAAGCAAGAGGCCGGTGGGTTCGACTGGCCCGATCCACGCGATATCCATCGTGATCGGATGGCCTTCGGCGGTTGTGGCGTTTGGGTTTGCAATACTGTCAAGCCGGCCGCCGGCTGTTGCGACGGCGTTTGCAAATCGGGCGCGTCCGCGCGGATAGCTTATGAAATCTCCCTGCATAACCACACCACCATTTCTTTTGAACTTTAAATTGTCATAGTGTCCCCGACGAAAAGCGGCAATAACGCGATCGGCCGTTTTTTTAGAGCGCCTTCACAAAAGCGGGAACTGTTCGCTGCGCGTCTCGGCTCACTGTGATAAAGTGCGCGTCAAAACAAAATTTAGAGTGCGCTTGGGCGTCGAAGAATTGTGAACGTGCTCTAAAGGCGTAATTGTTATAGGTACGTCTCCCGTGAACTGGAAGACTTGCTAAAAAAGACTGAAAGCGTCGTTTCGTTCAAAATAATAGTGACGATGCTTTATAACGTGCATGGTGTTTGTCGGCGCAATGACACATTTTGACCCCTGCAGAGGACAGGGGGCGGGCATCGGTGGTGTTTGAGTAAGCTGCGCGCGTTAAAACTGATACGGTTCGGTTTTATCCAAAATCAGCGTGTAGGCCGCGTTGCCAAGATCGTTGTTGTGGGATGTCGTTTTCAAAACGCCCTCCACCCAGATGGGATCCCACAGTCCTGCAAGCTTGATCGGTTTTTCCGACTTAACGTATACGATCTGATTTGGCGGCGGCGGCGGTGTGTGGATGCAGGCGCCGAAATAGGGCACCAGCAGGAACTCGTCCGTAACGCCGTCCGCCGCAAACTCAAGCGGCAGGGCGTAGCCCGGCATCCGGATGTTTTCGTCGTTTAACTCGTTTACGACATTGAAGGTGCCGAATTGCACCGCCGTGTCGCCGGCGGAGCCTTCGGCGATGCTGTCAACGCCGCCTGGCATATCGCCGAACATCTCCATAATTTGCTGCTCGATGCGTTCCCATTCGCCCTCGGGCATAAGATCTTCCCATTCGAGGATCATCGGCTCGTCTGCCGACACAGGCGTCAGTGCGGCGAAAATAAAAGCAACGGCGAGAGCGGCGAGGCGCATTAAAGGACCCTCTTACAATTTCATATTCAACCCATCAGCGAGGCTGTGGGCGTAGGCGCGCCAGGCCGGGATAAGACCCAGGGCGAACCCCGCAGCGACGATGGCGGCGAAGATTTTAAGATCATAGAGGGTAGGCCCCAGCTTTGAAAGGGATGCGCCGGTGCGCGCCTCTATCAGCGGCGCCGCGATGTTAAGGCCTGCGTAGACGATGAGGAAGCCGGCGACGGCGCCCGCGACGGCGATTAGAACAGCTTCGCCGACGAGAAGCGCTGAAACATGGCCTGGGCGCGCTCCAACGGCCCGCAGCACCGCCATTTCCCGACGCCGTTCGTTAAGGCTGGTGAGCAGCGCCGTCACCATGGCCAGCAGGCCTGTGAATACAACGAATGCGCCAACGGTCGATAGGGCGGTTTCCGCGGTGCTGAACGCGCCCCATAATTGAGACAGGGCCACGCCGGGAATGACGGCGGTCAACGGCTCGCCCGTAAAAGTGTTGACGTCTCTTTGGACTGTCAAAACCGTTGTGCGGGATTTTAAGCCAACGAACGCAGCGGTGATGAAGCCCGGTTCAAGGTGGGCGTGGTCATGATGATCATGGCCATCATGCCCATCATGCCCATGAGCGCCGTGGTCGTGAGCATCGTGGCTGTGGCTGTCATGGTCATGTTCGTCTTCGCCGTGGTCGTGAGCATCGTGGCTGTGGCCGTCATGGTCGTGTTCGTCTTCGCCGTGGTCGTGAGCGTCGTGGCTGTGGCTGTCATGGTCATGTTCGTCTTCGCCATGGTCGTGATCCCCATGCCCATGATCGTCATGGTTATGATGATCATGATCATGATCTTTTTCCGGTTCCAGGGAAGCGAGCATCCCGGACCGGCGTTGCGGGCGGATGGACGCCATGCTCATCGGATCTTCTGCATGCATCGCCTCCAGGCCGTCAAGGGAGACGTGGACCGTGCGGTCCACGGGCGTGCCCGTGCGCTTAAGAATGCCGACGATCGTAAACGGATGGTCTTCATGCTCAGCAAAGTCGGCTGATTGCAGTCCGTGGGAAATGGCGATTTTTCGGCCTGTTTGATATCCAAGGGCGCGGGCCACCTCGGCGCCCACCACTGCGTCGTAGGTTCCTTCAAATGGTCCGCCGGCCGCAAAGCTGAGACCTGTATCGCGGGCGTAGTTATAGTACTTGAAATAGTCCGGAGTCGTTCCCATCACCCGATAGTTTTTGTGGCTGTCGCCAAGGGAGATCGGCACGGCCCAGGCCACGGCGGGATTATCGCGCACCGCCTGGAAGCTTTCCCAGGACATGGCGTTCGACGGCTCGCCGATGCGGAACACAGCGTACAGCATCAGGTTTGTCGGACTTGTGCGTCCGCCCACCACAAGGTCTGTGCCTGAAATCGTGTTTTCAAACCCGGCCCGGGCGCCGATGCGGATCTTCTCAACACCGAGAAACAGGGCGACGCTGAGCGCAATGGCGAGCATTGCAAGCGCTGTCGTGCCCCGGCGGCTGACAAGGCTTTTGGTCGCCAAGGATAAAAGAGAGGATGATCGGGTCATTGTGCTCCCCCTTGCGCCGGCGCGCTGTTCAGTTCACGGAGATCCATTGCCGTATCGAAGTGGTCGGCGAGACCGCTGTCGTGGCTGACGAATAAAACCGCAGCGCCTGCGGCCTCCGATTCCTCCAGCAAAAGACTTAAAAACGCGTCTTTTGCATCGGCGTCGAGGGCGGAGGTGGGCTCGTCGGCGATGATAAGCGACGGACCGCCGATCAGCGCCCGCGCGGCGGCCACTCTTTGTTGTTGCCCGACGCTCAGGTCTCGCACAGCGCGATGAACGATGTCGTCTTCGTTAAGGCCAAGCCGCGCAAGCAATCTGCGCCCTGTGTCGGCGAGACTTTCGCCGTCGGCCTCTGCGGTCTTGCGCCGCCGGTCGGAAAACCGACATGGGAGAAGCACGTTGTCGAGCACCGACAGAAACGGCAAAAGATTGAACATTTGAAACACGACGCCCAGATGGTCGGCCCGCACCCTGTCGCGATCAGCCGCGGAGAGCTTCGTAATGTCCTGATCGAGGATCGCAATCTCGCCTTCGCTTGGCGTCAATACGCCGGCGATAAGGCCAAGCAACGTGCTTTTGCCGGACCCGCTGGGCCCGCGCAGAAAAACGCTGCGTCCAGCAGCGATATGAAACGCGTCAATCTCTAGCAATGTCCGGTCTGTCGTCCAGCCGAAGTGGATATTGCTCAGGCGTACGCAGGCCGACGTTTCGGGACTGTCATCATGGTTCGTCATGGGGTGGGCGAACGCTCTCTATTGGTTACGATGAATGGAGGGGCGAGGGGGATATGCAGACCGCGCGGCGACGTTTACGCGGACAATGCGGCGTTCTCATCAGGGGGTGATAGCTTAAGATGGTATTCACTGGGGCTTTCACAACCTAAGCGTCATCGCACTTGTCTGTTGGCTCCAATCTGAGAGCTTAGGATTAACAATGCAAGGCGTGATGTGTCTAAAAACGCTTATCCAGAAAGTTGCGTTTTCCAAACAATGTGAAGATGAACGCGTCGGCGGTGTCGGTGTTTTCCGGCCCGCCGCAAAAAATGTGGAATTGAGAGTTTTATGCACGGTCGTTGGGACCGCTCTGACACTGGCGGTGAAACCTATTCCTACGCCACGCGCGCGACCTATTCGTTAGGCAATCGCGCCCGCCGCGCCCTTTGGGGGGCCGTTCGGTTTTTCCTGATGAAGCCCAGCCCGCGCCCGGCCTTTGGGTGGCGTGCGTTTTTGCTGCGGCTGTTCGGCGCACAGATCGGCGTTGGGGTGAAGGTCTATCCCCATGTTGATATTTGGGCGCCATGGAATTTGACAATGGCGGATTATTCCGGCCTGGGCGACCATGCGGTGGTGTACAATATCGCGCCCGTGCGCATCGGGCCGGGGGTTGTCGTTTCCCAAAGGGCGCATTTATGCGCCGGAACGCGGGATTACGCATCAGGAGACTTCGATCTCATCACCTTGCCGATTGTGATTGAAGAAAAAGCCTGGGTCGCGACGGAGGCGTTTATAGGGCCGGGCGTTACAATGGGCGCCGGCAGCGTGGCCGGCGCCAGAGCTGTCGTCGTCAAAAACGTTGAGGCCGGCGTCGCTGTTGCAGGAAACCCCGCCAGGGTCGTTAACCGCCGCGTGGAGCATGAGCGCCGCCCATGACGGGCGGATATGAACATGTGGCGCTCACCGGGATCGCCAATTTTACGGTGTGGGCGGCCGTCTCCTTTTACGTGCTCGGCGTCAAGCGTGCGCCGATTTATCATCCCTTTACGATCTATCTGGCCTATCATTTTGTAGGCTTTGTCCTGCGTCCGTTTTCAATCGCCGCCGGGGAAGGCTCCCATCTTTGGGAGCGTATCGGTTTCCTGCCCGACAATAGCGACATTCTCTTGACCCTCGGTCTCGCCAATATCGGCCTTCTCAGCGCCTTTATCGGGTTTTTGGCGCTGACGCCGGAGCGCGGCGCCATTCCTAAAATGCCGAAAACGGAACTGACGGTGCAGCGGCCGGTCCTGTTTGTTGCGGCGCTGGTCGCGCTTACCGTACTCGGCTATTACGGAACGTATAAGTCCTTTTTCGGCGCCGGCCTTGAGTCGGTTCTGGCGCATGAGACTGCAGTTGACGCCGCGGGAGGGCGGCGCCTTGTCGGCGTTTCAGGTTATCAAACGGCTCTCGCTGAATTTTTGCCGATCGTTTGTCTTATCCTGTTTCTTTATAAACCGACGCGGACCTTTTCCTACGCGTTCATCGCCGCTTTCGTTGCGGTGCGGTTTTTCGCTGGGGCCCAGCGCCTGTCCTTCGTCGTGGTCATTGCGGCCCTGTTTTTCCTTTATCATATCAATAAGGGGCTTAGGTATCCCGCCGCAGCGCCGCTGGCGGCCTTGCTTATCCTCGGCGTTGCTTTCGACGTGATCGGCTATGACCGCATGGCGTTTCGAAGCTTGCTGGCCGGCGAGCATTCGGTGGAAGAGCTTATGTCGGGGTATGCGCACGCCAGGGGCGGACGGGTTTTGACCAGCGACATCGCCGAATATGACGCCGCCGCCGCCACGGCGTCCGCCGTTGCGCGGAACGCCGACTACAGCTACGGCACGCAATACTTACGGCTGTTCGTGTGGCCCATTCCGCGCCGATTTTGGCCCGACAAGCCGGTTTACACATCCCGCGTCGATTTGAACGAATATGGCGATTTCCGTTATCTCACCACAAGTCTTTATGCGGATGCCTTTATGAACTTCGGCTGGCTCAGCCTCGTGCTCATCGCCGGTGCGGTGGGCGCCATGTCGGCCTGGGTCTATCGTGCGGCCCGTACAGGCGACAGCGCCTATCTGTTCATCTTTTTCTGGGTGTTTTTGATTTATATGAAAACCATATTGCGGGACGGCGGCGTCACGGTCGTTTATTTCTGGGGGTTTTCCATGGTGGCGGCGGCGCTGGCGTTCGCCGCCGGGGGCGTGAGGATATGGCGGGGCCAGGCGACGTCGTAATAGCCGTATGCGGCAAGTATCACGTACTGAACTATGCGCCGCAGCTGATCGCTGCAGGACGCCTTGGCCGTTTGCACTATTCCCATAAGACCGGTACGGGTGCGGCATACGGATTAGATCCGGATATTTGCATTAATCATCGACTGAAAGAGTATTTAACACAAGGGCACGGACGTCTTTTGGGGGAGCGTTTTTATGAGGCGGCGTTGCCCGTCTACCATGGACTGTGGCGCCGGTCTGTGGCGGCGCGGTGGCGCCCGGCGTCAGTGTTTCACATCATCTCCCATGGCGCCGGGGTTTGCCTTGTTGAAAGAGCAAGGCGGGACGGCGCACGCGTTGTTGTCGAATGCGTCAACACCCACCCGGCCCATCGTCTGGCTGTCTTGCGGCGTGAGGCGGAGCATTGGGGCGTCGCTTTCCCAAAAACTGATCTTTATGACCGGGAGCGTCTCCACCTGGAGGAGGTTGCGGCGGCCGATCGCCTGCTGGTCCCCTCGGATATTGTAGCGCGGAGCTATCGCGCGGCTGGGGTTGCGACGCGCGTATCTAAAATTCCCTATGCGGCGAATTTGATACAGTTTTTCCCCCAGGGCGCTGCAAAAAGTTCATCGCAGAACGGGCCTTTGCGCGTTATTTGCGTTGGAGAGGTCGGCTTGCGTAAAGGCCAGCTCTATCTGTTGGAGGCGGCCCGGCGCCTTGGTCCGGGCGCGCTCGACATAACGTTGGTGGGCGTCATGTCCCGTACGGCGGCGCCGGCCTTCGCGCGGTACGCCGGCGTGTTCCGTCACATTCCCCGTGCGCCCCATTCTGACATTCCAAGATTGCTGGCGGCGCACGATGTGTTCGTGCTGCCGTCTTTGGAGGAGGGGCTGTCGGTTTCGATATGCGAGGCGATGGCGGCGGGGCGCGCCGTTGTGGCGACCCCGGCCTCAGGGGCGGGCGAAATCATTGACGACAGCGTCGATGGTCTCATCGTTCCCGAACGCGATGTCGATGCTTTGGCGGAGGCCCTCGCCCGATTACGCGATAACAAGGACGCTGCGGCGCAGATGGGACATACGGCGTCCGAGGCCGCGCGTCGACGGGTGAATTGGGACGCCTACGCCGAAGCGCTGATCGCGGCCTACGACATGTCGCGCACGGAGAAGGCCGCCGCATGATTGCACCGCCGCACAATATTCTTATCGTCAACGCCTACGGATGGTCGAACCGAGGCGACAGTGCGTTGCTGGAGGCTTGTCTTCAGGACGTGAAATCTGTTTTTCCCGATGCGCGCATTACTTGCGCGACATTCGTGCCCGCCGCCGACGCACCCGGTGATATCGCCTGGTCGGAACGCATCGGAAACGCCCGCCGCGGCGGAGCGTTCGGCAAGGGACTTGCCTTGCTCCGCCTCGCCTGCGCCTGGCTTGTTGTGCGTGGCCTTAAAGTATTCGCACCTGTTTTGCCGCACGCGCAGCGACGCACCTTGGACGCAATGCACGCCGCTGATCTCGTCATCAGCGCGCCAGGCGGATACATTCACGATACGAATTTTTCATATCGCGTTGCTTTGGCCCAGATCGATTTTGCATCCGCCCTCGGGGTTCCTGTCGTCCTCGCACCCCAAAGCCTTGGGCCTGTGCGAACTGCATTTGGCCGCCGGAGGGCCGCTGCAACGTTGAAGGCTGTCGAGGCGGTGTGCGTGCGAGAAGAGTTTTCCCGTAGGTTCGCCCAAAAAGATCTGGCTTTGGGGCCGACAAAAATCGTATCCACGGGCGATATGGCGTTTTGGGAGGATGAAGGGCGCACGTCTCAAGCAGGCGTCATTGACGGCCTTAAGTCCGATGAGCCTTTTGTCGCTATGACAACGGTGGAGTGGCGCTTTCCGGGCGCGACGGACGCAAAGCGGCTTCAAGCCGCCTATATTGCGTCGATGGCGCGCATCGCCGATGAAATCTACGACCGCTTCGGTTTGCGCACCGTCATCCTCAACCAGGTGACCGACGACATCGCCACGGCGCAGGCGGTGCGCGCATGCGCCGCCTCTCCCGTTCTTGTGGATACGGCGGAGCGTTCGACGGCGGGGATGCGCGCTGTTATCGGCAAAAGCCGCCTTATGGTTGGAGCACGGTTCCATTCATGTATTTTCGCGCTCGCTGCGGGGCGGCCAACGATCGCAATATCTTACCTGCCGAAAACGGAGCATATCATGGCCGACCTTGGCCTGTCCTGTAGAACAACCCCGATCGAGGCGATCGACGTCGATCATGTCCTGGAGGTTATTTCTCAAGACCTTGAAGATCTGGATGCGGCGTCAGCGGTTATAGCGCAGGCGGTGCGGGACTATCGCGGGCGCCATGTGCGCTTTCGTGATGTTTTGCGAAACGTGACGGGCCTCAGCGCCCAGGCGGCGGCGTGAAAGTCGCCATGGTCATCGGCAGCGCCAGCCGGCTCGGCGGCGGCGTTTCGGAGGCTTTGGCCGGCCTCGTTGCAGCGTTGAAAGACCGCGGCATGGCGCCGATCGTCATCACGCTGCGGGATGCGCATACGCAGGAGGACAAAGCGCGGTTTGACGGCGTAAGGGTTATCGCCTGCGACAGCGTGGGTCCGCACAGGTTTCGTTTCCCCTTGGGTCTTGCCGGGGCGTTGGTTGAGGCGCGGCCGGACGTCATCCATTTGCACGGTTTGTGGATGCGTCAGTCAAAGACCGTTCTCGCCCATCATTTGAAATACGGAACACCTTATATTGTTTCGCCCCACGGCATGGCCGACCCCTGGATTATGGCGCGAAGCCGTCTTTTGAAAAAGGCGGTGTTCGCCCTTTACGAAGGTGAGCTTCTTACGCGCGCGCGGTCTGTCCATGCTTTGAACGCGGCGGAAGCGACAGCTGTCATGGCGTTGCGTCCGCGCGTGGAAACTGTTGTGATTCCAAACGGCGTGGCGACGCCATTTTCTGTAGAAGAGGTGAGGCGCCGCCGCATGGCGGCCGTTGGCGCGCCATTGCGGTATCTCTATCTTGGACGTTTGCACCCTAAGAAAAACGTGGACGGTCTTCTGGCGGGGTGGAAGCGGTTTCTTGATAACAGAGGGTTATACGACGGCGCGGCCCCGCGCCTCGATATTGTCGGTTGGGGGGATGCGGCTTATGAAGCGTCGTTGCGCGCCGAGATCGACCGTATGGGATCGGCTTATAACGTGACCCTGTTGGGGCCGTTGTTCGGTGCCGACAAGCATGACGCCTTTTGTGCGGCGGATTTTACGGTTCTGCCCACCCACAGCGAAGGCGCGCCGCTAACGCCCCTGGAAGGTTGGGCGGCGGGCGCGCTTGCGATCGCCAGCCCCGCTTGTGGGCTGGATTTCGCCTATGGAGACGGCCTTGCCGTCAAAACCGGCGTTGAACCTGAAGAGATCGCCGCCGCCCTCGACCGGGCCTACGCCGTGGCGCCGGACACCCGCGCAGCGCTGTCGGCCGCGGCTATGAAGGTTGTACAGGATCGATTTTCCTGGTCCGCCATTGCTGCGCAATGGGAGCGTGTTTATGCGGGGTCCTTACAAACTGCGGCTGAAGAGCAAAGCGTAAGGCGCACGGCATGAGCATCACCGCCATCATCCTCACCTTTAACGAAGAACAGCATATTCAGCGCTGCATCGACAGCTTGAAGCCTTGCGTTGAACGCATTTGCGTTATCGATTCCGGCTCCAGCGACGCCACCATCGAGATCGCCAGGAGACTTGGCGCGGAGATATATGAAAACCCCTGGGTAAGCTACGCCGCCCAATTCCAATGGGCGCTCGACACATGCGATATCGATACGCCGTGGACGTTGCGCATCGATGCGGACGAACGCTTATCGCTTGCTTTGCAAAGCGAAATGACAGACCGGCTTCCAACGCTTGCGCCAGAGACCACCGGCGTTCATGCGCCGCGGCTTACTGTTTTCATGGGCCAGCCCATACGACACGGTTTCTTTTACCCAAGCCCCATGTTGCGTCTGTGGCGTACGGGCGTCGGCCGCATTGAAAATCAGTGGATGGACGAACACATCGTCCTCGATCATGGAAAGACGGTTCATTTCAAAGGTGATCTTATCGATGAAAACCTCAATGACATCGGCTGGTGGACGGAAAAGCACAATCGCTATGCGGACAGGGAGGCCCGGGACCAGCTCCTGCGCCGGTCCGGCGCGGGGGGCGGCGAGGCCGCCAGACTACGCGGGGGCGCCGCCGTTAAGCGGTTTTTGAAGCTTCGCGTTTATGAACGGCTTCCCGCAACATTTCGGCCGTTCGCCTATGTTTTTGCGCGCTATGTGTTCGGCCTTGGGGTTTTGGATGGCAAAGAAGGATTTTACTTCCATGTCCTGCAAGGGTTTTGGTATCGCACCCTTGTCGAAGCGAAAGTGCTGGAGCTGAAGAAAAACGCCTCTGCCGATCCTGGGGCCGCCGCGCGGCCTTTGCCGGCGCACAAGACGCCGTCTGCTGAGTAATCCCACACGCCAAAAAGACACTTAGTCTGTCATGCAAGTTTCATGGGCGTCTTGCGAAAGGACAGATAGGGCATGCTCGGCATCGATATTGGTTTAACGCGGCCTCAGGGCGGCGGCGCGGATATTCCGGCGACGCCCCCGGCGTTCACGTATTACGTCGACCCTGTTCTTGGCGATGATCTTAATACCGGCGACAGTGAAGGGGCGGCGCTGCAAACCATCGCTGAAGCCTTGTCCCGTGCGACGGTGGGGGAGAAAATCGGCTTAAAGCGCGGCGCAGTTTTTTTTGAGACAGCGGTAAGCGCGCTCAATACCCTCACGATTGGCGCCTATGGAACCGGCGCCCGGCCTCTCATCCGCGCCGACGACGCCATCGCGCCCGGAGCGTTTTCTCAAAATGCAACCCATGCGAATGTATACGAGGCTGCTGTCGTTTCGATCACAGGCGGAGGCGACCATTGGATCAACGTTTTGGAAGATGCGCTGCAATTGCAATATGTCGCATCTGTAGCGCTTTGCCAGACGACGGCGGGGTCCTATCACGTGGCGTCCCACACGGGGACCGACGGTCAAGCGCTCGCTCAAACAGTGTATGTGCACCCCGGCGACAGTCTCAACCCCGGCTCAAACGGCAAAAGCTACAGCTGCTCGGCGCGGCAATATGGCGTACGCCTTACAGGGACAAATTGCGTCATTGAAGGCGTCGCCGCGCAAATGCAAACCCATCCGGACGGCTCGTTGGTGATCACCGGCCGCAACGGGCGCATTGAAGATTGCGAAGCGCTTTACGGCGGCAAACACAACGCCTATGTCGCCGGCGGCGGCCTTGTGAAAAACACCACCGTAAAAGATGCGCATTTCAATTATGAAAACACCAGTCTGGTCGTCGCCTTCGATCCTGCCGGCGACGGTTTGGATGTGACGTTCGACACGGTGACGATGGCCAACAGCGCAGGGGCGCGACAGCGTATGACGGCGTTCGGTTATCATACGTCCGGCGGCGCCGGGCAGACCCTCGGAACGGCCTTGATCGCCAACTGCCGCATGGAGAATTGCAACTCCTGGCTTGGCGGCGACGATGCGACTGCGATGATCGTAGAGGATTGCATAGCTGTTGACTGCGATTTCGGCGGGTTTTTTACAAAAGACGTCACGATACGGCGTTGTCAGGTCAAAGGGTCCGCCAACGATGGGAATCTCGTACAGCCAAACTCAGACGATACCGTCATGGTTGTTGAGAATACGACGTTCTGCGAAGGCCGCACGCAAAGGGGGATCGTCGATTCCCATCAACGCACTAATGTAAGCGTAACACTGACGAATTGTGATTTTTTTATTCAGTCAACCGATACCGGTTGGAAAAAGCATGTGTTTATGCAGGACGGCGCCTTGACGGTCAATGGCTGCACCTTCGATGGCGATGCGACGGATACGGGATTTGAAATCGGCCGTAGCGGCGGAACTGTTATCTATACGGGAAATAACAATCATTTCCCCGCCTTCGCCAACGGCATGCGGCATGCGCTCAATGGAACAACCTATGCGTCTCTTTCCGCCTGGCAAAGCGGCAGCGGCCAGGACGCCGCCTCTGACGCAACCGGCGACGCTAGCGGCGTATGCGCTGTAACGTAAACAGAAGGTCTCTACTGGACAATACTCGTTTGGCCAGGGGGGCGTCGGGGTTTCCGCCGCCCATGACAAGGGCGGTTCTTTAGAGGGCGCGCGTTTTATCTTGGCGCCGCCAAATCTAAAAGTTGCGTCTCGAACCGCTCCAGGATCGCCTTCTTGTCCCAGACCCTGCACGCTTGCCGTCTTGCGGCGGCGCCCAGGCGACGGCGTTGGTTTTCGTCGCGGGCGAGCGTTTCAATCGCAGCGGCCAGTGCGGTGGCGTCCCCCGGCGGTACGCTGACGCCGCAGCCGTTCACCTCCGCAGACAGGCCTGTGCCCGGGGCGGCGCCGGCGATCACCGGACGTCCGGAGGCGAGCATGCCGGTGAGTTTGGAGGGCAGCACAAGGTCGGCCGCGTCGGCTTTTTGAGGCAGAAGGTGTATGTCAGCCGCATTCAACAAAGCGTTGAGGCGTTCGGCCGGCTGAAACGTCATGAATGTGACGGTGTTCAGCCCCTCGGCGCGCGCGCGAATGGCGTCCGCTCCAGGGCCTTGTCCGCAAATAACGAACCGGATCGGCTTGTTTTGCAAAAGGCGGGCGGCGTCGATGACGGTCTCCAGCCCTTGTTTGTTCGATATCGCGCCGGAGTACAAACAAACGATTTCCTCCTTCGCGATGCGCCATTGCGCGCGATAGGGGGAGGGGACGTTCTGCAACGGGCGAATGTCGTCCGTATCGACCCAGTTGCGAAATTCGAATACGGCGTCTGCCGTGCGCCTCTTTTCGTTCAGCAAGGCGCACATTTTGGGGGAGATTGAGCTGGCGACATCAAACTGATTAAAAAGTATGCGTTCTATTAAAAGGCCCGCTTTGATCGCAGCGCCCGCCTTGACGAGGCCGGAGGCCTTCGCCATCTCCACCTCGAAGTCCTGAACATGAACCCAGCTTTTCGCGCCCGTCAGGCGCGCCGCCGCTAAGGCTGCGGGCGCGCCGGCAAGGGACGGAGCGATGGCGAAAACCACGTCCGGCTTGTGCGCTTGCGCTGTTCTCAGCAATGGAATGGCGGACGCGGCGAGCCAGCTGACATGGTGAAGGATGCGTTTTACCCCGCTTGGGCGTTGCGGCACATAGATCGGCGTACGGCGCACAGATACGCCGTTTAACATCTCCCGCCCGCGCGCGCTTTTTGCGTAACCTTCGGCGATGCGCCAGGCCGGGTAATAGGGCGGCGCCGTGACGATGCGCGCATCATGGCCGCGCGCCGCCAGCCACTCCGCCATTTCTGTCGTGTACTTACCGATGCCGACAGCTTCGGGGGCGTAGTTCACGCCATGCAGGAGGATTTTAAGGGATCGCGCCATGACGCCCCTTACGTATAGAAGCGCGCAACGTTAGGCCAGCGAATATCGACATCTGCACATTTACGACAGCTTGAAGCATATGCAGGCGAAGCGGTTCGCGATCTGTAATCTTATCAAATGAAGGCTTAGAGCGCGTTTGCGCTTGTTGCGTTTACTCACATGATGGGGCGCAAACGGCTCTAGAACTTAAGGCGCAGGACGCCGGACACCTGGTGGGCGGTGACATCTTCCCGGGCGACATCGGTGTCGAAACGCACGACGCCGCTGAGGCGGCCGGACCGGGCGGCCAGGCCGGCCCCGACGCGGCCCCAATACTCATCGGGCGCAAGGCCGGCGAGGGGGATGATTGCGTTCGGCGCTGCTGCGAAACGGGCGATCACAAGGGGCGCCTCGTCCTCAAACTCCCGAATGGCGGCCAGCCGGACGAATGGCGCAATCTCGCCTGATCGTGTACGGAACGGGCGATCGCCTTCCAGGGCGAGTTCGCCGACATTGGAGCGTATGTCCCGTTCATCCACGGTCATATTATAAATATCGGCGCCGGTTTCCGTGTAATTGTCGATTTCCGTTTCTGAAGCGCGATAGGACGCCTCGGCGGATAGGCGTAACTTGCGGATCTCCTTCGTGACGCCGAAGGTGACGCCGTAAGCGAACGTCGTGGCGTCTGCATCGCCTTCCGCTGTGCGTATGGTTGTGGCCACGGGAATAACACGTTCCGTCTCGTATTGGCCCAGACCGAAAGAAATATAGCCGTCCGCATAGAACCAATTGTCCGAGTAGGACCCGTATAGCGAAGCGATGGCGGTGTTGTCCCGCTGTTCGCCGCCGGAGGCGGTGTCCACCTTGCCGGATGCGAACGTGCCGGCGAGGCCGAGCGCGGCTTTGCCGCCGATCCTGCGGTCGACCCCGACGGTGACGCCGGCGGTGACGAAATCGTCGCTGGCGCCGGCCTGATTGTCTGCGTCGCCGAACACGACATCCCCGGCGATGAACGCGCCCCAATTTTCCGGCAAGCGCATGCGCGAAGCCGGGCGGCGGGCGAGCGCCCGTTCGGCGGCGGTTCGCATGACTTGCGTTGAGGGCGCCGCAGAAGCGATCTGCGTCTCGGCGATGCTAAGGTTGTTTGTTTGCACCCCCCTGGCGCCGGCGCGTATGGCGGACGCCCGCCCGGCGAAATGATCGCTGAGGACGGTGGAAAAGGATTGTGCTGAAATCGTGCTGACAAGGGTTTCAACGGGCGCAAGGGAATCGTAGGCGTCGCGTTTTTGCTCATCTGTCAACGGTGCGAAATCGTCCAACAGGGCGTTGAATTGCGTCATGCTTGAATCGCCGGCCGCCAGATCGGCTTCAGCCAAAGCCGCACCGAGGCCGGTCAGCCCGCCCGCAACGGCCTGCTGCACGGCGGTTTCGAGATCGGACTGGAAATCAACGCCGAGCGTCACGACAACATCGGTAGAGGTGTAAAAAACACCGGCATCCGTACCGAGATTGTTGGTAATTGTATCGAAGTAAGGGCTGGTCGGATCTGAGCCGTCCGGGATGAGCCCGGAGGATGTCAAAAGCGTCAAGGCGCGCCCGCTTGTTGGAATAAAGCTGCCGTCCGGGGCTAATATCAGCTCGCCATCCAGCATGGCTTGCCCGGAGATTTCCAGCAAGTCCGCCGTCGATGCGCCGACTTCCGCCAGCAATGTCGCATCGTCGCCCTGGATGTAATCGCCTGTGATAGATAGCGTACCGATTGAATTGCCCGGAGAGACGGTTCCGGCCATGGCGTAAAAGCCGGCGTCCGTTGAAATAATGCCGTCCCCGGAGACGACGCCGCCCATATTAAGAAGGCGCGCGCGCGAGCGGAAGGATCCGTTGACGTTTAGCTCGCCCGTCTCAACAGCAGTGTCGAGCCATGTGGTCAGCTCACCGCCTGAATTGATTTGCAGCCGCGCATCGTCGTTGTTAATGCGCAATCGATCGACTTCGAAGTTACGCGTCGAAAGCGTCGTCGCGCCCGCCGCGCCAAGCAGCACGTCATAGTAGCGCGCCGCCGTCCGTGTTGTTTCAAGGTTGGCCGCGCTGGTGTTGGTGAAGCCTGAGAAGCTGCCGTCATAGCTTGGCGATGTGTAATAATCGATCAGGTCCTGCGGCGTGCCGAGGCCCTGCAACGCCGTCTCAAGCTCTATGTCGGTTAAAACCCCTTCGTTGGCCAACAGCATGCCAATGGTGCCGTTGGGCAACTGTTGGGCCTGCAATTCCGAGACAAGCTGGTCGACGGCGCCGCTATAGGTGTTGGTCGCTTCGTCATAGGAGACGCTGAGGGCGCTCGTGATTTGTATGCTTGGAATTAGCACGCCATCAGAGTTATTCGGTACGATAACGTCCTGACCCGGTTGATATTCAGGCGTGTCGTTGGCTGCGATTTGAACGAAGTTTCCTTCGCCGTCTTTAAGATAAAAGCCCACTTCCTGGGATTCGGTCCAGTGCGCTGCGTTCTCCCAGTCTCCGTTTCCAGGTCTGGCGTCAAAGTATCTGTACGGGTTGTTGTCGATGATCCAGTCTTTGAATTCTTCTAAAGGTTGGTAAACGGAAATATCGCCATAGGTTGATAACTCGCTGCCGGTGGGGTTGACGCCGCCGCTGAGAACGCCGACCTGCAATGGCAGATCCGTGCCGGCGTTGACGATTAAGGGCCCGCCGCTGTCCCCAGGCGCTGTGGTCGCTTCATTGGCGACGGCCGAGCCGGGAAAGGTGTCCAGGGGAATATTGCGTGTCGGATCGTCAAAGTCATAAACGAGCACAGGCTGCGTTAAGGGCGGCAATCCGTCTGGCCGAACGCCAAGCTCATCCCACGAGGTATAAACCGGACCGAGATCGTTCGCCCCTTCCCGCCGCAGATTATCGCCGCTGAGCGCGCCGGTGCTGCCGATGCCGAGGCGGCCGTAGCCGACAATGTTGACCCGCTCCCCTGCGGTTGGGGTGGCGAAGGACAGGCCTTGGTACGCTATGCCCTCTACGGGGTTTTCCAGGGCCACAATGGCCAGATCGCCTTCATAAAACTCAATATTGCTGGGTTCGTAGATGACGTCAGTGGCGCCGACCATGCCCTGGCCGGTTGTGAGCCAGTTTTGAACGCCCTCCGAGCCGAACACAGGATCGAAAGACACGCCGAGCCTGTTGGTCCCTTCGCGCCCATACGCCGTTTCGGGCGAGGAGTTGAGGCAATGGGCGGCGGTGAGGAAAAAGCGTGGATTGATCAGTGAACCGGTGCATGTGCTCGCGCCCGATCCGTCGGCGGCCGCTGACGCCATAATGCCCACCGCTTGCCATCGGTTTGAGTTATCGACGATCTCGGGCGGGTCTGTGTCGTCGCGTATGATGATGGCGTGGGCGGGCGCAAGGGCGTGGGCGAGGGCGGCGGCCGCAGCGATGGCCCCGCGCGAGGTTTGGCCCATCAAGCGGAATGCGGAACGGTGGGACATTGGCGTTTCGGCTCCCGTAAATCATGCAAATAGCATCTGAAAAGACGCGATTTCGCCGAGAGGATAACGTCACAAGGTTAATCTTCGCCTTATGCGAAGGTTAACATTGACCGGGCTTTTATCATTCAATATATGTTGAAATATTGAAGTGTACGGCGAAGGGGTATCGGCCTTTATGAAAAACGCGCTTTTCTTATGCACGGGGAATTCCGCCCGATCCGTCCTGGCGGAGGCGTATCTCAACCATGCTGGCGCAGGTCTTTGGCAAGCCTATTCGGCGGGGTCCAAGCCCGTTGGCCGGGTTAACCCTTTTGCGATTGCGACCCTTGAAGGGGCGGGAATCGCGCCGGGCGCGCCGCGCTCGAAAAGCTGGGATGAATTCGCTGAAGCCGGCGCGCCGGAAATGGATCTTGTGGTCACCGTGTGCGACAGCGCGGCGGGGGAGACGTGCCCCATCTGGCCCGGCGCGCCCCGAACGCTCCATTGGGGGTTTCCGGACCCCGCCGCCGTCGGCGGCCCGGATGCGGACAAGGCGGCCGCGTTTGAAAAGGTGTTTCAGGACATTCGTGCAAGGATCGACACGTTTTTGGCGCAAGGCGCGGACGCATAGGCGATGTCGTTTTCTCTCTCCCAGAAACTCCTCGCCGAGGCGGTGGGAACCGCGTTTCTCCTCGCGGTCGTCGTCGGCTCCGGTATTATGGCGGAGAGCCTTGCGGCGGGGAACGACGCGGTTGCTCTGCTCGGCAATACGCTTGCAACAGGTGCGATCCTGGTCGTCCTTATCCTGATTTTTGGACCGGTCTCCGGCGCGCATTTCAACCCCGCGGTGACGTTTTCGTTTTTGCTGCGCAAGGAGATTTCGCTTGGCCTCGCCGGCGCCTTCGTCGCGGTTCAGGTCGTCGGCGGCTTTGCCGGGGTCGCCATCGCCCACGCCATGTTCGATCTCCAAATGGTCCAGACCGGCGTAAAGGTGCGGTCGGGGCCTGGACAGTGGCTGGCGGAGGGCGTTGCGACCTTTGGGCTTGTGATGACGATCCTGGGCTGCGTGCGGTTCCGGCCCGAGGCGGTCCCTTACGCCGTCGGCCTGTTCATCACCGCGGGCTACTGGTTCACCTCCTCCACCTCTTTCGCCAATCCGGCCGTGACGCTGGCGCGGTCGTTTTCCGACACGTTCGCCGGCATCCGCCTGGACGATGCGCCGGCGTTTATCGCCGCGCAGATGGTCGCCGCCGGCCTCGCCACTCTATTCGCCCGCTGCGCGTTCCAACAGGCCGCGCGCGGTCTGCAAGACGCGAATACCGGCGCTAGCAAAAAAGTCACCAAAGCGGCATAAGCTTGCCCTTATGGATGGACCGTTAAATGCGTACCGCGCCCTGGTCGCGCGGGGAGAGTTGCAAGAGGACCCGGCGCAATCGTGCGCTGCGGACCATTTGCAGAGGCTTCACGACAGTCTGAAAGGCTATGCGCCGGGGCGAAAAACCTGGTTGCTCGGCAGAGCCAAGCCCGCGCCGAAAGGGGTGTATCTGTTCGGTGGCGTGGGGCGCGGCAAAAGCTTGTTGATGGACTTGTTTTTCGATGCTGCGCCGGTTGCTGCAAAACGTCGGGTCCATTTCCATGAATTCATGCAAGAGATGCACGAGCGTATTGGCGCATGGCGGGCGCTTGACGAGGGCGCGCGCAAGGCGCGGCCGGAATATGTGCGCGGCGCCGGCGAAGATCCCATTCGGCCGGCGGCGCGGGCCGTCGCCCAGGAAGCGACGCTTTTGTGCTTCGACGAGTTTTTGGTGACGGATATCGCCGACGCCATGATTCTCGGCCGGTTTTTTGAAGCCTTGCTCAGCGAGGGTGTCGTCAGCGTCGCCACATCGAACCGGGTTCCCGACAATCTTTACAAGAACGGCCTCAACCGGCAGCTCTTTACGCCCTTTATCGACCTTTTGAAAGAGCGGTTTCACATCGTCGAATTGGACGGGCCTACGGATTATCGCATGGAGGGGCTGGCCGGGGCGCCGGTGTATTATACGCCCCTTGACGCCAAATCGGCGAAGGCCATGGACGTAGCCTTCACGCGCCTCACCGGCGGCGCGGCGCCCCACGCCGAGACGTTGATCGTGAAGGGGCGGGAGCTTGTGGCGCCGCGCGCCCCCCCAGGCGCGGCGCGGTTAGCGTTTAGCGATCAGGTCGCCGCCCCCCTAAGCCCCCGCCATTATCTAGCCAACCCCAAGCGGTATAAAACCGGGTTACATGTAGGCGTTTAAAAAAACAACCCC